>DATDAP010000294.1:0-17819 GCA_036525335.1 Microlunatus sp. | reverse complement strand
ATGGCCTTCGACTGGCCCCAGCGGCCGTACTGCCCGGACGGCTTCTGATCGGCGATCCGGCTGCTCCTCGGTCGGGGCCGTCCGACGGTCAGCGAAGGTGACGGCGCCGGACCACTGCGGCCGCGACCACCCCGGTGACTGCGGCGACGCTGCCGACCGCGATCAACCAGCGGTTCAGCCGGCGGTGTGCCACCGGTGACAGCGCCGCCCCCGGATCGGCGAGGTAGACCCGGCCCTGGTCGCCGTCCACGGTGATCTGCTGGCCGTCGGTGATCCGGCGGGTGGCCACTGCGGTGCCGAGCACAGCCGGGATGCCGTACTCCCGGGCGACGATCGAGCTGTGACTCAGTGGACCCCCGATGTCGGTGACCACCGCCCCGGCGCGGGCGAACAGGGATGTCCAGGCCGGGGTGGTGATCGAGGCGACCAGCACCTCCCCGAGCTGCAGCCGCGCGAAGTCGGCGGGTCCGGACAGCACCCGGCCGGTCGCGGTGACCCGGCCGGCACTGGCGCCGATCCCGGTCAGCACGTCACCGGTCTGATCGGCGGTGGTTGCCGGCATCATCGTGCCCAGCCGATCCATCCAGGTGCCCTGGGGCAGTAGCTGCGGGGGCGTGGCTCGGCGCTGACCCCGCCAGATCTCGCGGCGCTGCTCGATCGGTCGCCGTAGATCCTGAGGGGTCTCGAGCGCGCCCTCGATCTCCGGGCGGCGGCACCAGTAGACGTCGTCGGGCCGGTCGATCGCGCCCGCGGCGACGAGCCGGTGGCCCAGCTCGGCCAGCATCCGGCGGAGCTGCGGCCAGGCCAGGCCCACGTCGGCGAGCGCGTCCTCCCGGATCGGGGCGATCGCCTGGGCCCGGCGCAGCAGGGCGTCGAAGGTGCTGCGGCGTACCGGGTCCAGCCGACGTCGGATCACCACGGTGGCCGCGTCGCGCTTCTGCTGCAACCGGCGCTGCCGCTCGTACGGGTCGGTGGCCTGGCCGCTCAGATAGAGGCGCACCACGTCGATCAGGGGGTCCGGGTCGTCGGCCGGCACCGGGTTGGCGAAGTCGAGGTTGTAGACCGCGTGCCCGTACTCGTCGAGGTGGGTAGCGAACCGTTGGACGAACTCCTCGGCCCCAGGGAGGGCGGCTGCCGGCGTCAGCTCCCCGGTCCGACCCAGCGCGAGGTCGCGGACGACGTCGGTCGCCGGCGTCGCGGTCAACCAAGCCACGAGCTCGGGCCGTTCGCGGACCCAGCGGGCCAGGTCCCACAGCGACCGCTCCGCCCGGATCGGCTCACTGTCGTAGCCGACCAACAGCGCCGACGCGGGCGGGTCGCCATCCCGCCGGACGAAGGAGTCGTAGTACCCGGTCAGCACGATCTCGCTGGTGGCGGCGATCGGGATGATGGTCTGCACGGCGGTGTAGTAGGTGGCGCCGGCCTCTACCAGCTCGGCCACTCCGTCCAGCAGCTCCGCCGCCGAGAGCTCGGCGAGGATCCGCGGTCGCCAGCTGTCGACGGCCGCCTGGTAGGCCGGGCGGGACACCGTCTCCCAGCGTTCTCGGCCGCCGAAGCCGCGCTTGCCGTACGCGCCTCGGAAGGCCTGGGGGGTGCTGCGCAGCATGCGCGCCATACCTGCGTTGCCGTACCGGTAGTAGGCGTAGCCGTTGATCGTCGGCAGTCCCACGTCGCCCGGGCGGACGGCGTCGCGTCCCAGGATCTCGTTCATCAAGGTGCTCAGGGATCGCGTGACGGCGAGGTCGATGACGTCGGCGAAGAGCGGGGTCAACGGATCCGGCAGCTGCTCGACGATGCTCGCCCGAAAGTAGTACGAGTGCTCGAGGGGAACCGTCCAGTCGGTCGGCACCGGCCCGATCGGGTCGGGGAGGGCGGTGATGGGTCGGGACTGCACGATCCGCAACCCACCGTCATCGGTCCGCACCCACTCGATGTCCTGCGGCGACCCGAAGTGGTCCGCGATCCGACGACCCAGCCCGGCCAGCTCCCGCGCGGCCTCGTCATCCAGGACCGAGACCCGACGCCGGTCGGCCGGCACCGCGGTCTCCCCGGTGCCGTCGGGGGTGCGGACGGTCTGCACCGCCTTGTCCGCGGTCTGGCGATCGGTCACGATCAGCTCGGACCCGACCAGGGTGAGCTGGTCGGTGTTGACCAGACCGCCGACCACGGCCTCGCCCAGCCCCCAGGCCGCACTGATCAGCACCGCATCGCGCCGCCCGGTGCTCGGGTCGGCGGTGAACATCACGCCCGCGGACTCGGCGTCGACGAGCTCCTGGACCACGACGGCGAGACTCACTTCGGCCGGGTCGATGTCCTGCCGAGCGCGGTAGGCCATGGCCCGCGCGGTCCACAGCGAGGCCCAGCACCGGCGTACGGCATCCAGCACCGCCTCCGGGCCGGTGATGTTCAGAAAGGTGTCCTGTTGGCCGGCGAAGCTGGCACCCTCGAGGTCCTCGGCCGTCGCCGAGGAGCGCACGGCCACGGCGTTCCCGCCCAGCTCGCGATAGGCCCCGACGATCGCCGCGGCGAGATCGTCCGGCACACGGCCGGCGCTGAACAGGTCCCCGATCGCGTGGGCCGCGAGCTCGTACGCGCTCGGATCGGCGTCGGCGGAGGCCGGCACCAGGGCGACGATCCGGTCGCGCAGGTGGTGGGTGTCGACGAACTCCCGATAGGCGGCCGTGGTCACCACGAAACCGGGCGGCACCGGCAGACCCGACCGAACCAGCTCACCGAGGTTCGCCGCCTTGCCACCGGCCAGGTCGATGTCGCCTCGACCGAACGCGTCCAGCGCGGCCACCCGCGTCGGACCGGGGTCCCCGATCAGGTTGTCGATCTTCTCCGCCGTCACGTCGTCCGAATCTACGCCCCCACCGAGGGTGTGGACACGAAATCCACGTCGTCAGCCGAGGAGGATCAGAGGTACTCCTCGATGGCCTTCAGCAGCACCGACTTCGGCTTGGCGCCCTTGAACGCCTTGACCAGCTCGCCACCTACGTACACCTGGATGGTCGGCAGACCGAGGACGTGGTTGTTGGCCGGGGTCACCGGGTTGGTGTTGGTGTCCATCTTCACGAAGGTGACCTTGTCACCATGGGTGTTGGCCAGCTCCTCGATGATCGGAGCTACCTGCTTGCAGGGGCCGCACCAGTCGGCCCAGTAGTCGACCAGGACCGGCTTGTCGGACTTGAGGACGACCTCGTCGAAGGTGGCGTCCGTGACGTCGTTGACAGTTCCCATGTGCGTGCTCCTACGTGTGAAGGCGTCAGACGGTGACGGTGTCGGCCAGGGCGGCGACGTAGTCGGCGGTGTCGTGCAGGTCGGCCAGGTACTTCTCGGCATCCAGAGCCGCGGAGCACCCGGTGCCGGCGGCGGTGATGGCCTGCCGGTACGTGTGGTCGACCAGGTCGCCACACGCGAACACCCCGGACAGGTTGGTCCGGGTGCTCTTGCCATCGGTGAGGACGTAGCCCTCGGAGTCGGTCTCGACCTGGTGTCGGAGGAGCTCCGACCGCGGGTCGTGGCCGATGGCGATGAACAGCCCCTGAATGGCGAGCTCACGCTCCTCGTCGGTCTCGGTGTCGCGCAGCGTCACCGACTCCAGCGACTTCGACCCGTGCAGCTCGGTGACCGCGCTGTTCCAGGCGAAGGAGATCTTGGGGTCGTTCTCGGCCCGGCTGGCCATGATCTTGCTGGCCCGCAGGTGGTCGCGGCGGTGGATGATCGTCACCGACTTGGCGAACCGGCTGAGGAAGGTGGCCTCCTCCATCGCGGAGTCGCCGCCACCCACCACGGCGATGTCCTTGTCGCGGAAGAAGAAGCCGTCGCAGGTCGCGCACCAGGAGACGCCGTGACCGGACAGCCGGTCCTCGTCGGCGATGCCGAGCTTGCGGTACGCCGACCCCGTCGCCAGGATCACGGTGCGGGCCGCGACCGTCTTGCCGTACGCGTCGGTGACCGTCTTGATCGGTCCGGTCAGGTCCATCTCGGTGATGTCCTCGGTGACCAGCTCGGCGCCGAAGCGCTCGGCCTGGGCCCGCATGTTCTCCATCAGCTCCGGGCCCATGATGCCGTCCCGGAAACCGGGGAAGTTCTCCACGTCGGTGGTGTTCATCAGCGCACCACCCGCCGTGATCGAACCCTCGAAGACGAGCGGCTTCAGGTCGGCCCGGGCCGCGTACACGGCGGCGGTGTAGCCGGCCGGTCCGCTGCCCACGATGATGACATCGCGAACGTCGGTGGGGGTGTGGGTCATCCGTCCTGCTCTCGAATCTCGTGTGCTCAGACTGCGTCCGTAGGTCGTCCGCCGTGCCGGTGGTGGAACCTTACAGCGGTCTTTCGGCCCTACAGTCCGCCCAACGTGGAGCAACGGCGCGCTATTCCGAGAGCTCGACCCGCTCGCCGGATGTCGGGGTCTCGCCACATCCGGTCACCAACGTCGCGTACGTGCGTCCGCTCGCCCGGGTGGAGACGAGATAGTTCTCCTCACCAGCCACGTAGACCGGGGTGATCCCCGTGATCCGGCCGGCGGTGACCTGGCGGGCGCACCGCCAGGCGGCGGAGAACAGGTGTGGATCGAGGTCGCGGTTCTGGGCAAGGTTCTTGGCCTGCTCGGCCAGGGCAGCCTGGTGGACCTGGGTCGGGGAGAGTGCCGACGGCTCGTTGAGTCCGGCGCTGGCACTGAGGACGTAGCCGCCGAACCCGACCACGGCGGCCGCCGCCGCGGCGGCCAGCATGAGGCGGACCACACCGGTCTGCTTCACGTAGCTGGCCGAGGCCGGCGCCTTGAGGGGCGCCGACCGGCGGAACGGCACCACGGTCGCTTCCTCTCCGGCCAGCACCCGATCGAGCTGCGCGGCGACGGTGACCGGCAGGGTCGGCGTGGGTAGCGCAGCCAGCTGCCCGGAGATCGTCTCCAGGTCGGCGCTCAGCTCGGCGAGGTCCGCCCGACACGACCCGCACACCGCCAGGTGCTCCTCGGCCGCCACCGACGCGTCGACCGGCAGCTCCCCGACGGCGAGGTCGGCGAGATCGTCGAGCGCGAGATGGTCGAGCGCGAGATGGTCGGGCATCGGGGTTTCCTGGTCGGTCGGCGACCCCGGCTCCGGTGCGGCCGGAGCGACAGGCTCGTCCGGGGGAAGCGGTGGGGTGGTCATTCGACCAGCCCCCGGGTCTGGAGCAGCTCGAGCGTACGTCGCGATCTCTTGTCCAGCGTCGCGTCCGGCGCCTGCGCCAGTATCCATGTGAACAGGGTCGAAGGCCCTCGGAGCAGCAGCGCGGTCGGCACCGTCACCCGCCCCGACCGGCCGCCCCGCTCGACGTCCAGCCGGTACGAGGGGCCGGCTGGGGTGGGCAGCTCCTTCACCGCCCGCAGCTGCGACCCCTCGACCCGTTCGTAGGTCCGCCATCGTCGAGTGGTCAGCACCGGTCCCTCGACCAGCAGGTACGACCGGGTCCGCAACCAGACCACGACGCAGTACGCCGCCCAGCACAGCACCAGGACCACCGCGGCCGACAGCCAACCCACGGCACGTCCGCGGACCAGGATGCCGAGGCAGGCGACCAGGCCCACGCTGGCGAACACCAGCGGCGCCCGCCAGTTGTAGGACAGCACCAACGGCTGTGCCATCAGATCTCACCCCGTCGGCCTCGCAGCAGCAGGGCCAGCCGAGCGCGCCCGCGGGCGCAGCGACTCTTCACCGTCCCGGCGGGAACCCCCAGGATCGCCGCGACCTCATCGACCGGATAGCCCTCGACGTCGACCAGCACCAGCGCGACCCGCTGGTCGTCGTTGAGCTGGGCCAGGGCCGCGGCCAGGTCAAGGCGCAGCTCCTGCTGCTCCACGGGGTCCGGGGCCGACTCGGCCACGAGCTCGGCGCTCCGGTCCGGATCGGCGGGCAGCGGCTGCTCGGCCTGCCGGCGCTGCTGCTTCCGCAACCGGTCAAGGCAGGCGTTGACGACGATCCGGTGCAGCCAGGTGCTCACCCGGGCATCGCCGCGGAACCCGTCGGCCCGGCGGAAGGCGGCCAGGTAGGCATCCTGCAGTGCATCGGCGGCGTCGTGCGGGTTGCGCATCATGCGTAGGGCCACGGCCCACAGGCGGTGCTGGTGTCGGTGCACCAGCGTGGTGAACGCGTTCGGGTCACCGGTGACGTGAGCGGCGAGCAGATCGGCATCGGAGGGTGCGATCGAATCGGCCGCTGGGACCGGGTTCGGTAGCGCAGTGACGGGTCGGGCGACGTCTGGGGGGCTCGTGGGAGCACCCGCGCCACCGCGCACCAACTACACCACCCCGACCTCGTAGATTCCGCCTCGATAGCCGCCGCTCTCCTTCGGCAAGGAGGTCAGGTAGACCAGGACGAACCTCGTGGTCACCGGGTCCTTGAGGCCGATCGTCGCCGACGACCCTGCCTTGGCTTGCTTGCCTACGGTACGCCACTGGCTGTCGGACTTGATCGGCGCTTTCGTCACGGTCGCCGGGTCGGTCTTCGGCACCCGGATCTCGACGCTCGTGCCGTTGCCGCTGAGCCGCAGGTCGACCTTGCTGACCGCGACGGGCTTGCCGAGGTCGACGATCAGGCCGACCCCTCGCTTCAGACCACCGAGCTTCGGGTTACCCAGGTACTTCACGGTGCGCCAGCGGGTCTCGACGTTGCCGTCGACGGCCAGCTTGGCCTCACCGTTGTTCTCGTCGTTGGGCGGGTCGCCCTGGGGATCGAAGGTGCGGACACCGCTGATCTGGAGCGGTCCGGCGGTCGGACCCGCACCGGGCTGACTCGCCGTGTTCTGCTGGCCGGGTTGGGGCGTGCCCTCGCGCTGGTTGAGGATGACGGCCGAGCCGATGCCGGTCGCGAGCAGCAGCAGACCCATGGCGGCGACGAGCGCCAGCCAGCGTCGCGGGTGGCCCGGGCCAGATTTGTTACCCGCTCGACGCAGCGGTCGGGTGGGGGGTGGCGGGGTCGGTTGGCGGATCAGGGTGACCCGGACCGAGTCCTCGTTCTCCGAGCGGGATGGACTGAGGGCCGACCGGGTGATCGGCGAGGTGCTGGACCCGGCGGAGCGAGCGTGCAACGGGATGGTGATCGGGGGGGTGGACGTCACCTTGGGGATCGGCTGCCGCAGTCGCCGCTCGAGGTCGGCGGAGGCGTCGGCCGATCCGAGCACCTTGGTCAGTGCGTTGACGACGTCGTTGGCCGAGGCCAGCCGGACGGCGCGGTGTCTCGGCGGGTCGCCCAGGATCTGGTCGCAGACCACGTCGAGCGCGGGGGAGACCCCCGCTCGGACCTGGCGTGGACTCATCAGGTGTCGACCGGCGACCGGCGCGGCGGGCAGACTGAAGGCGGGGCCACCCGGCCAGCGGGAGACGAGACAGCCGTAGAGCAGCCGACCCAGATCGACCACGTCGGCCTGCTCGGGGTCGAGCTGGGGGGTGCGCGGCAGGGCGTTGCCGGGAGCCGGCCTCAGGGCCGCTTCGATCAGCAGACCGACGATCTTCACGTGACCATCGGGGGTCAGGATGACGGTGTCCGGGTTGATCCGCTGGTGGTGGAGGCCGACGCCGTGCACGCCGGACAGGGCGTCGGCGACCTCGCGCACCACCCAGGCCGATTCCAGCCCGGACAGCGGGCCGTGGCTCAGCAGCACCTCGAGCGAGCGGCCGACCGCGTACTCGCAGACGACGTAGGAACCGAGCTCGGGATCGTCGCTGTGGACAGCGTCGAGGACGCGGAGGAAGCGGGAGTCGACGGCCAGCGAGGCGCGGCGGGCGGTCTCGAGGATGTCCGGCGCCTCGGGGTCGAGGGGGGCCAACAGGTGGACCACCACCGAACGGGACAGCACGAGATCGAAGGCCCGCCAGGTGACCGAGCGGGCCGACTCGGCGAGCAGCTCCTCCATCCGGTACCGGTAGCCGAGCACCGTGCCGGCGCTGGTCATGATCCGGGGGAGGGTGCTCGGGGAGGAGTCGGGCGTGAGGCTGTCGGCGCCGTCGCTGCGGTCGGTGGATCCGTCGTCACCAGGCAGGTCGGGTGACGGATGGGGTGTGGCCGGCACTCCGCCGAGCACGTCGGTCGGACCGGGTGCGGCGGGCGGGGCGGACGCCGGGCCCGACATCCTGCTCACGCCGGCAAAGGTGACCATGGGATCCGCGTTCTCGGTCGGGCCGGCCACTGGAGTGGGGTCGGCGGATGCCCCGATGGTAGGTGAGGGGGCGGGCCCTACCACGGTGGAATCGCCGTAACCGCCGCGATCGTCTGCCGTCGTCCGCATGGTGGTCGTCTCCTCGACCCCACTGGTGTCCGCCGCCCCACTGGTCGCCATCGCCCCATCTGCCTCGATGGCCTCCTCCGCCCCATCCGCCTCGATGGCCTCCTCCGCCACGGCAGCCGTGGGGTTGCCGTCATCGGTCGGTCCGCCGGGCGGCCGGCCCGAGTCGCCACCCCGTGGACCACGACGCAGCACGGTGCTCACGATGTCGGTCACTTCGCGGATCCGCAGCAGCTTGGCCACCACGGCGTACAGGACGGCGGCGACCAGCCCGGCGACGGCCAGGGCGAGCGCGCGCAGCAGCTGGCTGTCGGCGTCGAGGACGCGCAGGATCAGCCAGGCCGCGAGCGCGGCCGGAGCGGCGGCGATGAGGGTGCGACCGATCAGAGCGAGGATCGGCCGCAGGGCGAGAGCGGGCAGGGCTTTCTGCAGCCGACGGAAGGAGATCCCGACCCCGAGCACGTACGCGAGGGAGTAGCCCAGCGCCAGCCCGGCCGCCACCAGCGGTGCGGAGTCCAGCGCAACCACCACCCCGACCCCGATGATCACGTTGGCGCCGGCGATGACGATCTGGATGAGAAAGGGGGTCTTGGTGTTCTCCAGCGCGTAGAAGGCGCGCAGGCAGACGTACTGGAGGGTGAACGGCACCAGGCCGAGACCGAGCGCCATCAACGCGTACCCGGTGTACTGCCAGTCCTCGGCGCCCGCGCCGAAGCCGAAGATGAGTCGGGCGATCGGCAGCCCGAGGACGACCATCGCCACCGAGGTCGGGACCAGCACCGACAGAGCCAGTCGCATGGTGCGGGTCGCCTCGTCGGCGACACCCTCCAGGTCCCCGGCCGCGGCCAGCCGCGAGGCGCTCGGCAGCATCGCCGTGGCCAGCGAGACGGTGATCAGCGAGTGCGGGAGGATCCAGATCGCGTAGGCGTAACCGTAGGCCGCCAGCCCGCCGCCGCCTTCCTGACTGATCGTCGCGGCGGTGGCCACCTTGTTCACCACGATCAACGCGAGCTGCGTGACCAGCACGTACCCCAGCACCCACTTGGCGAGCCGGAGGGTGTGTCCGAGCCCGGTGTGCCGGAAGTCGAACCGCGGCTGGAAGCGGTAGCCGGACGAGCGCAGGTACGGCACCAGGATGGCCGCCTGGGCGGCGACTCCGACGGTGGAGCCGATGCCCAGCAGCGCCTCCTGGCCGGGGGTGAAGGCAGCGCCGGTGTCGGTCTGGCCGAAGGTGACCAGGAACAGCAGCAGGACGGCGATGGAGACGACGTTGTTGGCGATCGGCGCCCACATCATCGGACCGAACCGGTCGCGGGAGTTCAGCACCTGCCCGGCCAGCACGAAGGCGCCGTAGAAGAACACCTGCGGCATACAGTAGTACGCCAGCGCGACCATCGACTGGTACTGCGCGGCGACGGCCGGATCCTTCCAGCCGCCGGCGGAGTAGAGCGCGATGATGGCCGGCGCGGCCAGGGTGAGTGCCAGGGTGATGACGAACAGGGCCATCAACCCCAGCGTCATGATCCGGTTCGTGTAGGCCTCGCCCCGATCCGCGTCCTTCTTCACCGCCCGGACGATCTGCGGCACGAGAACGGTGTTCAGCACCCCGCCCGCGAGCAGGATGTACATGCTGTTCGGCACGGTGTTGGCCAGGGTGAACATGTCGGCCTGCCGGGTGCCGTTGCCGAACAGGATGACCAGCAGGACGAACCGGCCGAAACCCAGCACCCGGGAGACGGCCGTACCAGCGGCCATCACCGCGCCCGAGGAGATCAACCGGGAGCGGGCCTGGCGGTCGGAGGTCGCGGACGCGTCGGTGGAGCGCGCCGCCGCCGAGGGGTCCTCGGGTGGGGCGGGGTCGGCCGGATCAACGGCCGACACAGAGCGGCCGGAGTCCGGGCCCGACTCAGACATCGAGGGAGTCCTTGGTGGTCTCCCCGGCCTCGGTGGGGTCCGCTGGTCGCGAGACCTGGAGCGGCTCCGGCTCGTGCTCCTGCGCCGCCCGCTCCTTGCCGACCTGACGGATGCGCAGCACCGTGGTGCCGACCAGCACGATCCCGGCGGCGATGGCGATCAGCCAGCCGATCGTGCCCGCTTGGGTGGCCGTGATCTCCACCACTTTGGCGCGGCCGACCGGCGTCCCGTTCTCCGTCTGCAAATGAGCCCGTACCTTGACGCTGCCGTTGGTCTCGGCCTGCACCTGGGCGTCGGTGGTCACGGTCCGGCCGCCGGCATCGACCCTGGCGATCTGCAGCGGCGCCACGGTCAGGCGCTGGCTGGCCGTCGAGCCGAACACGATCTTGACCTTGATCGCGTTCGTGTCGGGGTCCGTACCAGGGGGAAGGTCGTTCTTGACCGTGATGGGGAAGGTACCCGAGCGGCCGGTGGTGCTCAGCTTCGGGGTGACGCTGATCGAGATCTTCTCGTACAGCACCTCGTTCAGGTAGTCCGCGACGGTGGACGTGTAGCGCTGCGACCCGGTGGCGTCGCCCCGCCAGCTGACGCTCACGCTCCGGGGCAGGGCGATCGCTGCCTCCGCCCGGGCGGTCCTCGGCTCGACCAGCAGATCGGCGTAGGTGTCGTACTGCTCGCCGAGCTGCTGCGCGGCCGCGAGCTGAGCCCCGGTGAGCTCCTTGCCGCGGGCGTTCTCGGTGTAGCGGTACTCGCCGGACCAGGCGACGGGTGTCGCCGCCAGCAGCTGGGTGAGGGTGGCGGCGGCCAGCCAGGGGGCCGTCACCTCGTTGTCCGTGCCCGCCGTCTGGTTCGGGTCGGTGATCAGCCGTACGCGGCCTGCCGGCGACCCGGCGGGCGCGGACCGGGCGGCGATCCAGGTGTCCGACAGCATCCGCTGCTGCACCTTGGCCGGGGTGTTGCGTGGCGCAGGGCCGGGCCCCCCGCCGGACGCGCCGGCGGTGTAGCGGACCAGGGTCGCCCCGTCCGGACCTTCCAGGACGGGGGAGTCGGCCGTCGTCCGGATGGTCGCGTCGGAGAGCAGGATGGCCGCCGGATCGAGCGCGGCCGCGGCCTGCACCGTCTCCTCGTCAGCGGTGCCGTTGCCGGGCAGGATCAGCAGCGGCAGACTCGCCGTGGCCGGGACCAGGGCGCCGATCCGCACGGCATCTGTCAGCTGCGCCGTCGCGTCCTGGTGCACGAGGGCTGCGATGTCGGGGTTGCCGTACGGCAGCCGGTAACCGTCGCCGGTGCTGATCAGACCGCTGAGTCTGGTCAGCCAGGTCTGGGCCTCGGCGGCGCCGACGCCTTCCCGGGTCGTCCCGTCGGTGCTCAGCACCCGGTAGTCGGTGACCATGGTCTGAACCTCCTGGACCAGGGCCGGGTCGATCGCGAAGCTGGTGTTCTTGGCCCCGGCGGCCTCCAGCAGCCGAGTCAGTCGTCCCTGACCGCCCAGCTCGTCGACCAGGTGGTCGTCCAGGAGGTAGCCGGTGCGCAGCAGGCTCGGGCGACTGGTCAGGACCACGATGGAGGTCTGGCGGACGGTCTCCTTCGGTGCCTTCGAGACGACGGGCAGGAACGTTCGTGCACGGCCGACGGTGACGTCTGGACCGGCTCCGTCGACCCGCCCGCGCAGGTGCACCCCGACCAGGTAGGCCCCGTCGATGTCGGGTAGCTCGAGCTGCGCCAGGGTCGCCGAGATGGTGAACGTGGTCGACTCGTCCGGCTCGAGAGTGCGGTCGGCTTCGGAGGGCACGTTGACGTACAGCGACCCGCTCTGGGCTCGCGCGCCCAACGGGTCGTTCGCCGCCGAGGCGAGGGCGGTGGTCATGCCCTCGGCCGTCTGGATGGGGTCGAGTGAGCGCCAGAAGGCGACCTGGAGGTTGGACAGCTCGACGTCGGAGGTGTTGGTGATCCGCCCGGAGATGGTGACTTTCCGGTTCGGCTCGTCCCGGGACGGCAGGGCAGGGCTGATGGCGTCGATGCTGACGCGGGCCCACGACTCCGGCTCCGCGGCGACGGCGGCAGGTGTGGCGAGGAGCGCAGGAAGACCGGTCACCGCGACCACCAGGGCGGTCAGCAGCGTCCGTACGGCCCTCACCAGCGTCCCCACGTCACCCCGTGGAGTGTAGTGATCGGGCCTGGGTGCTCGGCCGATTCGTGCATGAGCACACCGCGGGGGACCGAAGTGTCGGGTCGCGTCCCGTGGAGCGGCTAGCATCGTCCCCCGTGTCTGGAGCAGATCGGTTGACCCGTGCGCAGGCGAACGCGGTGGCCGAGCTGTTGCGGATCGCTCCGATCGCCGACCGCCTGGGTGAGGAGTTCGCCGAAGCCGGACACACGCTCTATCTCGTCGGCGGAAGTGTCCGGGACGCCCTGCGCGGAGAGCTCGGACACGACCTCGATTTCACCACCGACGCCCGGCCCGACGACATCGAGGCGATCCTGCGGAGGGTGACGCCCGCCGTCTGGACCATCGGCAAGGAGTTCGGCACGGTCGGCTGCCGGGTGGACGAGCCGGCGGACGGGGCCTCGGGCGCCGACGTCGAGGTCGTCAGCTGGGTCATCGAGGTGACCACCTTCCGCTCCGACGTCTACGTCGCCGACAGCCGTAAGCCGCAGGTCCGCTTCGGCGACAGCCTGGAGGGCGATCTCATCCGGCGGGACTTCACGGTGAACGCGATGGCGGTCGAGCTGCCGAGCAAGCGGTTCCTGGATCCGTACGGTGGTCTGGTCCATCTGGCCGCCCAGGTCATCGACACCCCGGGCACACCGGAGCAGTCGTTCAACGACGATCCGCTGCGGATGATGCGCGCGGCCCGATTCACCTCCCAGCTACTCTTCACCCCCGCACCGCGGGTGATCGCGGCGATGGCGGCGATGGCCGACCGGATCGCCATCGTGTCCGCCGAGCGGGTCCGCGACGAGCTGTCCAAGCTGCTGCTCACCGATCGCCCACGCGCGGGACTGGGGCTGTTGGTGCACACCGGGCTGGCCGATCGGGTGCTGCCCGAGCTGCCGGCGCTTCGACTCGAGCGGGACGAGCACCACCGGCACAAGGACGTGTACGAGCACAGTTTGACCGTGCTCGAGCAGGCCATCGACCTGGAGCCGCGGCTGTCGGACCGCCCGGACCTGGTCAGTCGGCTGGCCGCGGTGCTGCACGACATCGGCAAGCCGGCCACCCGGAAGTTCGAGGCCGGAGGGAAGGTGTCGTTCCACCACCACGACGTGGTGGGCGCGAAGCTGGCCAGGAAGCGGTTGACCGCGCTGCGCTTCAGCGCCGACCAGGTGGATGCCGTCGCCAAGCTTATCGAGCTCCACCTGCGCTTCCACGGGTACGGCGAAGGGCAGTGGACCGACTCCGCCGTCCGCCGCTACGTCCGCGACGCGGGCGACCAGGTGGCGCGGCTGCACGTGCTGACCCGAGCGGACTGCACCACCCGGAACCGGGCCAAGGCCGACCGGCTGCGGCGTGCGTACGACGAGCTCGAGGCGCGGATCGACGAGCTGGCCGAGGAGGAGGAGATCGCCTCCCTGCGGCCGGAGCTGGACGGCACCCAGATCATGGCGATCCTGGGCCTCACGCCCGGTCGCGAGGTCGGCGAGGCCTACCGGTTCCTGCTGGAGCTCCGGATCGACGAGGGCCCGCTGGGCCCCGAGCGAGCCGAACAAGCCCTCCGCGCCTGGTGGGCCGCCCGCTCCTGACATTTCCTCGGGCGCCCGGCCCCGACTTCGCTGGTGCTGCAACACACGCGGAGTGGGAGTCAGGAGCCGGTGACGGAGTCCGAGGCCGGAGTCTCGCCGCGGAGGGACTCCGTGCCCTCGTCCATCGACAGGTTCCGGGTGACCAGGGCGAACCAGACCCCGAGCACGGCGTAGGCGACAGCCAACCCGACGATGATCGGCACCGACACCCCGTTCGCCGGCAGGATCAGGGCCCCGATCCCGGCCGCCACGACCAGGGCGACGTTGAAGATCATGTCGTAGATCACGAAGACCCGGCCCTTGAACTCGTCGTCGACGTGCGCTTGGACGAGGGTGTCGACGCACAGCTTGATGCTCTGGGCGGTGATCCCGAGCAGGAACCCGGCGACCAGCAGCGGCACCTTCGCGAAGATCGCCCCCGGCAGCAGCTGGAAGACGGCGGAGGCGACGAAGGCGACCACCACGAGCCGCTGGACGCCCCAGCGCACACTCAACGGAGGGGTGACGGCCGCCGCCGCCACGAACCCGGCCGCCGTGATGACGGCGAGCAACCCGAGGTCGGCCAGGGCCGGGTTCACGTCGGTGGGGGCGTTCAGGTAGTTGCGGAAGACCAGGATCATCGCCACGGTGACGATGCCGTAGGCGACCCGGTGCAGACCGATGGTGATCAGCCCCAGCCCGGCGGCGCGGCGCTGTCTCAGGTGGGCGAGCGCCTCGACCAGTCCCCGGACAACGTCGCGGGCGATGGCCGGGTCCGGCTCGTCGGGACCCAGAGCGTGGCGGGGGATCCGGAGGGCGAGCGCCATGCTGACAAGCCAGCCGATACCGGCCAGCGTGAACAGTACGGCGTTCGCCCGGTAGTCGGGCATCTGGTTGCCGAGCACGACTCGCAGGGTGGTCCCCAGCCCGACGCCGACCACGGTGCCGAGCGGCCCGATGGTGGGCATCACCGAGTTGGCGACCATGTACTCGCCGGCGTCGATGGTGTGGGGCAGGGCCGCCGACAACGCGGCCAGCAGGAACCGGTTCAGACTCATGGCCACCAGCACGCCGGCGTAGAACGCGGCGTCCGACCAACCCGTACGGATCCCGGACCCCACCAGGATCGCCAGCCCGACGGCCAGAGCGGCGCGGGCGAGGTCGAGCACGACCAGGATCTGTCGCCGGGACCAGCGGTCGAGCACCACGCCGACGAACGGTCCCAGGATGGAGAACGGCAGCAGGGTGATGGCCAGCACGGTCGCCACCGAGGCGGCGTCGGGCTGGCGCTGCGGGGAGAAGAGGACGAACGACGCGAGCGCGACCTGCAGCACACCGTCGGCGGTCTGGGTGGCGACTCGCACCGACAGTAGGCGCCGGAACAGCCGGTGCCGGACCAGCTGCCGCAGACTTCGGACGAACTCCACCTGTCGAGGTTAGGCGTGAGCGCTACTTGTCGCCGTACTTCTCCACGTACGCGACCATGGTGTCCTTCTTCATGGCCTTGCCGAGCGCCGCGAGCTGGGCCTCGTCGACGATGTCGATGGACTGGCCGTCGGGGGAGGTCCCGAAACCGGAGATGGGGGCCTGCAACAGGTGGATGTCGGACGGGGTCAGGCGCAGCGAGAGCGCGAGGTCCCGGATCGTCTGGTCGCTCAGGCTGGAGTCGACGGTGACGTGCTCCGCGACACCGGAGATGAAGCCGGTGAACGCGGTCGGGTTGGCCACGATCTCCGGGCTCAGGCCCTTGGCCACGATCGCCTTGATGACCATCCGTTGGTTCTCGGCCCGGTCGAGGTCGCCGTTGGGCAGGCTCTTGCGCTCACGGACGAACCAGAGCGCTTCCTCGCCGGCGATGGTGATCTCGCCCTTCGGGTAGTCGAACCCGTGCGAGGAGAAGGCGTTCTTGTTGTTGACCGTCACCCCGCCCAGGGAGTCCGTCAGCTTCATGAAGCCCTCGAAGTCCACCATCACCACGTGGTCCATCCGGGTGCCCAGCAGGCTCTCCAGGGTCTGCACCATCAGCTGTGTGCCGCCGTACGCGAAGGCAGCGTTGATCTTGCCCTTACCGTGCCCGGGGATGTCGACCCACATGTCCCGAGGAAAGGAGGTGATGTACGCCTGGTCGTGCGCCTTGTTCAGGTGCACCACCATGATCGAGTCGCTGCGACCGGCACCGGCGTCGCCGGGATCTCGGGAGTCGGAGCCGAGCAGCACGAAGTTCATCGCGCCGGTGGCTTCGGGATCCGCACTGGGTCGGGCCGACTGGCCGGGGGCGGTCGGTGTCTCGGCCGGCAGGATGTCCTGTCGCTTGATGTTCTGGGTGACGCTCTTGTCGATGGAGTAGATGTACGCCGCGCTCGCAGCCACCGCCCCGACGACAACCACCGCGACGGAGATCAGCAGGATCTTCAGCCATCGTCGGCGCTTGCGCGGTGGGGTTGCCGGGGCCTCCGGCGTGGTGGGGGCGTTCTCGGACATCTCTTCCTCGGGTTCGATTTCTTGCATGGTGGACAAGTTGGTTTTGGGTAACCCTTCGAGTGTATGGGGGAAGTGTCGGTCAGCGGCCCCTTTGTGATGGGATGCACTCCGACGGGCCGGGCAGTAGTGTCGGTCACATGTCGGTTCCCGAAGGACGCGGCACGTCCCGCGCCGAGGAGGCCGCCCTGCGCGCCGATCTGGCCGCCGGAGCCGAACGGGCAGAATCCGTCAAGGCACAGGTGCTCATCGACCGGTTTCTCGTCGATGTGGTCGCGGCGGGGATCACCGCCGAGCCGCTGCGGGCGACCCTGTACAGCGGTCAGGCAGTGAAGACCGACAAGCGCGGCTGGTACCTGCGCAAGAACCAGTCGGTCGCGGTGGGTGAGGATGGTTGCTACTACATCCTCACCGTGCCCGGCGGGCTGAAGGAGAGGCTTCGTGGCGTGCAGCTGCGGCCGTCGCCTCCGCCGCTGATCGTCGGCAAGGGCGGCCGCGACGGCGAGACCGGTGATCTGGCCGAGTTCCTGGCCCGCAGGCTCGCCCAGGGCTGAGGCCCAGCGGGGTGTCGGCGCGTGGTCGTGCGGAGAAACGGCCCCTGACTGATGCCCGCACCGGCGTGTCGAGCCCTCAGGGGCCAGGTCGGGGCGATTTTGACGCACCTCGGCCACCGGACCATTACGTCTACAGTGCCGTCATGGTGACGTTCGACGACGTGGCGCGACTCGCGCTGGCGCTGCCCGAGACCGAGGAGACCACCTCGTACGGCAACGTGTCCTGGGCCGTGAAGAGCGGCGGCAAGACCAAGGGCAAGGGCTTCGTGTGGGAGCGCCCGCTCAGCAAGAAGGATCGCACGCTGCTCACCGAGGCCGGCGAGATCGAGGTGCCACCGGACGAGGTGATCCTGGCGGCCCGGGTGGAGGATCTGGCCGAGAAGGAGGCGATCCTCGCCGAACACGATGCCACGTTCACGACACCGCACTTCAACGGCTACCCGGCGGTGCTGATCCGGCTGGACCGGGTGGACGAGGCCCTGCTCGGAGAGCTGGTCACGGGCGCCTGGCTGGCGGTGGCCCCGAAGAAGCTGGGCGACGAGTTCGCCGGCCGGAACGACGCCGACTCGGCGGGCTGAGACCCTAGACGTCGTCCTCGGTGGCCGCGGACTTCTTCACCTTGGTGAACTTCTTGTACTCCTCGACGACGGTCTCGGGGTCGCCCTCCATCATCAGCTTGCCCTTGTCGAGCCACATCGCGGCGGTGCACATCTCCTTGATGCTGTTCAGCCCGTGACTGACCAGGAACATGGCCCGCGCCGACGAGCGGAGCTCGGCCATCTTGTCGTTGGCCTTGGCCCGGAAGCGGGCGTCGCCGGTGGACAGGGCCTCGTCCACCATCAAGATGTCGGGCTTCATGTGCACCGCGACGGAGAAGGCCACCCG
>DATDAP010000293.1:0-6714 GCA_036525335.1 Microlunatus sp. | reverse complement strand
CGCCACCGGGCCGCCACCCATCACCATGACCTGACCGTCGTCGGCGTCGCCGAAGAAGCAGCTGGCCGCCGAGGCCCGCTGGACAGGTGAGCGGAGACCCGAGACCCGCCGGGTGGCGCCGGTCCGGAAGTTCCAGAACGTCGGTGCCACCCGACCGGTGTAACCGCCCCACGCCACACCGGTGAAGAAGACGACGTCGGGGTTGTCGGTCAGGACCTGGCGCGGGTACGGAGGCAGGTTGCCGTCCTTGACCCCTAGCGCGTACTGCGTGATCAGCCGATGGGTGTTGTCGCGGTAGTTGAACAGCTCGGCCGAGGCGGTGAACTTGCCCCGGTCGTCGATGCCGCCGGTGATCAGCGTCTGGCCACCCGAGACCGTGATCAGCGACGGGTACCACCGACCCACCTGCATCGGCGCGAGCTGCTCGTACCGGTTGTTCCTCGGGTTGAACGTCCAGAGGTACTTGGCGCCCTTCCAGGCTCCGTACGCGAGCGTGCCGCCCCCGATCAGCACCCGGCCGTCGGGCAGCAGCACGTGGCCGGAGCAGAACAGGTCCCTGGGCGTGGCCACCGGGCGGCAGTTCTGCAGCGCCGAGTTGCAGATCATGCTGCGGAACGTCCCGGCGTCGAACTGGGTGCGGTCGTTGCCGCTGCCCGAGATCACCAGGATCTTGCCGGGCATCACCACCGAGTGGATGGCGTGGAAGCCGGTCGGCATCGGCTTCCCGTATGACCAGGAGCCACCGACCGCCGCCGGCAGGGCGCGAGTCGCCGCGGTGACACCGTCCTGGGCGGCCCGGCCCGCACTCGAGCCGCCGGCGGCGGTCGTCTCACCGACGTGGTTGTCGGGATCGGTCAGCTCCGGGTGCTCGCCGGTGTCGGCGTTCGGGTCGAGTCCGGGCTGCTGCTCCTGGTGGAGCTTCTGCTCGAGCTGCTTCTGGTGGGTGTCGTGGCCGCCGTCGGCGACCGACACCTGCGACCCCTGGCCGGCACCCCAGACGAGCAGCAGGGACAACAGGCCGACCGCGAGGATCATCGGCGAGGCCTTGAGCCACTGCCGTCGGCGACCCGGCGCCGAGGTGGTCCGAGGACGGTGAGCGCGCAGCAGCGCCGTGATTCCAAGCATCTGATCTCCCCCGAGACATGCCTGATTGGGTCAGCACGGGGGCGTGGTCGCGTCCCCGAGTAGCGTCTGCTGACCAAAGAGCTCCCCAGCTCGGTCGCAGATACCTTGTTGACCAGACGTTACGGCAGACCGCGGTCAGAAGTTCGCCTTCTTGAGCGAGGTGCGTAAATCTTTGGCCAAGCCTGCGGCTTGCCGGCCATCCACCGATCAAGCCCTGGGAGTGGACGCCGGGTCCCCGCGTCGTAAACGGCGGACCGACCCTGGGATCGTGGGAGGCGACCAGCGTCGAGGAGCTGACCACCCTCAGGAGAGCTCTGTGAAGATCATCTGTGTCGGGGGCGGCCCGGCCGGCCTGTACGCCGCGCTGCTGCTGAAACGTGCCGATCCGCGGCGCGAGGTGCAGGTCTTCGAGAGGGACGCTGAAGACACCGTCCGCGGCTGGGGTGTGACCTTCTGGGACGACCTCCTCGCGGAGATGCATGATCACGACGCCGAGTCGGCGAAGAACGTGGCGGCGGTCGCCGCGCGGTGGACAGGGCTCGAGGTGCAGGTGCAGGGTCGCCCACCGGCGGTCGATCCGGAGTTCTGGGGCCACAGCATCGCCCGGTCGTCGCTGATCGGGGTGCTCACGGAACGGGCCCGGTCACTCGGCGTGCAGATCACGTACGGCAGCGAGAAAGCCCCCGATGACGTCGCAGAGGAAGCCGACCTGGTGGTGGCGGCGGACGGCGCCGGCAGTCGTTTCCGCCAGGCGCACGCAATCGAGCTGGGCACCGCGATCGACCACGGTCGGAACCGGTTCGTCTGGCTCGCCACCCCGAGGGTGTTCCCTGCCTTCCGCTTCGCCTTCGCCCGGCCGACACGCCTCCCGCCCGGATCCGACTGGCTCTGCTGCTACGCGTACGCCTTCAGTGACACCGCCAGCACGTTCGTGGTCGAGCTGCCGGCGGAGACCCTGGCGCGGCTCGGCCTCGACGGGTTGTCGGCCGACGCGAGCATGGCCCTGCTCCAGGAGGCGTTCGCCGACCAGCTCGACGGTCAGCCGCTGGTGGTGCAGCCCACGACAGAGGGCACCGTGCCGTGGACCAGCTTCCCCACGGTCCGCAACCGGGTCTGGCACGTTGGCAACGTCGCGCTGATGGGCGACGCGGCGCACACCACCCACTACTCGATCGGGTTCGGGACCAAGCTCGCGTTGGAGGATGCGATGGGGCTCTCGCGCGCGATCCACGAGGAGTCCGGCGTTCCCGCGGCACTGCGACGCTACGAGAGGGAACGCCGTCGGGCGACAGCTCCTGTGCAGCGTGACGCCCACTTCAGTCAGCGCTGGTTCGAGCAGGCTCAGCGCTATCTCGCGTACGACGGCGAGGAGTTCGCCACATTGCTGAACCGGCGGCGTTCACCCTGGCTCGGTCGGATCCCCCCGGCTGCGCTGATCGCGGCCCGGCGACTGGTCAAGCGCGGTCGGGGCCAGTAGGTCGGGAGGTGCCCCGTCGTCGCGCGAGGAACGGCTTCGCTGCGGGCGCATCCCGCTCGCCGACGACGTAGGACTCGAGGGAACCCCCGAACTGTCGCTTGAAGCGAGCGATCCCTTCGTTCGGAACCCCGACCATGTCCAGGGTGCGACAGCCGGTCGTGGCCGCCCAGCGGATGGCGTCCCAGTAGAGAAGGTGACCCGCGTGCGTGGCACGGTGCTGCGGGAAGACGCCTCCCATCCAACCGAGGGCAGCGGTGTCGGTCGCCAGGGTCACGAGAACCCCCAGCGGTTCGCCGTCTCGGACGGCCGATACGCAGCGGAGCCGGAGGTCAGGACCAGCGAGACGGGCCAGGGCCCTGGACAGATCGGCCACGTACCCTGAGCGTCCCCCGCGGTCGGCGAAGGTGTACCGATGGAAGTCGTCGAGCAGACGGGGATCCGGTTCGAGGTCGATCCTCAGTCCTGATCGCTCGGTCATCCGCACGCGGCGCCGGCACTCGCTGGTCAGACCCGCCCACAAGCGCTCCTCGCTCACCGAGGTGTCGATCACGTAGGTCACATCACCACGAGGCGTGAACTGATGGCTGCGCAGGAGCTCGGCGTCCACCGTTGCACCGGGAGGGAACTGGATGGTCGTGCGCACAGTGAGCCGCCGGGTGGCCTCGCGTCGCAGCAGCGCCAGGCAGTCCGGAAGTGCGTCGGCCGGCACCAGCGGCCCGCAGTACGGGAAGGGGACACAGTCGATGGTGGCCAGCAGCCCGCGACGACGTACGAGGATCGGCAGCACACCGACATCCACCGACCCACGCCGAACCACGTACGGCACGAACGTGCCAGCGAGCAGAGGTGCCGCGGCCCGCAGCCAGGTCCACGTGTGGAAAGCCGTGATCTTCTGCCCAGAAGCCTCGCAGGCCCTGGACCAGTGCGCCCCGTCGTGGGCGATCCCCAGACGGAAGGTCGATGCCGTCACACGGCCGGATGGTATCTCCAGACGACGGTTGACGACGTCGGCCTCCCGCGTGCAGCAGCGGCGTGATCCTGCTCACCTCCCCGTGGGAGACGGCGGCCCGACCCGGTCTCGATCCGGCGATATCCCCGCGAGGGGCACCCGTGCGCCGCTATCGTCGGGGCAGAAGTTTCGAGGGGGAACCGAAGTGTTGAGTCGTTTGTCTGGTTGGCGTCTGCTGCGGGGGGTCGTGGGTGCCGGAAGCGTCACCGAGGATCGTGGGGCAGCGAAGCCCGCGCCCTCCGTGGAAGAGCGGGAACAGCTCGTCTGCGACTACTTCCACGACTACGTGGAATCGGGTTCTCGCCGTTGGCTGTACGCCCTTCGGCACCCTGCCCGCAGCATCCGTGCCTTCGACCACCTGATGCACCTGCCGGAGCTCACCGCGGAGCTGACCGACTCCGCGGGGGGCAGGGCGATCTCCGACGGAATGGCCCGGGAACGGCCGCTGCTGCGCACTCCGGTGCACTCCGCCGTCACGGTGTTGGCGCTGCCGGACACCCCGGAGGAGTACTCGCTGGGCAAGTCGAAGCAGACGCTGCGCCGCAAGTCCCGAGACGCCGAACGACGTGGCGTGCGGTGGTCGTTGGTCACCGATCCGGAGGAGAAGCTGCGGTTGGCCGACCTGGCCGATGAGCGCGATCGCAACCACCCCCGCGACGAGTACCGGACGGCCGGGGATCAGAACCGTGCTCTGATGGTCCACCCCCTCTGGCTCGCGGCGTACGCCGCCGACGGCCACCCGATCCTCGTGTCGATCACGCCCACCGACGGGCGGTGGGCGATCCTGCAGTACTTCCGGATCCTGGAGGACTCGCCCGAGGCCAGCTCGGCGCGCTACCTGCTGACCAAGGTGCTCGCGGAGGAGCTCATCGCCCGCGGGGTTCGCTACCTCGTCGACAACGCCAGCCCGATGGGGATCAACAACGGGCTGCGGCACTACCAGCGGATGCTCGGCTTCCGGATCGCTCGGGCTCGTCAGCGTCGTGTCTCAGCGCCGGCGGACACGGGGGTTCCGGCACCCGCCGCCGCCGCGGTAACGCCGACCGCGGGTCCGACCGCCGCCAAGCCGACCGCGGTGGGCCCGGCGGTCGACGCGCCGACCGCGCGAACACCGGTCAGTCTGTGACCACTCACCGCGGGGGAGTCTTCGACTCCGCGGCGATCAGATAGGCCAACTATGCTGGGCCGCCGGTCCCGGGTGGACCGCGGTCCCGCCAACAGCGTCGATGCACCGCCACGACACCGTCGTCGTCTTCGTCCGGCGCGGGACGCTCCTCGGGGGAAGGGCAATCATGAAGATCTTGATGGTGACCAACGCGGTCGCCCCGGACAAGCTGGGGGGGCTCGAGCGGTACGTCCGCGAGCTCGCCGCCGCCTTGGTGCGCAAAGGGCACGAGGTCAGCACGCTCTCGAAGCGGACCGACCCGGCTCAGGCGAGTGCCGAGACCGGTGAGGACGGCGTACGGCTGCTGCGCTTCTCGACGCCACCCAAGTCGGATCCGCTGTTCGTGGCGAAGTACCCGCTGAGCGTCTCCCGGGCGGTCCGTCGCGCGGTGCTCGGTGCCGACTACGACGTGCTCCACGGGCACTACCCGATCTCGATGCTGCCGGTGCTGACGACAAAGGTCCCGTACCTCTACACGTTCCACGCGCCGGTCCACAAGGAGGTCGTCGGCGAACGACAGGGCGGCTACGCCGCCCCGGGCCCGGTGTCGGACGCCACGGTCCGGGTGATGAGGGGTCTCGAACGCCGGGTGTTGGAGCGAGCCTCGCTGGTGGTTACGCTGAGCGATTTCGTGGCCGGCGAGATGCGCGCCATCACGAGTCCCGGTTCGACGTCCTGGCAGAAGATCCCTGGCGGTCTGCGTACCGACTACTTCACCCCGGTCGACGGGGTCGAACCGCCTGTGGCGGTTCAGCGACCGCTGATCGTCACCGCTCGGCGCTTGGTCGAGAGGACCGGTGTGGAGCTGCTGGTCGCTGCCATGCCGGACATCCTTCGCGCTCACCCGACGGCCCAGCTCGTGATCACCGGCGACGGTCCACGGCGTGGACCGATCGAGAAGCAGCTGGCCGACCTCGGGATCGCCGACTCGGTGCACCTGCTGGGCAGGGTCTCCGAGGAAGATCTGCTCGCCTGGTACCGGACGGCCGACCTCGCGGTCACACCGACGCTGGAGCTGGAGGGCTTCGGGCTGTCGACGGCCGAGGCGATGTCGTGTGGAACTCCCGTAGTCGTGACCCCGGTGGGAGCGAACACCGAGGTGGTGGCAGGGCTGGGAGACCGGTTCGTCGCCCGCTCCACGAGTCCGGAAGACATCGCCCGCACGGTCATCGGTGTGCTGAGGGACCCGGAGCTGTTGAGTGCCACCCGCCGACAGGCGCGTGACCTCGTGCACCCGCAGTTCGACTGGGACCGGGTGGCGGACGCGTACGTGCAGGCCTACGACCGAGTTCCGAGACGACGATGACCGACCAGGATCGCCCGCCGACACCGCGAGTGCTGAGCCGCCGCAACGTCTTGATCGGCTCCGCCCTCGGCCTCGCCGCCCTGGGCGGAGGTGCGGCGACGTACGCGTTCTACGGAACCGACAACCCGACCACGCCCGACCCTGTCCCGAGTCCGACGGAGAGCACAGCCGCCGGCACTCCCGGACCATCCGCGACGCCTGGCGGCGAGCGCTTGGGGGCCATGGTGGGAGCACCGGTGGACGCGCAGGACGTCGCTCGGTGGCGTGAGGACGTCGACACGCTCGTCGAGTTCGGGCAGACGCTGGTCCGGACCGGTGTGTACGCCTGGGAGGTGGCCCCGGAACCGAACGTCTGGGACGATGCGGCGGCCGCCTTTGCCCGCGAGCAGCTCGACTACGCCCGGCAGGCCGGTCTCGAGGTCAACCTGGTGGTGCCGGGGGCCCCGGACTGGGCGCAGTCGTACAGCTTTGCGGACTACGAGCAAGCCTGTCGGTGGTTCTGGACGAAGACGCGCGAGACCTTCGGCCATCAGGTGGCGTTGTGGCAGCCGTACAACGAGGCTGACCACGCTCACTACCAGAAGTTCACCGCGGCGACCCGTGATGCGGCCTATCTGGGCGAGTTCGCTCAC
>DATDAP010000292.1:0-3480 GCA_036525335.1 Microlunatus sp. | reverse complement strand
GCCGGTGCCTGAGCAGTCTGACCACGAGGGCGACCGGCGTCACCGAGTGAGCTGGCGGTCGGCGGTGGCGCCGCTTATGATGCTGGCCGTGGTCCTGCTGGCCGGCTGCTCCACCACCGGAGCGGACGAGCCCACCCGGGCGGGTAACCAGGCCGGGTACGTCGGCGCCGAGAAGTCGCTGACGATCATCCCGCCCGACGAGCGCAAGCCGGCGCCCGACATCAGGGGTGCTGTGCTCGGCCAGGAGGGCAAGGAGATCTCGACCGCAACCCTGACCGGCAAGGTCGTGGTGCTGAATGTCTGGGGCTCCTGGTGCGGACCGTGCCGGGCGGAGGCGCCGGCCCTGCAGAAGGCCTCCGAGCAGACCGAGGGGGTGGCCCAGTTCATCGGTCTGAACACCCGCGACGTCGATCAGGGCCCGCCGGTCGCGTTCAACCGATCCAACAAGATCACCTACCCGAGCATCTGGGACCCGTCCGGCTCGGTGCTCGTCTCGCTGGCGGGAACCCTGCCGCCCAAGGCCATCCCGTCCACCCTGATCATCGACGAGCAGGGCCGGGTGGCGGCCCGGGTCGTCGGGGCGGTCACCGAGACGACGCTGGTGGACCTGATCAGCGACGTCGCCGCCGACAAGTGACCGGCCTCGGTCGATGCCGGCAGCAGATGTGATCATGGGACGGGTGTGATCATGGACCTGGCCGGCTGGGTGTCCGACGCGCTGGGTGGCTCGATGGCCCTCGCCATCCCGGTCGCGCTGCTCGCGGGCATCGTCTCCTTCTTCTCCCCGTGCGTGGTCCCGTTGCTGCCTGGCTACCTGTCGTACATGACCGGGGTCGGTGCCGCCGACCTCGCCGCCGGGCACCGCCGTGGCCGGATGCTGCTCGGTACGGCGTTGTTCGTGCTGGGTCTGGCCGTGGTCTTCGTGATCACCGGCGTCGCGGTCGGCACCGTGGGGGGCCTGCTGCTGGCGTACCAGTCGGTGATCACCCGCGTGCTCGGGGTGGTGATCATCGTGCTGGGTCTGGCCTTCGCCGGGGTGATCAGCCTCGGCAACGCCGAGCTCCGGATCCAGCGGTTGCCCGCCGCGGGCCTTGCCGCAGCGCCGGTGCTGGGTGCGGTGTTCGCGCTCGGCTGGACGCCCTGCATCGGTCCTGCCCTGGCCGTCGTCCTGAACCTCGGCCTGAACGAGGGGACCGCGCTCCGTGGCGGGGTGCTCGGCTTCGCGTACGCGCTCGGCCTCGGGATCCCGTTCGTGGTCGCCGGGCTGGCCTTCGGTGTGATGACGCGTACGGTCGGCCTCCTGCGGCGACACCAGGTCGCCGTGATGCGGATCGGTGGACTGATGATGGTGGCGGTCGGGCTGCTGCTGGTGACGGGTCTGTGGGACCAGCTGATGGTGCGCCTGACTGTCTGGGTCGGCAGCTTCGAGACGGTGATCTGAGTGGTGGACGTGACCCAGACCGACGCGCCGGAGACCATGTCGGGGCCCGATGGTGGCGGCGGCGGTCGCGACGGCGTGCTGGGCGGCAGCGCCGGGGGCGGCGACGACCGAGGGACGGGTGGCCTGGCGCCGGCGCTCGGCTTCCTCGGTGGGCTGCGCTGGCTGTGGACCCAGCTCACCTCGATGCGGACCGCCCTGGTGCTGTTGTTCGCGCTGGCCGTGGCGGCCGTGCCCGGCTCCCTGATCCCGCAGCGTGACGTCAGCCCGATCCGGGTCAGCGACTTCATCACCCAGCACCCGACTTTGGGCCCGATCTACGACAAGGTCGACCTGTTCAACGTCTTCACGTCGGCCTGGTTCTCCGCGATCTACCTCCTGCTGTTCATCTCGCTGGTCGGCTGCATCGTCCCCCGGGTGCTGGTCTACGCGAAGGCGCTCCGGTCAGCACCGCCGCGGACCCCGCGGAACCTGTCCCGGCTGCCCGCGTACGCGACCGCCCCGGCCCCGGTCGACGAGACCGACGAGGAGCTGCTGGAGCTGGCCGCCGCGTCCCTCCAGGGAGACCGGTATCGGGTCATCCGGCACGAGGACTCCGTCTCCGCCGAACGTGGCTACCTGCGCGAGGCCGGCAACCTGGTCTTCCACCTCAGTCTGCTCACGCTGCTGGTCGGGGTGGCGGTCGGCGGTCTTTACGGCTTCCGCGGCACCAGCGTGGTGATCGTCGGGCAGGGCTTCGCCAACAACGTCACCCAGTACGACGACCTGACCACCGGGGCCTGGTTCTCCGACGACCAGCTGCAGCCGTTCACCGTCGGGGTCAAGCAGTTCAACGTGGCCTTCGAGACCGGCCCGGTGCAGACCGGAGCGGCCCGGCTGTTCGAGCTCGAGACGGAAGTCACCGACCGGCCGGGAGCGACCCCGTACGCGAAGACGATCGAGGTCAACCACCCGCTGAACGTGGACGGCACCACCGTGCACCTGATCGGCCACGGGTTCGCGCCGGTGGTGACCGTCAAGGACGGGAACGGCGACGTCGCGTTCTCCGGGCCGGTGGTGTTCCTGCCGCAGGACGGGAACTTCACCTCCGCCGGGGTGATCAAGGTCCCGGACGGCCGCCCCGAGCGGCTCGCGTTCGAGGGCATCTTCGCCCCGACCGCCAAGGTCGACGAGATGGGACCGCGGTCGCTGTTCCCCGACGCGTTGGACCCGGCGCTCTACGTCAACGTGTGGACGGGGCCACCGAAGACCGAGACCGGTCAGCCGGAGAACGTCTACTCCCTGGACCCCGCCGGGCTGACCCAGCTCGAGGACGCCAAGGGCGATCCGCTGCGGGTGCTGCTGAAGCCGGGCACCAGCTTCACGCTGCCCGACGGCAAGGGCACCATCGAGATGACCGGCGTCGCCCGCTGGGTCAAGCTCCAGCTGAGCGACACCCCGGGGGTCGGGATCGTGCTCGGGTCGATCGCTGCCGCGGTGCTCGGGCTCTGCCTGTCGCTGTTCGTCCGGCCACGCCGGGTGTGGGTGCGGGTGCGCACTGCGGAGGGTGGACCTAGGCTGATCGAGATCGGTGGGTTGGATCGTGCTGACGCCCGAGCGGGACTGAGCGAGGACGTCGCGGAGCTGGCTGATCGGCTGGGTCCGGAGCCGGCGAGGCATGAGGCCGGGGACGACGGGTCCGCGGGTGGGTCGAAGGAGAAGACGTGAATCTCGAGTACTACTCCAGCGCAGCCCTGGTCACCTCGGTGGTGGTCTATCTGCTGGCCATGACCGCGTACGCCGCCGAGTGGGCGGCCGCGCGCAAGGCGCCGGTCGAGGAAGCGGCCGATCGACGTGAGCTGGCGAGTGTGGGGGCCAGCTCGGGGTCGCAGGGCGGGGAGACGTCGCCCAAGCGGACCTCGGCGGATGCTGACGTCGAGCAGCGGATGGCCGAGATGAAGGTCGAGCTCTGGGGACGGATCGGGGTCGCCCTGACCGTGGTCGGCTTCTTCTGCAGCATCGTCGGCACCACGCTCCGCGGTCTGGCCGCCGGTCGTCCGCCG
>DATDAP010000291.1:0-6140 GCA_036525335.1 Microlunatus sp. | reverse complement strand
ATGGCGGCCACGACGTGGTCCTCGATCAGCGTCATACAGACCGCCCTGGGTGGCGGCATCGAGATCGTCGGCGCCGCCTGGATACTGCTGGTCAGCCTGGCCGGGATCCGGTCCCACCTGCTCGGCCACGGCCTGGGCGGCCTCGGCCTCGGCATCGCCGTCGCCGGTACCTGGACCCTGGTGCCGCCCGCCGTCACCTACGCCGCACCCCTGTTCGGCCTCGGGCTCATCATCTGGTTCATCTGGATCGGCATCACCCTGCTGCGCCCACGGGAGCGGCAAGCGTAGCCGATCCCGTGACGCGGGCGCGCGCGGAGACCCATGTGTGTCCCGGTCGCGTCGCCGCTGATCGATCGCTGCACTCGTCCGGCGGAACGGCCAGAAGCGCACACCCCGAGCAGGCCTCACCAGAGCGCGTGATGACCGTTCCGCTGCGAGCCACGACACACTTGTACAAGTCTCGCCGTGCGCATCGGCCACAAGATCACAGGATTTACGCCGAGACCGGCAAGAAGATCCGTCCGTGCCGTTCACTCCATCGTGAGGACGATCTTGCCGACATGGCGGGATGCGCCGAAGTGCTGCATGGCTTGTGACGCTTCGGCCAGCGGAAACACCCGGTCCACGACCGGTCACCGCGCCCGTCTCGAGCAGACCGGTCAGGAAGGCCATGTCGCCGGCAGCATTCGGCCGCCACAGAGGAACCGTCAACCGCCGCCCGGTCAACCTGTTCGTCAAACCGCCGACCAACGCCGCCGCAGCGACCCGCCGTAAGGACCCACCCACAATCGTGCACACACCCCCCGCCCGCAACACCCGCCGGTACGCTCGCGGGCTGCGACCCGCGACCGGTTCGACGATGCGATCGTAGACATCACCCAGCGTGGTGAAGTCCGTACGGGCGTAGTCGATCACGTGCTGAGCGCCGACAGCTTTGACCGTCTCCAGTTTGTCGGCGCGGTCGACTCCGGTGACCTCAGCTCCCAGCCACGCCGCGACCTGGACAGCGAAGGTGCCCACGCCGCCGCCCGCGCCGTTCACGAGAACGGCCTGCTTCGGCTGCACCGGCCCGCCGGTGCGCAGGGCCAGCACCGCCAACGATCCAGCTTGCGGCACGGCCGCCGCAGCGACCCAGCTCAGACCCGCAGGCTTCCGCCGCAACACCTGCGCCGGCGGACAGGCGAAATCGGCGAACGCTCCGAAACCGCAACCCGACAGATCAGCCATCACCTCATCCCCCACCGCCACCTCCACGACATGGGCACCAACCTCAACCACCACCCCGGCGATGTCGCAGCCAGGGATCGGATGCCGGGGACCACGCAGGCCGCCTGCGCCATTCACCCGGTTCAAGAACGGACGCCCCGCCAGCAGCTGCCAATCCCAGTCGTTCACCGACGCCGCATGCACTCGGACCAGCGCCTCACCGTCGCCGGGCACAGGCCGCTCGACCACCTCCAGACGAAGGTCCTCCGCCGAGCCATATCGGGACTGAATGACCGCTCGCAACCGACTCCCCTGCCCTCCGCTCGGAACGCCCACGACCGTGCCAACGACTCCGGACCACCCAGCCCCGGCCGTGAGTCGTCACCGTACGCCCCGCCGGGTCCTCAATCCGTCGCTCAGCGAGCCTCGGATCTTGCCCTGCCGGTACTCAGCCGAGGAGGCCGTGTCACGTACTCGAATTGACGGCCATGCGCCGGTCGGTGCCTTTCGTCATGTCTGTGTGGGTGGTGTCGGGGAGCACGGCATCTTGGCCACGCTCACTGCGGAATCCGGGCCACCCCGATCAGACACGTCCCCGACGAGGAAGCGAGAACAATCGTGGTTCAGCCGGCGGCGAAAGTTCACAGCGGTGTCTCGACCGGCGATACTTGACTCGGCCGCGTGGTGGATCTGGCAACGAGCCAAGAAGACATTTGGCGTCTCCCTCACCGAGGGACGCATGGCCGCACGACACCCCTGGCTATGAACGGTGGGCATGGACCAGAATGATCTTGACGGAGCGTCCTCATCGGACGGCGTTGCGGGCTGCATGGCTGTTCGACGGGTCCGCAGCAACCTTGAAGGCGGATCCAGTGGTGATCCTGGATGGGCCAAAGATCAATTCAGTGACCTTCGGCTCGGCTGCCGCGGCTCTTGGCCTGGATGTCGTTGTGGATCTCGGCAATGTCACGCTGCTACCGGGGTTGGTCGACACCCATGTTCATCTCGGCTTCGACGCGAGCCCTGACCCGGTCGGCAGCCTCCGAGCTCGCAGCGACGCCGAGGTACTGGTCGCCATGCGTGAGGCTGGACGTATCGCGTTAGCCGGTGGCGTGACCACGGTCCGTGATCTGGGTGACCGTGGCTACCTGTCACTGGGCCTGCGCGGAGACGAGACGATGCCGACCCTGGTGGCGGCAGGCCCCCCGATCACCACCGCGGCCGGTCATTGCCACTTCCTCGGTGGAGTAGCGGCGGCCGGGGTCAACGGTGTCCGGGCGGCGGTCCGACAACACGCCGAGCGCGGTGTGGATGTCATCAAGATCATGGCCACCGGCGGGCAATTGACACCAGGAACCCACCAACACCTCGCTCAGTTCACCGCCGACGAGCTGGCGGCGGCTGTCGACGAGGCACACCGGCATGGTCTGCCGATCACGGCTCACGCCCACGCCACCGCGGGCATCAAGAATGCCGTGGCAGCCGGCGTCGACGGTCTCGAACACGCCAGCTTCTGGTCCGAAGATGGAGTCGACGACCCCGGGGACCTGATCGAACTCATCGCCGCGAAACGCATCGTGGTCGGTGCCACGGTCGGCCTCGTCGCCATCCCGGGGGCGATGCCGCCGCCGGCGATCCTCAAACGGGCGCCAGCGATCATCGCCAACACCCGTCGCATGCAGCAGTCCGGGGTGCGGGTGGTCGCCGGCACCGATGCCGGGATCGCCCCCGTCAAGCCCCACGACGTCCTCCGCTACGCCATCCCCCAGCTCATCGACCTGGACATGACGTCCGCCGACGCGCTGATCACCGTCACATCCGTCGCGGCGGAGGTCTGCGGGCTCGCCGCCATCAAGGGACGCATCGCCGAAGGCTACGACGCCGACATTCTGGCCGTTGAAGGCAACCCGATCACCGACCCCGAGACCATCCACAGAATCCGCGCTGTCTACAGCCGAGGCCGGCTGATCGCGGACTGACACCGCTCGCGCCCACCGACACGTCGCGCCACACTGCTCCGGCTCAACCACCGCGATCCCGCGTCAGGTCGTCCTTGTCCGCCGCACGTTCCGGATGCGCCGCTCATGACCGCGGCCCACCGCGACCACGTCGCAAACGCGCACTTGGTCCGGCAACGGGCGCGCTGCAGCGAAGGACTTAAGCGTGGCTCGGGTTCCCTTGGTACCTGTAAGGCCGTGCGCAGCCCGGGGTCGGCGCAGGAGGGGCCGTCGGGTGCTACTTCTCCGGCAGGACGTGCGCGTCGGGACCCGGGTAGGTCAGCCCTTCGTGACCGTCGGTCCACCGCACCACGTAGGGGGGCGCGCCGTCCTGACCTCGTACCTCGACGATCTCTCCCTCACGCGACTGAGTACCGATCTTCCTGCCCTCGACCATCAGGTGGTCGCCCTTGTTGGCGTGCATCTTCGAACCTCCTGTAGAACGTCTCTCCCCACTGTGCTCTGCGACGGCGCTGCGAGCAACCGCCAACTCCATCGCTTCACGTCCGGCTCCGGATCTCGCGTTTCTCTGACGGCCACCAGGTACACCGGCGGCCGCGCCGGCGCACTCAACTGGCTGGCGGCTCGGGGATCATGCTGGTGGTGGCGGGCACAATCAGTCACCGGTGGGTGATGCCGTGCCCGGGCCTCTCCCGGGTGGAAGCTGGTCCTGCGACTCTGGTGACCGGGGGCGGCTGGATCGGGCCTGCTTGATCGCGAGGATAGTGGCACGGTGCTCGTCGGTGAGCATAGGCGACGCCTGTTGCAGCTGCCGTAGGTCGGGCTTTGCCGTTCGGGCTCGTCGACGAACCACAGATCGAGTGTCCAGTCCTCATCACGTTGACTGCGGTACTGCACGCCGACGTACCAGCCGTCGGGATAGCTGTGGTCGACGTTCCATGATCTGGTGTCGTCGCGGATCTGCACAGCCCAGGGCCGCGGCCCGGCCGATGATCTCCTCCACCGTGCTGCCGCTCAGGTCGGCGCAAGCGGTAGTGAGGTCGATGTCTCGGCGCACCATCACTCGCAACGCGGCGCTACCGACCAGGACAGGATCGCCTATCAAGGCAAGACGCGGTTGTAACGCAAGATCCTGCAGCACCGCTGCCGCAGCGTGCTCGACTTCCTTCTCCTCTGCCAGGAGTCCACGCATGCGCTGTTGGGCGGCCAGTCCGGTGTCCGGTTCCGCCCGGTCAGGATGTCGGCAATGACCTCAATCTTTGCCACCGCGTAGTCCTGCATGCTGTCCCACCGCTGCTGCGCAAGACGCCGCGAGGTTGTCCCGGCTCTCGTGGAGCTTGAGGTGGCGGCCCCGGCTCGATGCCTTCCTTGCGGTAGGTGTTGGGCGTCCGCCGAGACAACCCGACGCACAGGGGACCGCTGTGACCAAGAAGCACCAGACGAACGCCATCGACACGAGCGTGCTCGCCGTGCCGGAGCAGGTGGGCGTGGCGATGGACGAGATCGCCGCCGACCTGCGGGTGGGGCTGCTGGCCCTCGCCGTGGGCGCCGGTCTGCAGGTGATGCAGCAGCTGATGGAAGCCGATGTGAACGCCGCCTGTGGGCCGCGCGGCCGACATGACCCGGACCGGACCGCACCCCGTAGGGCAACGCCTCAGACCGACGTGGGAGGACGCGGAAGTGGGCGCATCTGCCGACCGGTGTATCTCTCGCGACGAAAAGGGCTACCCGAGGTCTGGCGGCAGGCCGCCGGTGTGGGCAAACAACTTGTTGACGATCTTCCAGCTTCCGCCGATGCGGGACAGCGAAAGGTAGTCGATGAAGGACACAGTTCCCCAGTAACCCTCTTCGGCTACTATCGCCATCGCTGCATCTCCGGTCTGGTGTACAGAGAGCACCCGGGACCGGGCCCGCCCGGTGTCCGCCGGTGAGCTCGCCGTCAGGTCCATGAGCGCAGAAATGGGCTCGTCGTAACGCTCACCGGCTAGCGATCCGAACATGCGCGCATCCTCGTGAAAGGCCTCACGCAACTTCTCCAAATCACCCGATGCCTCACCGTCGAGGCACAACTGAACGACTCGACGAATCGCGTCGTAATCCTCGACCACCGAGTCCGCACCCGGCCGAAAGTCCATCGTTGAAGCCATCGTGTCCTCTCATGCTGATGCCGCCATCCCACACCATCGCGGCAGCCCGCCGGCCGCGGGCTGTCGGTACTGACACCGAACCGGCCCGCGGCCAGCGTTTCATATCCCCTCGGGCCGCACCATGGCACATCCGGACCCATCACCTCTCGGCCGGTACGTCTATTGATTCGCGATCCGGAACTATCCGAACGACGCCGCACCTCTGACCGAGCGCTGCAGAACATGTGCACGCACGGAGGTGTTCCAAGGTGGTGCTCAGCACCGAAGCTTGCGCCTCTTGAATGCGCCCAGAGGCGGCCCGGCGCTACGCAATAGCCGGAGTCCGCTCGGCGTGCTCGCGCCAGCGTGGGTGCGCATCCGGGCCGCCACTCGTTCATTGTCGACGTCCAGCAGCTGCGGCTCACGCAAGCCCCTGGCTACCTCCTCGGCACGAGGATCTCGTGGATTGGGGTCGGCTGTAGCGAGGTGGCGGCGCCACGGCGCGGGCCTGGGACGAAGTCGAACGCTTCCACGCCTCGGCGAGGTGGCGGAGCGAGCCGACCAGGTCGCTGTTGAGTTTCGGAGTGAATCGAGTACGGCCGCACGGAGATGTTGGGACTCGGGGTGTTTCAGCCTCTCTGGTGTGATGTCGCCAGGCCGGGCGCATGTGCGAACGCGGGACGGGCCGGGCCAGGATCGCGGAAATGCGGGAGACTATGCCCGTGGGCCGGCTCACCATGCTGCTCGACGGGGGATCCTTCTTCGAGGGACCGCGCTGGCGCGACGGTCGTTGGTGGCTCTCGGACTTCTACGCCGAACGCGTGCTATCCGTCGACCCCGACGGACGCGA
>DATDAP010000290.1:0-3704 GCA_036525335.1 Microlunatus sp. | reverse complement strand
CAGCCGCAACCAGTACGGCCAGACCGTCTCGCTGAGCGACCTGCGCGGCGCGCCGACCGTGCTGATCTTCTACCCGTGGGCGTTCAGCTCGATCTGCACCGGTGAGCTCCGCAGCCTCCGCGATCGGTGGCAACGCTTCGATGAGCTGGGTGCCCGGGTGGTGGCGATCTCCTGCGACACGATGTTCACCCTGCGCGCGTACGCCGACGCCGAGGGTCTCGCCTTCGATCTGCTCACCGACCACTGGCCGCACGGTGGGATCGCCCAGTCGTACGGGGTGTTCGACGAGACCGCCGGCTGCGCTCTGCGCGGCTCGTTCCTGCTGGACGCCGACGCCGTGGTGCGCTGGAGCGTGGTGAACGGGATCGGCGAGGCGCGAGATCTCGAGGATCATCTGGCGGCTCTCAGCGCCTGAGCGCTCCCGGTCGCGCGTCCGACGGACTTGGAGCCGATCGACGCCTCCCACTAGATTGGTGGGCTGTTCGCGGCCCCGGCCGTCGGACGCGGGAGCATAGCTCAGCTGGTTAGAGCGCTTGCCTTACAAGCAAGATGTCGGGGGTTCGAGTCCCTCTGCTCCCACCCGAGTCACGTCACACTTTTCGCGCACGGCTGCCGCGACCTCCAGCGATCGCGGATTGGTCAACCAGAGGTTGCCCACCTGCACGGTCGGTGAGATCTCGAGGCCGCCGTTGACGGCGCGCACCTGTGCCGCTCCGGTTTCGTCATCGCGGAAGCGGATCGCGACGTACGAGATGTTGCGCATCCGCAAGGCGATCCGAAGACGGATGCCGAACGGGCAGCCGGGCTTGAAGTACACGATCGCTGGTGTGTGCACGGGAACCCCTTGTGATAGTGATACTATGACGAACATAGTGCTACTATGGCGCGTGGTCAAGGAGTCAGGCGGATACCGGGAGCAGCAGGCGGAGGCCACCAAAGACCGGGTTGCGGCAGCCGCTCGTGATCTCTTCGCCGAGCGCGGCTTCGCCGGCACGACCATCACCGCCATCTCCGAAGCCGCCGGCGTCCCGGCGCAGACCATCTACTCGGCCTTCGGCACCAAGGCCAAGATCCTGGCTCGGGTCACCGAGGTCTGGATGCGTGAGACCGACACACGCGCGCTGGCGGAGGCGTATCTCGCGGAACCGGACGCCGATCGGAGGCTGCGAATGTTCGCCGCCTTGAACCGGCGCCAGCTGGAGGCGGGCGCCGACGTCCTGGCCATCTACCGCGAAGCCGCCCGGACGGATCCGCCGATGGCGGCCGCGCTCGCCGCGATGATGAGGGCCCGCGAGCGCGAGATCGCCAAGCTGCTGGCTTCGGTGGAGTCGGACCGGCGGCTCGGGCTGAGCATGGCGGATGCGCTCGCGATCACCTTGGCGCTGTGTGTGGACGCCGCCTACGCCACGTTGCGGGCTGCGGGCTGGGATGGAGCGCGCTACGAACAGTGGCTCGGGGAGACGCTGGTCGACCAGCTGCTGCGCGCGACCGGTTGAGTCGCCAGGGTGATGCGTCGACCTACGATGCCGCCTGGGTCGCCTGGTCAGTGCATTTGCCCGACCAGCAGGGGCCGGAGGTTCGAGTCCCTCTGCTCCCACCCAGGGCACCGTGGACGGATCAGACCAGCTGCGGGTAGAGCGCCTCCAACGGTGCCGAGAGCCCGGCCTTGAGCTGGACCGACGTGTCGTCGGCCAGGACCTCGTACGCACCCGCCTCGGTCGCGTGGAGCACCCTGGTGACCAGGACGGCCGGGTCGAGCTTCGGATCGGTCGTGTGGGCGGCCATGGCGGTGTCGACGTAGCCGACGTGCACCCCGACGACCTGAACACCTACCGGCTGCAGCTCCAGGCGCAGCGAGTTGGTCGCGGACCACAGGGCGGCCTTGGTGGCCGAGTAGATCCCGGCGACGGCATACCAGGCCAGGGCCGAGTGGATGTCGATGATGGCGGCGTTCACGCTCCGGGCGGACAGCAGGGGGGCGAAGGCCCGGGCCAGGAAGAGCGGTCCGAGGAAGTTCGTCTCCACGTTGCGGCGGATCTCGTCCTCCGAGTGCTGCAGGATGCCAGGTGTGGACACGGCCGCGCCGGCGTTGTTGATCAGCACCGTGACATCCGGGGCTGCCTCGACGACGGCCCGGATGGACGCGGCGTCGGTGACGTCGAGGGCGAGGGGGACGATCCGCTCGTCGTCCCAGGTGCGCGGACGGCGGGCGGTGGCGTAGACCTTGGCCGCACCCCGGGCGAGGGCCTCGCGGACGAAGGCGGTGCCGATCCCGCCGTTGGCGCCGGTGACGAGGACGACGGCGCCGTTCATTGCGGTCATGGTGTCTGTTCCTTCTCGGTCGGGGCGGCTCGGGTGAGCGCGCACGTCAGTGACTACACTCATAACTGAGGTAAGTCATGTTCCATTCCCCAGGAGACGATTCCGGAAGGAGCGCGTTCTTCGTGACGACGGCACCGATCGGGCGACGTGAGCGGAACAAGCAGGCCAAGCTCGAGCGCATCACTGCGGCCGCCGCTGCACTGTTCGCCGAGCACGGCGTCGACGATGTCACCACCCAGCAGATCGCGGACGCGGCCGACATCGGCACCGGCACCTTGTTCCTGTACGCCAAGACCAAGGGCGAGCTGCTGCTGCTGGTACAGAACGCTCACTACGCGGCTGCTCTGCAGCGAGGACGTGACGCGGCGGTAGGTGCGACGACGGCCGGGGACGCGGTGATGGCGCTGCTGACCCCGGTGGTGGAGTGCAACCGGCGTCAGGTCGACAACGGCCGGACGTACCTGCGGGAGATGGTCTTCGGCGACCCGACGGAGCCACATCACGCCGAGGCGCTGGCGATCGTCGCGCAGACCGAGGACGCCGTCGCCGACGTGCTGATCGACCGGGCGTCGCTCGCCGCCACCCAGGCGTCGACCGCGGCCCGAGTGATCTCGGCCGTCATGTTCGTGACCATGGCGGCGAGCGTGAACGCGGACTCCAGCATCCCCGATCTCCTCACGATCATCCGCAGCCAGGTCGAGACGATCCTGCCCGACTGATCCGGCTCGCGGTCGGTTGATCTACCTCGGTGTCACGGGCCAGGAAGGTCGCGGCCCACGGGTGCGAACTCCTCCCAGATCCTCGACAGGTCCGACGCCTAGGAGCGCCCAATGCGCTGGATGGCGCGACCGATCCCCCCGGCGCCGGCGTGGACGAGAACCTTCTGACCCGGGGGTGATTTTCGGTGCGCGCCCGATTGGAGCGGGTCGCGCACACGTCGGGCGAGCGCCCGCTCGTACGCTCTACCCTTTGGGACATGGCCGGCCCCGAGATCACCTTCGTCCGCCTCACCGCGGTCGATGTGGACGCCGTCACCGCCTTGCTCAACGAGCCGCGCAACGCCCGCCACCTGCCTCTCGCCGGGGGTGAGGTCTTCACCGCCGAGACGGCCGCGGACTGGGTCGCCGCCAAGGACAGCCAGTGGGACGAGCACGGGTACGGTCCCTGGGCGGTCCTCCTCGACGGGGAGTTCGCCGGCTGGGGCGGCTTCCAGGCCGAGCCCGGCGGAGCCGACTTCGCGCTGGTGCTGCTGCCGCAGTTCTGGGGGCACGGTGAGGCGATCGCCCGTCGGGCCCTCGACCACGGTTTCCGCGAGCTCGGCCTCGACACGGTGCTGATCGCGCTGCCGTACAGCCGCCGTCCCGATCGGGTCGTCGCCCGGT
>DATDAP010000289.1:0-2044 GCA_036525335.1 Microlunatus sp. | reverse complement strand
CGCGATCTCATGATCAAGATCCGGGAGTTCATCACCGGCTGGAACCGTCGCAAGCATCCGTTCATCTGGACCAAGCCCGCTGAGGAGATCCTCGGCAAGATCGAACGCAAACGTAAACATGTCTCAACCACACGCCACTAGCATGCTGCTGACACTAACGGTGTCCAACCTCGGTCGTTGATGATGTTGAGACTCGACCTCGAATCGGCTGTTCGCGCATGAGCCTCACTTGGCTGCACTCCGCGCTTTCGCCACTGTCCGGCACCAACCGCCATTTGATGATCACGATGCCCCGGGTGCAGCGGTACGGATAGTTAGTCGATCCGGCATCAGACCAACCCCTGCATCGAAAGGCGAGAGTCGAACGCCGTCGGCTCCCGGGGCGATGGTTCGTGAAGTGTGCCAGGTGTTGCGACGAGCGACGGTGCCGAAGAACACCGGAGTCGATATGCACCGTGGACCCCGGTCTATCTTTTCTCGCAGCCGGCTGGGAGGGTGATATTCGTGCTTCGTTCCCTGGTGATCGGCTGCGGCTGGGCGGGTGAGGGGTACGTCAACGCGCTGCGGGCCGCAGACGTGGAGGTTGCACTGTGCGGACGCTCGCCGGAGCCAGCTCAGGCAGCGGCGGACCGGCTGGGCGTCGCAGAGCTGAGGCTCGAATGGGCGTCGGCGATCGACGAGCTGCGGCCCGACATCGTGGTGATCGCCACACCTGGAGGGTCGCACCGCGTTATCGCAGAACACGCCGCCGCACGAGGCTGCCACGTCATCTGCGAGAAACCGCTGGGCCGCGACGCCGACGAGGCCGCCGGGATGCTGGCGGCCGTGCGGTCGGCGGGCGTCCGGCACGCCTACGGAGCCAACACGCGGTATGCGGACGTGCTCGCTCAAGCACGCGAACTGCTCGCCGCCGGCGCGATCGGTGACCTGCGAGAGATCGAGGTCTTGGATCACTTCGACTTCCCGCCGCTGATGCCGTACTCGTGGCTGTACAGCCTGGCCGAAGGCGGCGGCATGCTGTACAACGTCTACCCGCATGTGCTCGCCCAGGCTCAGTTCGTGTCCGGCGGTCGGGCAGTCTGGGCGACCGGGCTGGCCGAGCGGGTGCTGGACCGTGTGCCGGTGGGGGCGCCGGTACACGACTTCCGGACCTGGGCGCCCATGACCGAAACTGAGGCCGAGGACGCGGAGTGGCGGCGGAACGACGCGGATCTCGCGGCGACGGTGATCACCGGGATCGAGCTGCCCGACGGGCGGCAGGTGCACGCCCTGTTCCACGCCTCCGCATTCGGCGCCGGTCGCCACCCGGGCTATCTCGCGCTATACGGGACCGAGGGAACCCTGCACCTACTGGATCAGCCCTGGTTCAGCGGTTTGCAGCTCAAACGGGCCACCGACGATCAATGGGAGGACATCCCCGTCGTCGCGGTCGAAGATCGCATCCAGTCGGGATGGAATCGGCTGGTCGCTGACTTCGTCGCCGACGTGGCCGGAGAAGGTGGCGGCAGCTACCCGACCTTCGAAGACGGACTGCTTGCCAACCAGCTCATCGACCAAGTTCGGGCGCAGAGCGTTCATCCGAGCGTCGGATGACCTAGCCCATTGCCTCGTCTCCCGCTCCGCCGGCAGCCAGTGTGCAGCGCTCAGCCGTCCTCGGCACTACCGTCGATTCTGCCCAACTCGTGCAGGGCTGCCAGAGCCAGGCTGGTGGACATGCCCACCCGGAAGCGCGCGTTCTCAGTGAACGGTCGCCTTGTGACGACCAGACGAGTGCGGTCGAATCTCGTGCACACGGACCCTGGCCCGAAGCTGGTGCGGTCAGATCTCGCGCACATTCGCGGTCGGGAACTGCGCCCAGAGCCACACGGCGCTGGGTGCTGATCCCTAGTCCTAGTCGTAGTCGGCTGCAGCATCGAAGGCGACCACGGGCCAGTTGTCACCATCGGCGGCGAGGTAGAGCACGAGCGCCCAGCCTTCTTGATAGGTGATCGCCTCGTCGGCCGCCTTCAGCAGCTGGTAGCCGCCGTAGTGACCGTGCGGGACC
>DATDAP010000288.1:0-4407 GCA_036525335.1 Microlunatus sp. | reverse complement strand
CTGACCGAGACCGCGCACGACCGGCTGGCGACCATCGCCGCGCACACCGACCTGGGTGCGGGCATGGCGGTGGCGATGAAGGACCTGGAGATCCGCGGTGCCGGCAACATGCTCGGCGGCGAGCAGTCCGGGCACATCGCCGACGTCGGCTTCGACCTCTACATCCGCCTCGTCGGTGAGGCGGTGGCCGAGTTCCGCGGTCAGAACACCGAGCCCGAGGCCGACGTACGGATCGAGCTGCCGATCACCGCGCACCTGCCCGAGGACTACGTGGAGTCCGAGCGGCTGCGGCTGGAGATGTACAAGCGGTTGGCCGAGGTGCGGGCCGAGGGCGACCTGGAGGCGGTTCGCGAGGAGCTGGCCGACCGTTACGGGCCGTTGCCGACCGCGGTGGAGACGCTGCTGGACGTCGCCCGGTTCCGACTGCACGCCCGGGCCGCCGGGCTGACCGACATCGTCAGCAGCGGCAACTACATCCGCTTCGCCCCGGCCGAGCTGCTCGAGTCGCGGCAGCTGCGGCTGAAGCGGCTCTACCCGGGCTCGGTGATCAAGGACACGGCGAAGCTGATCCTGGTGCCGCGGCCACGATCGACGACGATCGGTGGGGAGCCACCCAAGGACGGCGAGCTGTTGGCCTGGGGCACGGCGGTGATCACCGCGATCTTCGGCAGCTGAGCCCCAGCCGTGATCTCACCCGAGCGGCGGTTGGTGGTGGCCGCCGCGATCGTCGACGACCTGGTACGGCCGACGGGGGTGCTCGCCGCCCGTCGCACCGGTCCGCCGGAGCTGGCGGGGAAGTGGGAGTTCCCGGGTGGCAAGGTCGAGAGCGGCGAGGACCCCGTGGTCGCGCTGCACCGGGAGATCGCCGAAGAGCTGGGACTCACGCTGACCCTCGGAGCGGAGCTGGTGCCCGACACCCCGGGCAGGCAGCGCTGGCCGCTGACCGCGACCCTGGAGATGAGAATCTGGCTGGCCGCGATCGCCGCCGGCGAGATCACCGGCTCGACCGACCACGATCGGCTGGACTGGGTCGGCGCCGACGACATCGCGGGCCTGGACTGGCTGCCGGGCGACCGAGCGGTCGTCGCCGCCCTGCGCCCGGTGCTGGTTCCGACCAGCTCACCGCTCGTCCCGTAGGATCGCGGGGCGACAGGGCGAAAGAGGTGACAGGGCGAAGTGGCGGCGACGAGGAGTTCGACGGTGACTGAGGGATCGATGGCGGCGGCGAGGTCGCGCTCGGTGATCGGGCGCCGGTCGAAGCGGGCGCCGCTGGCCGCCGGACTGGCCGCTGTCGCGCTGGTCGTCTCGGGCTGTGGCATGAGCGGGTCGCCGAGCACGGTGGCGTACGTGGGTGACTCCAGGGTGACGCAGGGACAGCTCGACAGCGCCCTCGCGGGCGTGCAAGAGACGCTCCAGACCGGTCAGCAGGTCTCGCCGTCGGCCGTGGTCAACGTGATGATCCACGGGGCGCTGGCCGACGAGATCGCCAAGACCAACGACGTCACGATCACCGACACGGAGCGGGACGCGGTGATCAAGGGCAGCAACCTGGCCGCTCTGCTGGACGTGCCCGACGCGAAGCCGATCGCCTACGACCTCGCCGATCAGCAGCTGGTCGCCAAAGCGGTCGGTGCCGACGCCTATCTGAAAGCCGTGCAAGGTATCGACGTCGAGCTGAACCCCCGGTTCGGGGTGCTCGACCCGGCTCAGAAGACGATCGTCGACGGTGAGTCGTCGTCGTTGTCACTACCCGCCAGCGGTGGCTGACCGTGGCGCGGTGACCCTCCACCCCGAGCTCGAGCGGCTGATCTCGGTGATGACGACGCTCCGTGGGCAGTGTCCGTGGGACTCCCAGCAGACCCATCGCAGTCTTGTTCCGTACCTGGTCGAGGAGACCTGTGAGGTCGTCGAGGCCGTCGAGGGGCTCCCGGGGGAGTCGGTGGCCGGAGCCGGCCCGGCCGCCGCGCACCTGAAGGAGGAGCTCGGTGATCTGCTGCTCCAGGTGGTCTTCCACGCCGAGCTCGCCAGTGAGGCGGACGACGGATTCGATCTCGAGGACGTGGCGGCCGGTATCAGCGACAAGCTGGTCAGGCGACACCCGCACGTGTTCGCCGCCGAGACCGCACCCAGTGATCTGCACGGGGTCTGGGAGCAGCGCAAGGCGAAGGAGAAGGGCCGGACGTCCGCCCTGGAAGGAATTCCGGAGCGGCTGTCGGCGCTGAGCCGGGCGACCAAGATCATCGGCCGGTCCCGATCGCACCGGGTGCCGCTCGATCTGCCCGCCGATGAGATCGACGCCGGCTCGCTCGGGCGTCAGATCGTGGCGCTCGTCGCGCGGGCCCAGGCCGGCGGCATCGACGCCGAGCAGGCGGTGCGCGAAGCCGTCCGCGATCTGGAGGCCCACGTCCGTTCCGCTGAGACCCTCGCGACATAGTCTGGTCGGCATGAGCGAGCCTCCGTACGGGCCGCCGTACCGACCGAGTCAGCCGGCCTACCCGCCGCAGCAGCAGCCCGGGCCGCCGCGGCAGGTCGCCCGGCCGTCCCAGCCCTTTCCGGCGCAGCCGTACCCGCCCCAGCCGTACCCGCAGCAGCGACCGCAGCGTCGCGCGGACGTCGAGACGACCGCACAGGTCCGTGCGGCCATGGCCGCCCGCGCCGAGCTGGGTCCGGAGTACGACGACGCGATCGCCGCCGGGCTGGCCGACCGGGTCGAGGAGCTGGTCGCCTACCGAACGGCCGAGCTGCGACACGCCGACGAGGGGGCCAAGGAGGACCGGGCCGACCTCCGGCGTGGCAACTCACACCGCTTCGTCCTGGGCATCGTCTCGCTCGGGGCCGGCATCCCGATCAGTGCGATCTCGGCCGGAACCACCGATCTGCCCGGTCTGATGGTCGCCTGGGCGGGCATCGTCGGGGTGAACGCCGTCTTCGCCCTGGGTAGCCGCGGACGACGTCGTTCGTGAACTCCGTCGAACCACGCCCGGCCTCGTCGGCGCAGCCGACCCGCGCCGATAGGGTGGGCCCGACAATCTCCAGGTCCGGCGCCACGCGTGGCCGGCCGGTACGGAAGGCAGTTCGACGTGGCAAGTATTGAGTTCATCGGTGCCCGCGAGATCCTCGACTCCCGCGGCAACCCCACGGTAGAGGTCGAGGTCATCCTGGACGACGGTTCGGAGGGTCGCGCGGCAGTGCCGTCGGGCGCCTCCACCGGCGCCTTCGAGGCCGTCGAGCTGCGGGACGGGGACAAGGGCCGCTACGGCGGCAAGGGCGTGACCAAGGCCGTCCTCGGCGTGCTCGACCAGCTCGGCCCCGAGCTGCTGGGCTACGACGCCAGCGAGCAGCGGCTGATCGACCAGGCGATGCTCGACCTGGACGGCACCGACAACAAGGCCAAGATCGGCGCCAACGCGATCCTCGGCGTCTCGCTCGCCGTCGCGCACGCCGCGGCCAGCTCGGCGGATCTGCCGCTCTACCGCTACGTCGGTGGCCCGAACGCCCACGTGCTGCCGGTGCCGATGATGAACATCATCAACGGTGGCTCCCACGCCGACTCCGACGTCGACGTGCAGGAGTTCATGATCGCGCCGATCGGGGCGGCGACCTTCCGCGAGGCGCTGGAGATGGGCGCCGGCGTCTACCACTCGCTGAAGAGCGTGCTGAAGAAGCAGGGCCTGTCCACCGGACTGGGCGACGAGGGCGGCTTCGCCCCGAACCTGCCGGCCAACGTCGCGGCGCTCGAGCTGATCTCCACCGCCGTCGAGGCCACCGGTCTCAAGCTGGGCACCGACATCGGATTGGCCCTGGATGTGGCCAGCACCGAGTTCTTCGCCGACGGCAGCTACACCTTCGAGGGCCGCAGCCTGTCGGCCGACGAGATGACGGACATCTACACCCAGTGGATCGACGCCTTCCCGATCGTCTCCATCGAGGACCCGCTGGCCGAGGACGACTGGGCCGGGTGGAGCTCGCTGGTGGGCAAGATCGGCGACAAGATCCAGGTCGTCGGCGACGACCTGTTCGTCACCAACGTCACCCGTCTGCAGCGGGGGATCGACGAGAAGGCCGCCAGCGCACTGCTGGTCAAGGTCAACCAGATCGGGTCGCTGACCGAGACCCTCGACGCGGTGAGCATGGCTCAGCGCGCCGGCTTCGCGTGCATGATGAGCCACCGCTCCGGGGAGACCGAGGACACCACCATCGCCGACCTGGCCGTGGCCACCAACTGCGGTCAGATCAAGTCCGGTGCTCCGGCCCGGACCGACCGGGTGGCCAAGTACAACCAGCTGCTGCGGATCGAGGAAGATCTGGACGACGCGGCCCGCTACGCCGGCGCCTCGGCCTTCCCGAGGTTCACGGCCTGATGCCGACGGGCCCACGGCCGACCGCGCGCCCGGGAGCAGGTCCCGG
>DATDAP010000287.1:0-22172 GCA_036525335.1 Microlunatus sp. | reverse complement strand
GCCGCAGTTCTGGGGGCACGGTGAGGCGATCGCCCGTCGGGCCCTCGACCACGGTTTCCGCGAGCTCGGCCTCGACACGGTGCTGATCGCGCTGCCGTACAGCCGCCGTCCCGATCGGGTCGTCGCCCGGTACGGCTTCGTCCCCGACGGCGACGTCGCGTACGGGGGTGTGCGCTTCCGTCAGTACCGGCTCACCCGGTCGACGTGGTCAGCAGGATCACACTCCTGACGATGTCGGTTCGTTCGGTCAACCCTTAGCATGAGCAAACCGCGTCTCAGATAACACGGGCGGCCAGCCGCGATCCGGCGAAGCACCCGCATGCTTGGAACGTCGCAACGTGGCGCCGTTCACCTCCGTCTCCGGGCCCCCTGCTCCAGGTGTCCCGGCCTGCGCTGGAGCCGCCACGTGAATGACCTCCGGATCGGCCTGTACGACCCCGCCCGCGAGTCGAGCGCCTGCGGTGTCGGCTTCATCACCCGCAAGGACGGCCGCCAGGACCACGACGTCATCGTCCGGGGCGAGCACGCCCTGTGTGCGATCCCGCACCGCGGCGGCATGTCGTCCGAAGGCGTCGGCGACGGTGCCGGGGTGAGCGTCGACCTCTCCGTCCGCTTCTTCAGCGCGCTCACCGGCTGGCCGCTGGAACCCGGTGCGTTCGGGGTCGCCAACCTGTTCATGCCGACCGATCCCGCGTACGAGGGTCAGTCCCGCGAGATCGTCCGCGCCGCGCTGCAGCGACAGGGCCTGGAGGTGCTGCTCGAACGACTGGTGCCGGTCGACCCGAGCGCCCTGCGACCGGCCGCAGCGACCTACCAGCTGCCGATCGTGCAGTGGGTCTTCGTCGCTCCGGCCGACCGGACGCGTGGTGACGTCGACCGGGCCGCGAACGCCGCCCTGCTGGAGATCGAACAGCGCGGCTACAAGAACCCCGAGCTCGCCGGGCTCTACCCGCTCTCGCTCAGCGCCCGGACCCAGGTGCTCAAGGGCCGGCTGAACGCTGGCGAGGTCGTCCGCTACTTCACCGACCTGGTCGACCCGCGCCACGAGGTCCGCACCCTCTACTTCCACACCCGGTTCTCGACCAACACCGAGCCGCACCCGTCCATGGCCCAGCCGTTCCGGATGATGGCGCACAACGGTGAGCTGAACACCGACCGCAAGAACCGGCTCGCCGACGACGCCGGCGCCCGAGCACGGCTGCGGAGGATCGTGCGCCCGCCCGGTCAGTCCGACAGCAGCCGGCTGGATCAGACCCTGCAGAGTCGCGTCTTCGACGACGGTCTCGACACCGTCGAGGCCGTGGTCTCGCTGATGCCCCCGGCCTGGGAGAACGACCGGAGTCTGCCCGCCCCGATCCGCGACATGCTGGAGTTCTTCTCGTTGTACGAGGAGAAGAACGACGGGCCCGCGGCAGTGATCTTCAGCGACGGGGACGTGGTCGGCGCCCGGCTCGACCGGCTCGGCCTGCGCCCGCTGCGGACGGTGGAGACCGAGGAGTACCTGATCGTGGCCTCCGAGGCCGGGCAGGTGCCGCTCCCCGCCGACTCGGTGGTGCACCGGGGCCGGATCGAGGCCGGCGGCATGCTCTACCTCGACCATCGCACCGGCCAGATCCTGCGCACCCGGGAGGCGCTGGCCGCGCTGGCGGCTCGGCGCGACTACGGCTCGCTGCTGGAGCAGGCGCGGGTCGCGCTGGACGCCCTGCCGGCCCCGGCCATCGCGCGCGGCACCAGCACTCTGGGCTACGACGGCGACCTGAGTCTGCACGGCCGCTTCGTGGCCTACTCGCACAACCAGGAGAGCTTCCGGTTCATGATGGACCCGATGCTGGCCGACGGCTCCGAGCGGATCTCGGCCATGGGCTACGGCAACGCCATCAACGCCCTGTCGGACCAGGAGGGCGGCCTGGCGAAGTACTTCTCCCAGCGCTTCGCCCAGGTCACCAACCCCCCGCTGGACTCCATCCGCGAGGCGGACGGGATGAGCATGCGGGTCGCCCTCGGCGCGAAACCGGACGCCAACGCCGCCGGGTCACCGCAGACCGGGACCCGGCAGATCGTCCTGGACTCCCCGATCCTGGACCACCTGGAGATGGTCAAGCTGCGCGAGCAGCAGGTGACCCCCTTGCAGCGCTTCGACCTGCTCTACTCGCCCGTGCCCGACGCACCGACGGAGAACGCCGCCGCCATGGTCGCGGCGATGGACCTGCTCTGCGACCAGATCGAGGAGTTCGCCCGGGAGCAGGGCGGCATCGCGGTGCTGACGGACCGTTCCATCTCCACCACCCGCGCCCCGCTGCCGCTGCTGCTCGGCCTGGCCGCGGTCAACCAGCGGCTGATCGCCACCGGACTGCGGCCGCGGCTCTCGCTGATCGCCGAGAGCGGTCAGCTCCCGTCCTCCCACCACATCGCCTGTGCCCTCGGGTTCGGCGCCGCCGCGGTCTACTGTCTCACCGCGCGGCTGCGGGCCGAGGAGAAGTACCCGAGCCCGCCCGCGCCCGCGGGGGAGAAAACCGACACCGACCGCGCCCTCGACCGGTTCCGCAAGGCGGCGCTGAAGTCGCTGGCCAAGACCATGGGCCGGGTCGGGCTGTGCACCGTGGAGAGCTACATCGGCGGCGAGTTCTTCGAACCCAACTACCTCGACACCCGCGACCCGGTGCTGGCCCGCTGCTTCCCGCACCTGGCCGCGCCGGTCGGTGGGGTCGGGTTCGCCCGGATCGCCCAGGCCTCGACCGACTGGCACACCCGGGCCTGCGCGGTGGGCGCGGAGAACCAGGTGCCGTTGCTCGGCTTGTTCAAGGAGCGGTCCGACGGCGCCGGGCACTCGTACGGGCTGACGGCGGTCCGCGGCTTCGCCGACATGACCGAGGAGCGGCCGTCGTTCGCCCCGGAGCACGAGGAGTCGTCCGAGCTGCGGCTGCTCACCCTGGGCCAGCTCGACGACGCGTACGGGCTGAACGACGCCGCCTACCGCAACGCCGGGTACGAGGCGCTCACCGACGAGCAGATCGACGAGTTCGCGATCACCCCGGGCTACCGGGACTTCGTGGCCACCACCCAGGCGGAGCGTGCCCGGCGGCCGTCGGCCCTGCGTGATGTGCTGGCCCTGCCGGCCGACGTGACCATGCTGACCACCGCCGACGAGTTCGCCCGCGAGCTGGGCCGGTTCTCGGTCGAGGGCAACTCCAGCGTTCGGGTCCGTGGCCTCGCCGTCGAGCCCATCAGTGTGGACAGCCTGTCCGTCGAGAGCGTGCCGCCGGACGGTTTCCGGCTGCGGCTGGTCGACGCCCCGCACGTCGAGCACACCTCGTACGCCGCGCTCGCCGACTACCTGACCACCGACTACGGCAACGAGGTCGACGTCGTCGAGCTCGGCCCGGACGGACTGGTGGTCGCGGCGCGGGGATCGGCACTTCGCTTCCTCGCCCTGCTACAGCACTCGCCGGCCAGCGTGCCGCTGGTCGAGGTGCAGCCGGCCCACGAGATCACCGCCTCGCTCGCCTCCGGGGCGATGAGCCACGGCGCCTTGGTCGCCACCGCGCACGAGGCCGTCGCGCACGGCACCAACATGGTCGGCGCGATGTCCAACTGCGGCGAGGGCGGCGAGCACCACACCCGAGCCGGCACGATCCGAGGATCCCGGATCAAGCAGTTCGCCTCCGGACGGTTCGGCATCTGGGCCGGCTACCTGGCCGACCCGATGCTGCAGGAGCTGGAGATCAAGATCGGTCAGGGTGCCAAGCCCGGCGAGGGCGGACAGCTGCCCGCGCCCAAGGTGACGGTGGACATCGCCGCCGCCCGAGGCGGCACGCCCGGCATCGAGCTCATCTCGCCGCCGCCGCACCACGACACGTACTCGATCGAGGACCTCGCCCAGCTGATCCACGACTGCAAGGCGGCCCGCGTGCGGGTGATCGTCAAGCTGGTCTCCTCGGAGGGCATCGGCACCATCGCGGTCGGGGTGGCCAAGGCCGGCGCCGACGTGATCAACGTGGCCGGCAACACCGGCGGTACCGGGGCCGCAGCGGTCACAAGCCTCAAGTACGCCGGACGCTCGGCCGAGATCGGCGTGGCCGAGGTGCATCAGGCGCTCAGCGTCAACGGGATCCGGGACAAGGTGGTGTTGCGCTGCTCCGGCGCCCACCAGACCGGCGGCGACGTGGTCGTCTCCGCGCTGCTCGGCGGCGACAGCTTCGAGTTCGGCACCACCGCGTTGATGATGCTCAAGTGCGTGATGGCCAAGAACTGCAACATCAAGTGCCCGGCGGGTCTCACCACCAACCCGGAGGTGTTCGACGGTGACCCGCGGGCCCTCGCGCAGTACCTGCTGAACATCGCCCACGACGTCCGGGAGATCCTGGCCAAGCTCGGGTTGCGCTCGCTGGTCGAGGCGCGCGGGCGGACCGATCTGCTCCAGCTGCTGGACCACCCGGCCAGCGTCGGCGATCTCGACGTCCGCGCGATGCTGACCAGGGTGCCGGAGCGGAAGGTCGCGGACCCGGTCTACCTGGAGGCCGACTACGCCCTCGACGACGCCTTGCTGGAGCAGGTCACGGCGAGCCTGTTCGAGGCGGGGGAGTCCTCCGTCGAGATCGACGGGCTCGGGCTGCGCAACCACCACAAGTCGGTCGGCGGACAGCTGTCGGTCGACCTCGAACGGCTGTTGAACCACACGCCGTCGGCGACCGAGCAGCTGGGCCGGGCACCGGCGGTGCTCACCGACGACCGGGGCCGGAGGTTCCTGGCCGAGGGATCGGTCCGGGTCACCAGCACGGGGACGGCCGGCCAGTCGTACGGGGCCTTCTGCAACGACGGCCTCGAGCTGGTCCACACCGGCACAGCCAACGACGGGGTCGCCAAGTCCCAGTGCGGTGGCCGGATCATCGTGCAGACCCCGGGGGGCGGCAGCGCCGAGCCGGGTGGCAACGTCCTGATCGGGAACTTCGCCCTGTTCGGCGCCACCGGCGGTCGGACGTTCGTGCAGGGCGAGGCCGGCGATCGCTTCGCCGTCCGCAACTCCGGGGCCACCGCGGTGGTCGAGGGCGTCGGCGACTTCTGCTGCGAGTACATGACCAACGGCGCCGTCCTCAACCTCGGCACCTTCGGCAAGGGTCTCGGCAACGGCATGAGCGGCGGGTTCGTCTACCAGTACGATCCGGCCGGCGAGCTGGCGGCTCGGGCCAGCGACTCGTTGCTGGTGCAGCCCCTGGTCGGGGCGGAGCTGCCCGGTGTCCCGACCTTCCACGAGGAGGCCGTGCTGCTGATGTTGCAGTGGCACCTCGACTCCACCGGCTCCGAGCTGGCCGCTCAGCTGCTCGAGGACTGGGCGACGACCCGCACCCAGATCGTGGTGGGGACTCCGACGGCGCTGCTGCTCTACCAGGACAGCGACCAGATCCTGGCCGCCAAGCCCCGCAAGGAGCTGCTCGACGAGCTGGCCGGCTCGGTGGCCACGGATCGGCTGCGCCAGTTCAAGCTGTCGTTGCGGGACGGGTACGCGGTGGCCGGCGGTCGCACCCCGGTCTTCGGTGAGCCCACCTCACCCGACGCGTACGCGGTGCTGTCGTCGTTCACGGTGCTGGCCATCGCCCAGGAGGTCGCGCTCGAGCGGGTCCCGGGGACGACCGGGCCGGGCGATCCCCGGATCACCGCGGCGGCCCGCAAGCTGGTGCTCACCGAGGACTTCTTCGTCCGCCAGAAGCTGCTGCGCTACGTGCGAGGCAAGCTGGAGCGCTTCGAGGACGCCGAGCTCGCCGCCCAGATCGCGATGAAGCGACTGGGCGACTACCAGCGGTCGCTGGAGCTGCGCAACGTACGCGGGATGGACGCCCCGGGCACCTACGGCTGGATCCTGCACCAGCAGCAGAAGAACGCGAGCTGGCTCGACCGGTCGCAGTTCGACGAGCTGCTGGTGACCGCTGCCCTGGAGGACCTGGCCCAGCTGGCGCACGTGGCCCTGACGGAGGAGGTGCCCGCGTGAGCACCCTGCTCTCCATCCCCACGGATGCGCCGTTCACCCTCGATCAGCGGGCCTGGCTCGGCGGCTTCCTGGCCGGGATGGCGGCGGCCCGGCGGCACGACGACGAGACGGCCACGGTGCCCACTCTCACCGTCGACATCGCGTACGGCACCCAGACCGGCAACAGCGAGGAGCTGGCCCAGCGGCTGGCCGGCGCCGTCCGAGGCCGGGGGCTCGGGGCGACCGTGGGCACGCTCGACGACTTGGACGTGACGAAGCTGCCGGCGACCTCGTACCTGCTGGTGGTGACGTCCACCTACGGCGAGGGCGAGATGCCCGATAACGCGGAGCTGTTCTGGGAGGCCCTGGCCGCGGACAGTGCGCCGCGGCTGGAGAACACCCGGTACGCCGTGTTGTCGCTCGGGGACAGCGGCTACGAGGGCTTCTGCCAGGCCGGCCGACTGATCGACACCCGACTGGAGCAGCTGGGGGCGGTCCGGGTGGTGCCGCGGGTCGACTGCGACGTCGACTTCGAGGACCCGGCCACGGCCTGGTTGGACGACGTGGTCGAGCATCTGGCGGCCGAGGCTCCCGGCGCGGCCGGGGCGGCTTTGCCGACGGCGCCGGTCCCCGCGCCGACGACGGCCCGGCCGGCTCGACAGCGCTGGACCCGACGCGACCCGTACCGGTCCCGACTGGTCGCCAACCGCGTGCTCTCGGGGGCCCGCAGCGCCAAGGAGATCCGGCACTACGAGTTCGACCTGGGCGACAGCGGCATCGACTACGCGGCCGGCGACGCCCTCGGGGTGGTGCCGGTCAACGACGCGGCGTTGGTCGCCGCGCTGGTGGACCGGCTCGGGCTGGACGCCGGGGCAGCTGTCGACGGCGGGTCCCTGGGTGAGCGGCTGACCACCGGCTGGGAGATCCGTACACCGTCGCGGGACCTGCTGACCGCGCTGGCCGAACGGGATCCCGACGGAGACCTGGCCGCCGTGATGGCCCGCGGCGAACGGGACACCCTCGACCACTGGCTGTGGGGCAAGGACGTGCTGGACCTGCTGCTGGCCAGTCCGGGTGTCGGCTTCACGGCCGATGAGCTGTCCGAGGTGCTGCGACCGCTGCAGCCGCGCGCGTACTCGATCTCGTCCAGTCCGCTGCACAGTCCCGGTCGCGTCCATCTCACGGTCGCCTCGGTCCGGCACGGTGCCGACCGGATCCGCGGCGGGGTCTGCTCGACCTTCCTGGCCGACCGGCTCGGTGACGGCGAGGTGGGGATCTACCTGCAGCCGAACGCCGCCTTCCGGGTGCCCGCCGACGACGACCGGCCGATGATCATGGTCGGCCCGGGCACCGGCGTCGCACCGTTCCGTGCCTTCCTGCACGAGCGGGCGGCCCGTGGGGCGACCGGCCGCAACTGGCTGTTCTTCGGCGACCAGCATCAGGCCGACGACTTCATCTACGCCGACGAGCTGGGCGAGCTGTCCCAGGGCGGGGTGCTGCACCGCCTCGACCTGGCCTTCTCCCGCGACCAGGCCGAGAAGGTGTACGTGCAGACCCGGATGCTCGAGCAGGCGCGGGAGCTGTACGTGTGGCTCGAGGACGGTGCGCACTTCTACGTCTGCGGGGATGCGACCCGGATGGCCAAGGACGTCGACGCCGCCCTCCGGCTGATCATCGAACAGCAGCGCGGGCGGGGACCCGAGGACGCGGTCGAGTACGTGGCGGACCTGAAGAAGGCGAAGCGCTACGTCCGAGACGTCTACTGAGTCAGTCTCACCGACGTCCGCCGGCGGGGGTCCCACCGGTCACGGCGTCGGCCGCGCGCCGACCGGAGACCAGGGCCCCCTGGATCGAGGCGGTGTCGCGGTGGTCGCCCGCGATGAACACCCCACTGGCCAACCGGGCGGGCTGGCGAAGGGCCAGCGGCGGAGGCTGGTGCGGCAGGGCCGCGGCGATCACCTGGCAGGTGACGAGCTCCCAGTCGGCCGGGCCGACGCCGTAGACCAGTCCGGCTTGTCGGCGGACCGCCGCCTCGGCGTCGGCGGAACCGTCGGCCGCCACCGTCGAGCTCGCGATCAGGACGCGCCCGGGCGGGGCGTAGCCGGGAGCCACGTTGGTAACCACCGCCGAGTTGACCAGCGGACCGCGGCGGGCGCCGTCGAGATGCAGCAGCTTCGTTGCGCTGGGTGGCCGGGGAGCGGTGTGCCAGAACGTGGTCAGGGGTTTCGTCGCCGGCATCGGGATGCCGGTCAGCTCGGCGGCCGCCCGGGGCGACGTTGCCACGACCACAGCGTCCGCACGGATCTCCTGGTCGTTGGTGCGGACTCGGTTCTGGCTGACGTCGATGACCCGCTGGTCGAGCCGGATAGTACCGGCGGGGAGACTTGCCGCCAGCAGCTCGGGCAAGCGAGAGATGCCCGTCGACGGCACGGCCGGAGATCCCAGCAGGAAGGAGCGCATCAACAACCGCGCGAAGTTCGCTGACGTGGTGCCGTCCCAGTCGGCGAGCACCCCGGCCAGGAAGGGGTCGAGCACCGCTGTCCGCAGCTCTCCTGAGATCCCGGCCCGGTCCAGTGCCTCGACCAGGCTGAGATCACGAGCCGACAGCAGCCGCCGTACGGGGAGCAGGCAGGACAGCGCCCAGCGAACGAACGCCGCACGTTCCCGCCAGGACCCGACAGGGCTGCGCAAAGTGGCCGGGAGCAGTCGAGGGAGACGTCGTGGGTCGGCCAGGACTGACCGGCCGCCGACGCCGGCCACCACTACGCCGGCCCCGAACGAGCGCAGATCGAGCTGGTCGATGTCGACGACGTGACCGAGGGCGGGATAGGCGGGATTGATGAGCTGGAAGCCGCGGTCACAGCGGAAGCCGTCGATCTCGTCGGTCCGGACCCGCCCACCGACAGCGTCCGACCCCTCCAGCAGGACGACGTCGCGTCCGGCTGCGATCAACCTCTGGGCACAGGCCAGCCCGGCCAGGCCGGCCCCCACGACGACGATCAGTGACATCCGTGCAGCCTAAGCCGGACCAGACCAGCGATCCGCCGTCGGCCCCGAGACACGACACCGACAGAATCCGCGACGACGTGGCCGGGTTTCGGTCTGTGCAGGGCATTCTGGGCTACGTTTGGGTCACGATTCCACGGCGAGGAACCCCGCGGGGAGGAAACACGATGAACAAGAACCTTCTGACCGGACTGGGTGCGCTGACCGGCCTCGTCAGCATGGCGGGCATGATCCGGCTGATCGAGGGAGCGGGGCTCGCCTCGACGTTCTCCTGGGTGTTCCTGCTGCTCGCGATGGTTCCGTGGGTCGTCTACGCCGCTTGGCGGGCCCGACACGGCAAGCTCGGTCGGTCCGGCGCGGCCGCGGTGCTGGTGATCGACGCGGTCGGCCTGATCGGTGTCTTCCTGTTCACCATCGGCCCGGTGGTCGCGCTGGCCGCCTCGCTGGCCGCGTTCGTGGTCATCTGGGTGCACGACTGGCCGCCGCGGCGCGAGCGGGGCGAGGACGTCTTCGTGCGGATCGAGGACCTGTCCGGGGAGCCGGAGCGCGTCTCCTGATCGGCCGCCGCACCCCCCAGGCCGGCGGTGAGCTGGAGCTCCGCGGTCTGTCCAAGGCGTACGAGGGTCGTCCCGTGCTCCGTGACATCGACCTGACCGTCCGACCGGGCGAGGTGCTCGGGATCTCCGGTCCCTCCGCCTCCGGCAAGACCACCCTGCTGCACCTCATCGCCGGGCTCGAGGATCCCGATCAGGGTTCCGTCCGGCTGAGTGGGGTCACGCTCACCGACGACGACGTGCTGATCGTGCAGGACCGACGGAACCTGATGCTGGCGGGGCAGGACGCAGTGCTCGACCGCGAGAACAACGTGGCCGCCACCATCGCGACCGCCCTGCCGTCGGACAAGAAGCGGCGCCGGGTGGGCGCTCACCGGGTCGCCATGGTGTTGGACCTGCTCGAGCTGGACACCGCGCTCGCCGACAGCCGCCCGGCCCAGCTGTCCGCCGGCGAGCGTCAGCGGGTGGCCCTGGCCCGAGCCATCGTGGGGTTCGGTCTGGGCGGCCCGGAAGCCGCGGTGCTGTTGGACGAGCCGCTCTCGGCGGTGGAGATCGGCACCCGGATCCGCCTGCTGCAGGCGGTCCTCGCCGACGTCGGCCGGCAGTCGATCCCGGTCCTGCTGGTCAGCCACGATCCGGACGAGATCGCCGCCGTCGCGGGGCGCCGAGTTGCCCTCGTGGAAGGTCGGCTCCTCCCCGCCTGAGTCCCGGAGACGGGCGGAAACGCGCGCGTGGATGGCCAGGGCGGGCGGAAGCCGCCCGTGGTCGGAAACGCACGTCGGGGGTCGGACCTGCGACTCTAGCCACCTACCGACGACCCGGGACTAGTCCTGACTGAAGGCGAGCGCGGCCGCCCCGAGTAGACCCGCGTTCTCCAGCGTGGCCGGGCGGACCTCCAGATCCAGCACGTAGTCCAGCACCGCGAAGTCCCGCAGGTGGTGACGGAGCGGCCCGAAGATCACCTCGCCCGCCTTGGACACGCCGCCACCGAGCACGACCACCGCCACGTCCAGCTCTGTCGCGGTGGTCGCGATACCGGCGGCCAGGGCCCGCATCCCGTGGTCGATCACCCGTACGGCGATCTCATCACCGGCCCGTGCCGCGGCGGTCAGCGCGCGGGCATCGTCGCCGCCGGTCCAGCCCTGCTGCTTCGCCGCCGCCACCAGGGCGGGGCCGCGCGCGTACATCTCGGTGCAGCCATGGCCACCGCACACGCACCGCGGGCCCCAGGCGTTGACACTGATGTGGCCCAGGTGCACGGCGTTGCCGGTGACGCCGGTGAACAGCCGGTTGTCGATCACGGCTCCGCCCCCGACGCCGGTGGACAGCACCATGCCGATCATCGAGTCCACGTCGTGGCCGGCGCCCAGCCAGTGCTCGCCCAGGGCGAAGCAGTGCCCGTCTCCGGCCAGCTTGACGGTGACGGTCTCCGTCGCGTACGTCTCGGCGAGCACCGCGTGCACTCGGGCCGAGAGCGGGAAGCCCCGCCACGCGCCGATGTTGACCGGGGAGACGGTGCCGGCCGGTCCGTCGATGGGTCCGGCGGAGGCGATCCCGACCCGGATCCGATCGTCGGTGGGCTCGAGCCGGTCGAGCAGACCGCGGACCGCCGCCTCGACCCCGGCGAACACCACGTCGGGGTCGTCGGAGGGTGCCGTGGGGCGCAGCTGGTCGGCCAGGATCGTGCCGTCGGCGTCCACCACGGCCGTGGCGATCTTGGTGCCGCCGATGTCGATGGCCAGCACGGTCTCACTCATGCGCAGCACCTTAGCGAGCGTGTTCCTCAGGTGCTTTCAGTAGAGTGGTCGATTGTGGCTGGATCCGACTTTCCTGCAGAACTCTCGGCGCTCGACAAGGCTCTGACCTCGATCGAGGCGGTCGTCGACCCGGCGACCAAGAAGATCGAGATCGCCGCGCTCTCCGAGGAGGTGGCCGCCCCCGATCTGTGGGACGACGTCGACAACGCGCAGCGGGTCACCTCCAAGCTGTCCGCCCTGCAATCCGAGGTCGACAAGCTGGCGGAGCTCCGCTCGCGGCTGGACGACCTGACGATCCTGATCGAGCTGGCCCAGGACGAGGCCGACGCCCCGTCGCTCGCCGAGGCCGAGACCGAGCTGATGTCGTTGCAGAAGGCGGTGGAGTCGCTCGAGGTGCGCACCCTGTTGGCCGGCGAGTACGACCCGCGCAACGCACTGGTCACCATCCGGTCCGAAGCCGGCGGCATCGACGCGGCCGACTTCGCGGCGATGCTGCTGCGGATGTATCTGCGCTGGGCGGAGCGGCACGGCTACCCGACGGAGGTCTACGACACCTCCTACGCCGAGGAGGCCGGGATCAAGTCGGCCACCTTCCAGGTCCGGGCGCCGTACGCGTACGGGACGCTCTCGGTAGAGCAGGGCACCCATCGACTGGTACGCATCTCCCCGTTCGACAACCAGGGACGGCGTCAGACCTCCTTCGCCGGGGTCGAGGTGCTGCCGGTGACCGAGGAGACCGACCACATCGACGTGCCCGAGGGTGACATCCGGATCGACGTCTTCCGCTCGTCGGGACCCGGTGGCCAGAGCGTGAACACCACCGACTCCGCGGTCCGGATCACGCACCTGCCGACCGGCATCGTGGTCTCCTGCCAGAACGAGAAGTCCCAGCTGCAGAACAAGGCGGCGGCCCTGCGGGTGCTGCAGTCCCGGCTGCTGGAGAAGGCCCGCCGCGATCGTGAGGCCGAGATGAACCTGTTGAAGGGCGACGGCGGCAACAGCTGGGGCTCGCAGATGCGCTCGTACGTGCTGCACCCGTACCAGATGGTCAAGGACCTCCGCACCGACTTCGAGGTGTCCTCTCCCGACGCCGTGTTCGACGGCGAGCTGGACGGTTTCATCGAGTCGGGCATCCGCTGGCGTCGCACCAACGAGAAGGTCTAGTGGTTGCGGCCGGAAGTTCGTCACCCCGACGAACCTCCGACCGTGACCACTAGCCGGCACTCGCGTGCTGCTCGCCGACGACGAGCAAGCGATCGCGGCCATCACGGCTCGACCCGTGCCGGAGTCGCCAAGACGACGGTGCGGATCCAGCGGTCGATGCGGTCCGCCACCTCCGGCCAGCGATCGTCCAGCATCAGGTCATGACCCGAGCCTTCGATCACCACGAGGTCCGTGTCATAGGCATCCGCTGTCTGCTGCATCTCCGCCTTGGTGAAGAACCCGTCGTACTCGGCCGCCATGACCACCACCGGAGTCGGGATGCGCCGCGGTCGGGGACGCACCACGATGGTCTCCAGGAACGCCAGGTAAGACTCGTCCCGCAGGCTGCGCCAGGTGGTTACCACCGTTTTCTGGTCGGTGTGGACGGTGAAGAAGAGCTCTCGAACCAGGCTGTGGTTGCGGACGAAGGGCCGCAACCGCAGGGCCAGGGTGGCCCAGAGCAAGGTGACAGGGTGCCGGAGCCCGAGCCGTAGGATCGCGGGAAGCGTGCCGTGGATCGGGATCGGCGCCAGGAGGACCAGACCTGATGCGCGGCCGTGCTCGAGGTACTTCTGTGCGATCAGGCCGCCGAGCGAATGCCCGACCACCACCATCGCCCTCGGATAACCGTCAGCCGCCTCTTGCATGTCCTCGACGTAGTCGTGGATGCGGTGCCAGATTCGGCCGGCCCGACCATCGTGGCCGCGCAGCTGGACAGCGCGCACGTCATGTCCGAGATCGCTGAGTCGTTGGGCGAGCGGCCGCCAGCACCACGAGCCGTGCCAAGCGCCGTGGACGAGCAGGATCGCCGTTCCGGCCGGGTAGGCCACCGGACTCAGCACGCCGTCCAGCCGCCGTCCACGGTCAGCACGTGGCCGGTGACGTAGCTGGCTGCATCGGAGGCCAGGAACAGCACCGGGCCATCGAGCTCGCTGAGGTCTGGCGTGCGCTTCAGCAGCGTCCGAGCGACGATCCGCCGGCGCTGGTCCGGATCGGTGAGCTCGCCGGTCAGCGGTGTGGGAAAGAAACCCGGTGCGATCGCGTTGACCCGGACACCGCGATCGCCCCACTGCTCGGCCAGGTGTCGGGTGAACGTGATCAGCCCACCCTTGGCCGCGTGGTAGCCGGCCATCCCGCCGCCGGAGCTGATCTGGCCGAAGATGGATGCGATGTTGATCACCGAGGCGCCCGATCGGCCCAGCAGCAGGGGGGCCGCCAGGCGGCACAGATCGATCGCGACGACCAGGTCGAGGTCGATGATGTCGGTGACCTCGGCCAGCGTCTGCGACTCCAGCGGTCCGTTGTCACAGGAGCCGGCGCAGTTCACCAGCACATCGAGATGACCGTGCCGGGACCGGACCTCGTCGATCAGCGCCGTCCTGAACGCGGCGTCGGCGAGGTCGCCCGGGACGATCGTGCAGGTGTCGCCCAGCCCGTGGGCCACCTCCTGCAGTCGCTCGGTGCTACGACCGGTGAGCACCACTTCCGCGCCCGCGGCGTCGAGGGCGCTCGCGATTCGGGCGCCCAGTCCCGAGGACGCTCCGGTGACCAGGGCCAGTCGGCCCGACAGCCCGAACCGCCGCGGCGGGCCGGTGGTCACGGCCGAGCCTCGTACACGAGGTTGAACGGCGTCTCGGCGACCCGCTGGAATCGGCCGAACCCCGCCTGCTCCATCACCCGAGCGATCTGCTGCTCGCCGGCCTGGTTGCCCAGTGGGTCGGGCGCCCCCTCGGAGAGAGCGTGCGGTACGCAGAGGAACGTCGAGAACGAGTAGTACAGCCGGCCGACCGGCGTCAGGTTCTCGGTCACGGCGTCACCGGCGTACGGCTCGACGATCAGCCACACACCATCGGGTGCGAGCGCGCTCCGGATGTGCCGAGCGGCAGCCACCGGGTCACCCATGTCGTGCAGGCAGTCGAATGTCGTCACCAGACCGAGGTCGCTGCCGGGGAAGTCGGCAGCAGAAGCGACGGCGAACTCGACTCGGTCGGCAAGTCCGGCGTCGGCGGCGAGCTTGTCGGCCAGCTCGATCGAGCCGGGGTGATTGTCGTAGCCGACCACGGTGGAATCCGGGTAGGTGGCGGCGAGGATCCGGGTCGACGACCCGAGGCCGCAACCCACGTCGGCGACCACGGTCCCGTGCTTCAGGTGCTCGACCAGTCCGTCGACGGCCGGCAGCCAGCCGCTGACCAGGTTGGCCACGTAGCCCGGACGGAAGAAGCGCTCGCAGCCGATCGCGACGTCACTACCGTGCTCACCCCAGCCGAACCCGCCGCCGGACCGGAACCGCTCGCGGATCTCGGTCAGGTCGTCGAGGCAACCGATCGCCATCTGGAACGCCCCCGGGAGCACGAGCCCGTCCGGATCGGCGAAGGCGAGCGCCTGGGCGGGCGAGAGCAGGTACTGATCGGTGTCTGCCCGGTAGGTCACCTGACGTCCGGCCGCCTGTCCGCGGAGCCACTCGCGGACATAGCGCTCGGCGGTGCCGGTGTAGTCAGCGAGCTCGGCGGCGGTGAGCGGGCCGGTTTCGGCCAGGGCGCGATAGAGACCGAGTCGGTCGCCGATCACGATGTTCCCGGCGGCGCCGGTGGCGCCGAGGTCGGTGACGAAGCGGCCGAGGAGATCGTTCAGCTCGGCGTCGTCGACGGTCTCGTTGGTCATGATGCTCCTCGTGACTCGGGACGAGCCTTCTGCTCGACCGCGGTTGGAGCCAGCCTGACCCGCCGACACTGGCCGAACCTTGGCCGAACGCTGGCCCGGCCTTGGCGCCGATCAAGGGCTCAGCGCAGCAGCTCGCGGTGATACTCCTGGATCGTGGCGCCGGGCACGGCACCGAGCTCTTCGCGGAGCAGCACTCGCAGCCGGTCGTACGCCACCAAGGCCTCGGCAACGTTGCCATGAGCCGCGAGGGAGCGCATCAGCAGCAGGTGTCCGGTCTCGCGCAGCGGGGCGAGCTCGACGACGTCGCGCGCGGTGCGTTCGGCCGCCGGCAGCTCGGCGCCCCCGATCCCCAGGCAGGCGGCTACGTAGCTCTCCATCGACCGGAGCCGCACCTCGAACAGCCGTCGCCGCCAGCCCTCGATCCAGTCCGCCGACGCCTCCGGCAGCAGTGTCCGGCGGGTGACGAACTGGGCGGACAGAGCGGCGAACCAGGCGCGCGTCCAGTTCTGCGACAACACCGCCGACTCCGCGGTGTGGAGGGCGATGAGCGCTCGCTCGACGTCCACGTCCGCAGGCTCGGGTAGGACCAGGGAGATCTCCGTCCGGCCGCGCAGGAGGTCGGGGCCCACGACGCCCCGCAGCTTCGACAGGAGCACGTTCAAGGCACTGGCGGCGGCCGCCGGAGGTGTGCCACCCCAGAGGGCGTCGACCAGCAGGTCACGTGGGATGGGCCCCGGCCGGTTCAGCACCAGGTACGCGAACAGGACCCGAGCCTGTCGACTGCGGAAGTCGGCACCCGCGGGCCGGTCCGGCAGCTCGACGGCGAACGATCCGCAGAGCTGCACCCGAATGCCGCCATGGTTCTGCACCACGTGCTCCTCGGTTTGCCGCCAGACGCGGAACAATAGTCGTGGAGGGAGGATGATGACGCGTCAGGTGCGGTGCGAGTGCGGTTTCACGGCACGCGGCCGGACCGACGACGAGGTGATCGCGCAGATCCTCGCTCATGTCGCCGAGGAGCATCCCGACCTGGCCGAGGTGGAGACTGCCGATGACGTCAGGGGCTGGATCGAGCTGGTGCCTGACTGAGGTGGGGTCCGGCAGGTCAAGATCCCGGCGATCGCGCATGCCTCACCTAGACTCGGCGTGGCCTGTCTCCGGGTACCACACCCGGCTCCTGTCGTCTACCCCGGCCGAGGCGTGACGTGATTCGTTTCGACAACGTGAGCAAGACCTACGACGGACAGCGGAAAGCTGCCCTCTCCGAGGTGTCGGTGGACATCGAGAAGGGCGAGTTCGTGTTCCTCGTGGGGCCTTCCGGGTCCGGGAAGTCCACCTTCCTCCGCCTCATCCTGCGGGAGCAGCGCTCCAGCAAGGGCAAGGTGTTCGTCGCCGGTCGGGAGCTGAACAAGCTGCACAGCTGGAAGATCCCCGCCATGCGCCGGGAGATCGGCACAGTGTTCCAGGACTTCCGGCTGCTGCCCAACAAGACGGTCGCCGAGAACGTGGCCTTCGCTCTGCAGGTGATCGGCAAGCCGTCCTCGACCATCAAGCGGGTGGTGCCGGAGGTTCTCGACCTCGTCGGGCTGGACGGCAAGGGCGGTCGACTGCCCGACGAGCTGAGTGGTGGGGAGCAGCAGCGGGTGGCCATCGCCCGCGCCTTCGTCAACCGGCCCAAGATCCTGATCGCGGACGAGCCGACCGGAAACCTGGACCCGGCGACCAGCGTCGGCATCATGAAGCTGCTCGACCGGATCAACCGCTCCGAGACCACGGTGTTGATGGCTACCCACGACTCGACCATCGTCGACCAGATGCGGAAGCGCGTCATCGAGCTCGACGACGGCGAAGTGGTACGGGACCAGAGCCGCGGCGTGTACGGGTACCAGTGACCCGGTCGGTTCCTTCCCCGCCCCACCCGGCCCGATCCATCGCCTGAGACCGAGGACCCAGCATGCGTTTCCGTCACATCTTCTCCGAGACGTTCGCCGGCCTCCGGCAGAACCTGACCATGACCCTGGCCGTGGTCATGACCATGTGGGTGTCGTTGTCGCTGTTCGGCGCCGGTCTGCTGGCCAATCAGCAGGTCGACCTGTTCAAGGGCAACTGGTACGACAAGATCGAGATCTCCGTCTTCCTGTGCACCCCGGACGTGAGCGGCGAGCAGTGCGAGCCCGGTCAGGGTGTCACCGACGCCCAGAAGGACACCATCCGCCAGACCTTGGAGTCCAACCCGGAGGTGGCGCCGGGTGGGGTCTACTTCGAGACCAAGCAAGAGGCCTGGGAGGCGTTCCAGAAGGCGTACGCGAACAGCCCCATCCAGGACTCGCTGACCGTCGAGCAGATGCAGGAGTCGTTCCGAGTCAAGCTCAAGAACCCCGAGCAGTACGAAGGGGTGGTCAGCTCGGTGGTCGGGCTGAAAGGCGTGCAGGCCATCCAGGACCTGAAGAAGTACCTGGACCCGCTGTTCTCCTGGCTCCGGCTGCTGCAGTGGGGCACCATCGGCGCCTCCGTGCTCTTGCTGCTGGCGGCCGCGCTCCAGATCGGCAACACCATCCGGCTGGCGGCCTTCGCCCGCCGCCGAGAGATCGGGATCATGCGGCTAGTCGGAGCGAGCAACCTCTATATCACACTGCCGTTCCTTTTTGAAGCCGTCATCGCTGCGCTTATCGGCATTCTGTTCGCATCCGTCACACTCGTCACAGGCGTTTACTTCATCATCATGCAAAAAGCTCAAGTCTCCATTCGGACTTTACCGTGGATTGGGTGGCAACAGACCGGTTGGGCCCTTCTAGGGGTTGCGGCCGTGGGGCTCGCGCTGTCTATCATCCCGACGCTGATAACGACTCGGAAGTATCTCAGGGTGTAATAAGGAAAATCTCAACCTCAATTGCACCTTGAGAGTCTCGAACCCTCTGGTTCGGGGTCTTCGATGCGATTGGGGATTGGGCTGTGGCACCGGCATTCAGGCACGTACGGCTGGTGGTTGCCGTGGGTATCTGCTCCGCGGTGACCGCGGCCTCGATGGTCCCACCGGCCTTGGCCGACGACCTGACGGACCAGCGCGACCAGGTGAGAGCCCAGCAGGCGGCCAAGAAGCGGGAGCTGAACGAGTCCTCCCGGGCCTTGAATGTGGCCGCCGACGCGGTCGACGCGGCCCAGGCGCAGCTTGCCGCCGCGCAGGCGGCGCTGGCCCAGACCCGGATCGAGCTGGCGACCGCCCACCGGGTCGACGCAGCCATGGCTGCCAAGCTCAAGGCGGCGGAGGTGGCCTTGGCCAAGGCCAAGGCAGCGGTCAGGGCCAACCAGAAGAAGCTGGACGCCGAGAAGGTCCTGGCCGGCCAGATGGTGCGCGATCAGTACCAGCAGCAGACCAACCTGCTGCCGGTGGCGCTGCTGATGACCGACACCGGGACAGCCGACCTGCAGACCCGGATCCAGTGGTCCACCACCATGTTCGACACCACGGCGGCCACGATCGATCGGACCGAGATTCTGCAGGCCAAGCTCGACGCGGCCAAGGCGAAGCAGGCGGCGATCGAGAAGGAGATCGCGGCGGACCGCAAGAAGGCGGCCGCGAACCTGGTCGCCAAGCGGCAGCTGGAGACGCAGGCGACCCAGCAGCAGGCGAACGTGGCGTCGCTGCTCTCGCAGCGGCAGTCGGCGGCCTCGCAAGCGGCCAGCGAGGTCGCCCAGGACAAGCAGGACTACACCAAGCTCTCCCAGGAGCGCGCGAACGTCGAGCAGCGGATCGCCGTCCGGATCGCCAAGGCCAAGGCCGAGGCCGCGCGCAAGGCCGCAGCGGAGCGCGCGGCCAGGATCGCCGCCGCCAAGGCTGCGGCCGCCGAGCGGGCTCAGCGCAAGGCCGAGGCCAAGCAGGAGCGGGCCAAGCAGCGCGCCGCGGAGAAGCAGGCCGATGCTGCCACCGCCGCGGAAGAGAGCAGCTCGAGCTCCAGCAGCGGCACGAGCAGCACGGCATCCCAAAAGGCGAAGAGCGACTCGAGCTCCAGCAGCTCGAGCGGCTCCAGCAGCCCCGGCCGGAGCGCCAGCCACGGGTTCTCCTACCCGGTCAACGCACCGATCACGTCGCCGTACGGTATGCGGTTCCACCCGATCCTGAAGTACTGGAAGCTGCACGACGGCACCGACTTCGGCGCCAGCTGTGGCCAGTCGATCCGGGCCCCGTACAGCGGCAAGGTGGTGGAGAAGTACTACAACGCCGGTTACGGCAACCGGCTGATCGTCGACCACGGGGTGGTGGACGGGCAGTTCGTCACCACGGCGTACAACCACGCGACCCGCTACACGGTCGGGGTCGGCGACCACGTCAGCAAGGGCGAGGTGATCGGCTACGTCGGGACCACCGGCTACTCCACCGGCTGCCACCTGCACCTGATGGTCTACCTCGACGGCAAGCTCCGGAACCCGATGACCTGGTTCTGACCCGGATCGGAAACGACTCGGCAGCGCCGCATCCGCACTTCGCTGGTGTTGCAGCACACGCGAAGTCGGGTGTGCCAACTCCGCGGGCGTTGCAACACACTCGAAGTCGGTCGAGGGAATCTCCGGTCGGTCCGGTCCGCCGATGGGGGAAGATGGAGGGCATGGCGAAGGAGACGGGACGCAAGATCGTCGCGCAGAACCGCAAGGCTCGGCACGACTATCACATCGGGGACACCTACGAGGCGGGGCTCGCGCTCAGCGGCACCGAGGTGAAATCCCTGCGTGAGGGACGGGCCACGCTCGCCGACGCGTTCGCGACCGTCGACGACGGAGAGGTGTGGCTGCGGTCCGCGCACATCCCCGAGTACAGCCACGGGACCTGGACCAATCACACGGCGCGGCGGACGCGCAAGCTGCTGCTGCACCGCCGGGAGATCGACAAGATCGCCCGCGAGCTGGAGACGAAGGGGTCGACCCTGGTCCCGCTGGCCATCTACTTCACCGACGGGTACGCCAAGGTCGAGATCGCCATCGCCACCGGCAAGCGCGAGTACGACAAACGCCAGTCCATCGCGCAGCGCGAGGCGGACCGGGAGGCGCAGCGGGCCCTGGCGACCCGGACCCGGCGGGGGCGCTGATGAGACGGGTACTCCGGGCTGTTCTCCTGGGTCTCGCCGGGCTGCTCCTCGCCGTCGGCTTCGCTGTGGCGACCACTACCACGGCGTCGGCGGCCGGGGATCAGATCGACAAGTTCTCGATCGAGTACGAGATGGGTAGCGAGGGGGTGCTGCAGGCGAAGGAGACGATCGTCTGGCGGTTCGGCTCGGACTCCGGCCGGCACGGCATCGACCGCTACTTCGTCACTCGCGAGCCGTACGGCACCACCGACCAGGACGCGGTCTACACCGTCGACGTCGAGTCGGTCACCAGCCCGGACTCCGGAGTGGCCACCCAGTACAGCGAGAACACCTACGAGACCGACGGCGGTCGTGGAGAGCAGCTGCGGATCCGGATCGGCGATCCCGACGAGACCATCAGCTCACCGACCGCGACGTACGTGATCACGTACTCCGTGAAGGGCGCCATGCGCACCTTCAGCGGCTACGACGAGTTCTACTGGGACGCCACCGGCTCGGACTGGACAGCCCCGATGACCGACGTGTCGGTCAAGGCCACGGTGCCCGGGGGAGCGCAGGAGCTGAGCTGCTTCGCCGGTCCGGTCCAGAGCGACCAAGCCTGCACGTCCAAGAACACCTCCGACGGGGTGGGCGAGTTCACTCAGAACAGCCTGCCGGCCGGCCAGGGCCTGACCATCGGGGTCAAGATCAAGCCCGGTCTGATCACCGACAACGCGCCGCACCTGGAACCGGACGGGAGCAAGTTGAGTGCGAGCGAGAAGGCCGGACTGATCGCGTTGGCCGGAGTGGGTGCGGCTTCCGTCGCTGGTTCGGCGATCGTCGGCACTCTATGGTGGCGCAAGCACGGGCGAGACCAGCGCTATGCCGGGCTGCCGCCCGGCACGGTGCCGCTGCCGGGGCAGCAGGCTCCGGTGGTGCCGAGCGACCCGGACCTGCCCATCCCGGTGGCCTTCACCCCACCGCGGATCCCGGTGGCCGAGGCGGGATTGCTGGTCGACGGACAGGTGGACACCCGAGAGACCGCGGCGACCATCATCGATCTGGCCGTGAAGGGTGCGCTGACCGTGCAGAGCACAGGCAAGAAGGATTTCCAGGTGACCCTGGTCGATCCCAGCCGAGCGACGGCGCCGCACGAGATGGTGCTGCTGACCGAGCTGTTCTCCGGACAACCGCCCGGCGCGGTCGAGGACCTGTCCAAGCAAGGCAGCCTCACAGCGGCGCACCAGGCCATGCAGAAGTCCGTCCGCAACCAGGTCGCCAGCCGGGGTTGGTTCCGCAAAGTGCCGTCGGCGGCCGCCACCAGCGGTTTCGGCTTCGGCCTCGTCGTGTTCGCGGTCTTCCTCGGCTTCGTCCTGGGTGCGGTCTTCCTGCTGATCCTGGTGCCACTGCTGCCGATCCTGATCACGTTCGCGATCGTCCGGTACAAGCTGCGCCGCGGTCAGCGAACCGCCGACGGACGGGCGGTCTGCGACCAGGTCGAAGGGTTCAAGACCTATCTGGCCACGGCCGAGGCGGATCAGATCCGGTTCGAGGAGGGCGAGGACATCTTCTCCAAGTACCTGCCCTGGGCGATCGCCTTCGAGCTGGCCGAGCGGTGGGCGAAGATCTGCGGCGATCTGGTGGCCATGGGCCGGCTGCCCAACGAGACGCCCTACTGGTACGCCGGCACCTACAACATGGCCGCCTTCAACACCGGCTTCCTGACCAGCAGCCTGGCCACCGCCGCCGCCCCGGCACCCTCGTCGGGAGCGAGCGGCACCGGCTTCGGCGGTGGCAGCTCGTTCGGCGGTGGAGGATTCTCCGGGGGCGGCGGCGGCGGTGGTGGCGGGGGTTCCTGGTGAGTTGCCGACGAACGCAGTGAGGAGGCGCCCGTCGCGAGCGGCCGTGAAGCGGAGCGCCGTCCCTGTCTGGACAGACGAGGGAGCAGACACGCTTTACCGTCTGCGAG
>DATDAP010000286.1:0-2734 GCA_036525335.1 Microlunatus sp. | reverse complement strand
GCTCGATGCGGTGGCCGGCGTGCTTGATCTGCCGGTCGGTGCGGTCCAGGTACACGATCCGCCCCCGCTCGTCCAAGACCACCCGGTCACCCGTGCGGTACAGCCGTCGGCGGATCGCGCCGAGCTCTGCCGGGAACCGCTGGGAGGTCAGGTCAGGTCGATGGTGGTAGCCGAGCGCGACGCCGGGTCCGGCCACGCACAGCTCACCGGGCACACCCCGCGGCACGTCGGTGCCGTCCGGGTGCACGATGAACAGCTCACGGTTGTTCGCCGGCTGGCCGATCGGCATCCGGTCACCCTCGGGTGGTTCGTCGACGCGGTACCACGTCGAGCACACCGACGCCTCCGTCGGCCCGTACAGGTTGTGGAGCCGGCCCGGCCCGAGCACGTCGAACGCACGCCGGGCCGCCCACGGCTGCATGGCCTCGCCACCGACGTACAGCGCGGTGATCGTGCTCAGCGACGTGGGGTCCTCGGCCATCAGCAGATGGAACACCGCGGTGATCAGGATGCCCGCGTCGATCCGCTCCTCGCGCAGGAAGGTGCTGAGCATCGCCATGTCCTGGTTCAGCGCCTGCGCACCGAGGACGAGCGTCGCCCCGCTGAGCAGGGTGGCGTACAGGTCGAGCAGAGACGGGTCGAAGGTCGAGCCGGTCAGGCCCATGATGCGCTGGCCCGGCGTGTAGTCCATGTAGCCGTTGTCCGCGCAGGTGCTGAGGACCCCGCCGTGCGACACCAGCGTGCCCTTCGGCTGTCCCGTCGTGCCCGAGGTGTAGATGAGGATCGACGGGCTGTCGGCGGTGAGATCCGCCGGTGGGGTGTAGGACCCCGCCAGGGTGTCTGGGCGGTACGCCATCACCTCCGGGGGCCACGGATGAGCGCCGGGGTCGGTGGCCAGGACGACTCTCGCGCCGCTGTCGGCGAGGATGTGCGCGATCCGGGGCAGCGGCGTCTGCGGGTCCTGGGGGATCTCGATGGCGCCGCACTTGAGCAGAGCCAGCCGGCAGAACACCTGCCACGGGTCGCGCTCCACCAGGGACACCACGAAGTCACCGACGCCGACGCCGGCTTCCTGCAGTCCTCCCGCGATGTTCTCGGTGATCCGATCGACCTCGGCGTAGGTCCACTCCCGACCGTCCCAGCTCAGGGCCGCCAGGTCGGCGTGCTCGGCCAGGGCGGTTCGCAGCCGGTCGAGCAGGGAGCTGTCGATCTCCGGCCCGGCCGCGGTCAGCTCGGCCCGGCGTCGGGCGTGCTCGGCCGCTGACTCCAGGCTCAGGCCGCGCAGCTGGCGCGACGGGTCGACGGTCAGCTCGACCAGCAGGTGGTCCAGCTGCCGCGCCAGGCGGCCGATCGTGTCGGCGTCGAAGAGCTCGGTGCGGTACTCGATGTCCACCTCGAAGCCGTCGGCCCGCTCAGCGATGCTGAAGGACAGGGCGTAGCGGCTCATGATCGGTCCCGGGGGCTGCGGCTCCAGACGCAGACCGTCGAGCTCCAGGTCCTCGGTGCCGACGGTGACGTAGTTGATCAGGACGTCGAACAACGCCTGGTCGGGTCCGCCCGCGGCGGGGCCGAGCTGGGCGAGCACCGCCTCGAGGGGGGCCTCCTGGTGAGCGAGCACGGCGAGGACGTCGTCTCGTACGGCCGCGACGGCCTCGGCCACGGAGCGCTCGGCCGCAGCGTTCAGCCGCAGCGGCAGCGTCTTCGCGAACATGCCCACCACCCGCTCGGAGCCCGGCATCGTGCGGCCGGAGACCGCGGTCCCCACCACCAGCTCCCGCTGACCGCTGTACAGGCTCAGCAGCCGGGTCAGCGCGGTGAGGTGGACCATGAACGGCGTCGCACCGCAGGCCCGCGCCAGATCGGCGACGGCCCGGCGGCCGGCGGCGCTGACGAAGGTGTGCCGAGCGCCCTCGTGGGTCGGCGACCCGGACGGTGCCCGGTCCGTCGGCAGCTCCAACCGGGGGATCTCCCCGTCCAGCAGCTCGGCGAAGAAGGCAACGTCCTGGTGATGCGTGCCCGCCCGGGCTCTCTGCTCCAGGTCTGCGACGTAGTCCGTGTAGCTGATCGGGGCTGATGTCACCGGACGGCCCTGCAGCTCGGCGGTGATCTCGTCGGACAGGAGCGCGAGCGAGGTCTGGTCGGCGACGATGTGATGCAGGTCCAGGGACAGGAAGTGCTCCTGGGCGCTGATCCGGACGACCTCGACACGCAGCAGGGGTGCGACGGAGAGGTCGAACGGTTGCGGCCCGACCCGCCTGCGTGCGGCCGCCTGCTCCGCACTCAGGTGCAGCACCGAGACGACGTCGTCACCGGAGGCGTGGATGTGCTGCACCAGGCGTCCACCATCGAGATGGAAGCTGGTGCGCAGCTGCTCGTGCCGGGCGACGAGGCGAGCGAAGACCGTGCGCAAGGCGTCGACGTCCAGCGGCCCGACCACCCGGTACGCCAGCGCCAGGTTGTAGGCCGTGGTGCCCTCCTGCAGAGCGCAGACCGCGTACAGACGCTCCTGCGCCGGGGAGGCCGGCACGACATGAGGGTCGGCCGCGGCAGGTGCGGCAGGCGCGGCAGGCGTCGGCACGGCGATCTCGGCCGGCACCGGCCCGGTGCTGTGGGTCTCGACCAACTCGGTCAGGTCCTGATAGCGCGACCGGGCGAACACGTCGGCCACCGTGAGAGCGGCGCCGGTTCGGCTCGCCAGCAGGGCGCAGAAACGAACGGCGGTGAGCGAGTCGCC
>DATDAP010000285.1:0-2875 GCA_036525335.1 Microlunatus sp. | reverse complement strand
TGGCGAGGGCCAGCATGCGGATCGTGGACGGCGCTGCGCTGGCGGAGGCCGCCTCGGACAGGTGGTCGCGGGCCTGCTGCAGGTCACCGACCACATACGCGGCATGGCCCAGCGCCGCCCGGGCTACGGCGTACCACGGTGTTGCCCGATTGGTCTCCAGCGACACTGCTTCGCGGCCGTCGGCGAGCATCCGGTCCGGGCCGTCGTAGCCGCATAGTCCGCGGATCAGCACCACGGCCGAGCGGGCCGAGCTGGTGCCGTCGGGCAGCGGCGTGTCGTCCGTGACCGTCTCCAGCAGGCGGAGGCGCTGTGTCATCTCGCCCGGATGACCGGTGAGGGCTGCCATCCAGGCGGCGGTGACGGTGGTGTGCACGGAATGCTCCGTTGTCGACGCGTGCAGGGCGTCGAGCCACTCAAGCACGGTTGCCGTGCGGCCGGTCTCGACGTAGCGAAGCCAGTTGGCCTGGACCAAGGCGGCGGCCCGGGGGGCGGCATCACCCCGCAGATAGTGCCGGACGGCCTCGTCGATGAGGTCGCGGTCGGCGAACCACCCGGCGCCGCGGTGATGGAGGTCCCGCGCCCGGTCGGGGTCGCTGACCTCGAGCGTGCTCGAGGCGAGGGTGGCGAAGATCGGATGGAACCGAACCCACCCGCCGGCGTCGTCCAGCGTTACCTGGAGAAGGTTGGTGTGTTGGAGGCGCTGGAGAAGTCGACCCGAGGCTTGGGTCTGTGTCACATGGTTGCCGAGGGAGGTGTTGAAGCGATCGAAGAGCGACATGTCGAGCATGAAGTCCCTCACCTCGGGATCTTGATGGACTAGAACCTTCTCGGTGAGGTAGTCGGCGATGAAGCGGCCGGTTCCGCTCAGCTGGTCCACGAGGTCTTGCGGGTTGTCGCGACCGGCCAGCGACAGCGCGGCCAGGTACACCGCGGCCGGCCAGCCTCCGGTGCGCCGGAAGAGTTCGCTGACAGCCGGAGCGGGCAGGTGCACGCCCTCGGTGGCCAGCACCGCTCGGGTCTCCTCAACGGTGAAGGCGAGGTCGGTGCTGCGGATCTCCCCCAGCCGGCCTTCCACCCGCAGACGCCCCAGACGCAACGACGGGTCGGCTCGGGTGACCAGCACCATGTGCAGGTTCTCGGGAAGATGAGCGATCAGGTACTCGACCTGGTCGGAGCACACCGCCGAACGGACCAGATGGTAGTCGTCCAGCACGAGGATGATCGAACGCTCGAACTGGGCGACGGCGTTCACGATTCCGGGGACGACGCGGCCGAGGATGTCAGGCGAGCCGGCCTCGGTGAGCGCGCCGGTGTCGGCGGCGACGTCGCAGCCGATTCGTTGAAGCGCGGTTGTCAGCTGCCGCCAGAGCCGGGTCGGATCGTTGTCGCCGGAGTCCAGGCCGACCCAGGCGGTCAGCTCCGGCGCGCCGGCGGACGTGGACCACTGGGTCACCAGGGTCGTCTTGCCGAAACCGGCCGGTGCGGCGATCAGCACCACCGGGTGGTAAGCCGCCTGGTCGAGTCGCGTGATAAGCCGCGGCCGCGTAATCCACTCCGGGCGAACGGGTGGAAGGTGACGGGGGCGGGGGACATCTTCAACCGCGGCCGGCTCCAATGTCACCCCTCATACCAGACCAGAAAACCGATACCCCAACACCGCCGCCTGCCGCATCGGGAGGGAGGATCCCGGACGTTATTCAGCCTAAAGACCGGGTCGGATTCGCCTGTCAGTCACACTCGTCTGATCAGCACTCGCCCCCCGCCACGAAGCAGCGAGCACGAGAGGGTGCGTGGAGGGATTGCGCCGACTGGCGAGCCACTACCCGGCCTCGATCCGGACAAGCGCCGTACGACGGTCCGACGACGAGGCAGGCGGAGGGTCACCACTCCATCTAGCAGAGGCTAGGTGCGGTCGACGCTACGTTCGCCCCTCAGGACGCCGCCGCCGCCGCCCGGCCGGTTCCGGCAAGATCGCCCCACGCCATGGGGCGTCCGGCGACGACCGGTCCGGTGGGCTCGGCGACTCCTTGGTGCCCCGAACGAGTTGAGGATCCGATGGACGTGCCGGGGTTGCGGGCCTTCGCGCTGCAGCTGAGTCTTGGACTGGTCCCAGCAGACCTGGAGGCTGTGCGCGTCGAGATCAAAGATCGTCTCGACCTGTACGAGGCGGTGCTGTCGCAAGCTGAGGCAGTTTTCCAGCTGTCGTTGACAATTGTCGCGGGCGACCTCTCGCGGTGCTCTTGGCGACGGCGGCCGTGACCGGATTCGCCACGTGCTGACAGCGATCTTGATCAATCGAGGAGGCGTCGATCCCGTGGGTTCAGACGAGGACAGGGCTAGTGTGATCCCCGACGACGAGGACACGGCTCCAGTTCAGTTCCACGCGCTGCATTTTTGGAGGCTTCAATGCGCACCTATAGTCACCGAAAAGGCTGTCGGCACTGGTTGTCTACCGTTCTGTTGCTGATCACGCTGGCTGTGGCGACTGCCTGCTCCGCCCCAGATGAAGCGTCGACGACTACACCGTCTGCCCCCGCCTCATCAGCTACCTCGGCGGCACAAGCTGACCCGGATACCGAGTGGGCCGAGTCGGTGTGCAGTGCAGCCCGTGATGTGCGAAGCAGCCTCGACGCGATCGGCGGAAGTCTCGAGTTGGACCCAACGGCGTCCTCCAGCGCGCTTGACCAGGTCAAATCCACGCTGAAGGCACAGACCGCGGCGGCTCGCACGTCGGTGACTGAGCTTGGCACAGCGATCGAAGCCATCCCGGTGGACGCCGACGGGGCGGCGGAGGTGAAGAGCTCGTTGGACGCTGCCCGAAGCAGTCTCGACGACGCGGTACAGGCGGTCTCTGATGGCGTTGCTGACGCAACGG
>DATDAP010000284.1:0-14615 GCA_036525335.1 Microlunatus sp. | reverse complement strand
GAGGTGGCGCCCGGTCAGCGTCCCGCTCATCCGCAGACCCTCGACGGTCCCGGTGTAGCAGACCTGTCCCCCGTTCACCCCGGCTCTCGGCCCGAGGTCCACGACGTAGTCGGCGATCTGGATCGCCTCCGGCTTGTGCTCCACCACGAGCACCGTGTTGCCCTTGTCCCGCAGCCGCACCAGCAGACCGTTCATCCGCTGGATGTCGTGCGGGTGCAGACCGATCGTCGGTTCGTCGAACACGTAGCTGACGTCGGTGAGGCTGGAGCCGAGGTGCCGGATCATCTTGGTCCGCTGGGCCTCGCCGCCGGACAGCGTGCCCGAGGGGCGATCCAGACTCAGGTAGCCGAGACCGATCTCCACGAACGAGTCCAGCGTCTGCTGCAGGGTCTGCACCAGCGGCGCGATCGACGGCTGGTCGAGGGTGGACCGAACCCAGTCGGCCAGATCGCTGATCTGCAGTCGGGCCGCGTCGGCGATGTTCAGCTCGCCGATCCGGGACGCCAGTGCCGCCTGGTTCAGCCGGGCCCCACCACAGTCGGGGCAGTCGGTGAACGTGACGGCGCGGTCCACGAAGGCGCGCAGGTGCGGCTGCAGGCTCTCCTTGTCCTTGGCCAGGAAGGACTTCCGCACCCGCGGCACGAGACCCTCGTAGGTCATGTTGATGGTCGCGATCTTCACCTTGACCGGCTCGGAGTAGAGGAACGACCGCCGTTCGTCGGCGGTGTAGTCCCGGATCGGCTTGTCGCCATCCAGCAGTCCGGACTCGCTGAAGACCCGCACCAGCCAGCCGTCCGGGGTGTAGCCGGGAACGGTGATGGCCCCTCCGTTCAGGGACCTGTCGACGTCGAACAGCTCGTCCAGGTCGATGTCGGTGACCGAGCCGCGGCCCTCGCAGTTCGGGCAGGCGCCGGCCGCAGTGTTGAAGCTGTAGTGGAAGGCGGGTCCGGCCGACGGCTCCCCCAGGCGGCTGAACACGATCCGCAACAGCGCGTGCGCGTCGGTGGCGGTGCCCACGGTGGACCGGGAGTTCGCCCCCATCCGCTCCTGGTCGACGATGATCGCCGCGCTGACGCCTTCCAGCAGGTCCACGTCCGGCCGGGCCAGACTCGGCATGAAGCCCTGGAGGAACGCGCTGTACGTCTCGTTGATCAGCCGCTGCGACTCTGCCGCGATGGTGCCGAAGACCAGAGAGCTCTTGCCGGAGCCGGACACCCCGGTGAACACCGTCAGCCGCCGCTTGGGGATGTCGACGTCCACCGAGCGCAGGTTGTTCTCCCGAGCCCCGCGGACCCGGATGGAAGCGTGGCTGTCGGCGGGGTGGGGCGACGCGCTGATCGGCATCCGCACACTGTAGGGATCAGGTCTGACATCCGCACCGGTCGACTCAGCCCGGCGGCGGCATGATGTCGGATGTGTCCATGCGCGCTCTCGTCGTCCACGGCCCCCATGACGCCCGGGTCGACGAGCTCCCGGTGCCCGATCCGAGGCCCGGCGAGCTGCTGGTGCGGGTCGACCGCGCCGGCATCTGCGGCACCGACGTCGAGCTGTTCACCGGCGAGATGGCCTACTTCGCCCGGGGGCACACCCATCACCCGCTGCGGCTCGGGCACGAGTGGACCGGCACCGTCGTCGCGGTCGGATCGGCGTCCGAGGGACTGTGGGTTGGTCGCCGGGTGATCGGCGACACGATGCTCGGCTGCGGCGTCTGCCCGGCCTGCCGGGGCGGTCGGCAGCACGTGTGCGCGGACCGCCGGGAGGTCGGTGTGACCGACGGCTGGCCGGGGATGCTGGCCGAGTACGGACTGATCCCCACCCGGTTCGCCCACTACGTGCCAGAAGCGGTGAGCACCACCGCCGCCGCGCTGGTGGAGCCGGGCGCCAACGCGCTGCGGGCCGTCCGGGCCGCGGCGGTCGAGGCGCAGAGTCGGCTGTTGATCATGGGTGACGGCACGATCGGTTTGCTGGCGACCCTGTTCGCGGTCGACGCGGGGGCCGAGGTGACGGTCTGCGGGCTCCGATCCGACCGCCTCGCCCTGGCCGGCCGGCTCGGCGCTCGCCACACGGCGACCGTCGATGCCCTGGTCGGCACCGCGCCCGCCTCGTACGACGCCGTGCTGGACGCCACCTCCGACCCGACGGCGCCGGCCAAGGCCCTCTCCCTGGTCCGACCCGGCGGACGGCTGGCCCTGATCGGTCTGGCCGGGCAGCCGAGTCTGCTGGACACCCGCGACCTGGTGCTCGCCGACGTCACGGCGGTCGGCATCCTGTCGGCCTCCCCCGCTCTGGCCGACACGCTCCGCGCGTACGCCGCCGGTCTCGACCCGACCCCGATGGTGGGCGAGACCGTCGGTCTTGACGAGGTGCCCGCCCGGTTGGCCGGGGACGGCGGCGGCGGACCGGGGCCCAAGACGCTGGTCGATCCGCATCGCTGATCCACAGGGCCGCTGATCAGGTCAGCCGACGCCGGTACGTCGTCGGCGGCATCCCTGCGTACGCGCGAAAGCGTGAGGAGAAGTAGAGCGGGTCGTCGTAGCCGACCGTACGGGCGATCTCGGCGACCGTGCGCGGACTGAGGTCCAGCAGCTGCGCGGCCAGCCGCATCCGCTGTCGCTCCAGGTAGCGCATCGGGGAGACGCCGACCTGCTCGGCGAACAGGTGCGCGAAGCGCGACGGCGACAGGTCGGCTCGCCGAGCCAGCTCGGCCACGGTGATCGGTCCAGCGAGCGAGGAAGCCATGCGCTCCATCGCGGTCAGCACCCTTGGGTCGAGCGATCCGGCACCCGGATCCGAGGTGGTGCACCACAGCAGCGCGGCTTCCACCGCGTTCACCCCGAACATGGTGGCCTGGCGCAGATCGCTGCGACCGAAGGAATCCGCGGCCTGCAGCGCCTCCCGGATCCGGCGCCGGGCGTCGCCGGCCGTCCGCACCCGGAGCACTCCCGGCACCGGCTCCGGCCAGTTCAACCAGGCCAGCCACTCCGGTCGGGGGTGGACGTGCGCGAACTGCAGCGACCAACGTCCACCGGTGTCGGACGTCGAGGGTGCGGTGCCGTAGTCGTGCGGTACCCCGGGTCGGATGATCACCACGTCCCCGGGCTCGGTGATCAGATCCGGGTGTCCGGCCACGCCGATCCGGCCGGCCCCGTCGACGGTGTTGAGCAGCAGCCAGTCATCGGTTCCCGACGGCCGCCAGACATCGTAGCGATCGCCCTCCGTGAACCCGCCGGCCAGCACCTGATCGACGTCGGGAGCCGGCTGTCGTTCACGTATCACAGCAGGATCTTCCATGTTCCCGACCGGTTGCGCCATGGTCAGAGCAGACGGGTCGGCGAAGAATCTCAGGTATGAGTCATCTCGTGGTGGAACGCTCCGACATCGCCCAGCGGTACGCCGAGTCCGGCGTGGTGCTGATGCGCCAGCTGCTGAGCCCGGCGGAGGCGGGTCGGATCCGCGACGTCTACACCACCCAGATCGAGACCGACCGCTCGTTCGGGTTCGACGACGGGCTACCGGCCGACGACATCCTGGCCCGCTACCCCCGCATCGTGCACCCGCACCGGCGGCCCGACTCCGAGGTCGGTGAGATCGCCCTCGAGCTGATGCTGGACGATCGCATCCTGGACGTGGTCACAGAGCTGATCGGGCCGGCGCTGGCGGCGCAGTCGATGTTCTACTTCAAGCCGCCCACGGCGCGCGGTCAGGCCCTGCACCAGGACAACCTCTACCTGCAGGCACACCCCGAGACCTGCATCGCCGCCTGGATCGCGGTCGACGACTGCGACGCCGACAACGGCGGACTGGCCGTAGTCCCCGGCTCCCACATCATCCACGTGATGTGCCCGGAAGAGGCCGATCCCGAGGTCTCGTTCACCACCATCACCGTGCACGTCCCAGAGGGCATCGAGGTGGTGCAGACCGAGATGAAGGCCGGCGACGTGCTGTTCTTCCACGGCAGCGTGGTGCACGGCTCCCGCCCCAACAGCACCACCGACCGGTTCCGTCGATCGCTGATCTTCCACTACATACCCCAGACCAGCGTCGAGGTGTCGACGTTCTTCCAGCCGCTGATCACTCCGGACGGCCGGGAGCTGACGATCCAGGCCTCCCCCGACGGCGGTCCGTGCGGGGAGGGCTGGTCGTCCAGCGGCCACTGATCAGCCCGTCCTCGCTCGGGCCGCGGATCGCTGCTCAGGCAGGGATCCCGGCCCGGCGAGCGGCGTCGAGAAGCACACCGGCGGCGACTTCGATGCCCTCGATCCGGCCGAGGGAGACGTCCTCGTGCTCGATGTTGACCCACATGTCCGGGTCGACGGCGTACAGCGCGGACAACCAGGTCGACCAGTAGACGGCGTCGTGACCGCGGCCCAGCGCCACGAAGTCCCAGGCGGCGTCCTTCGGCCACTCGTTGGCCCACTCGTCGCCGCCGAGGTTCGTCCGCGGCTCGTCGGGTGACAGCTTCCGGAAACGGTTGTCCAGCACCCCGTAGACCGCGGCAGCCGGGTTGATCTTGACGTCCTTGGCGGCGGCGTGGAACGTCAGTGCTCCGAGGTCCTGGACGACGGCGACCGGATCCATCCACTGCCAGAACAGGTGGGAGGCGTCCAGCTCCACGCCGACGTGGGTGGCGCCGGTCCGCTCCACCAGCTCCCGGATGCCGGCCGGGTTGAACACCAGGTTCTGCGGGTGCAGCTCGAGGGCCACCTTCACGCCCAGATCGGCGGCCTCCCGATCGATCTCCCGCCAGAACTCCTCGGCGACCTGCCACTGGTACTCCAGCACGTCCAGCGCGGCGGAGTTCCAGGCGTTGACGATCCAGTTGGGTCGCGTCGCGCCGGGCTCGCCGCCCGGCAGACCCGACATGGTCACCACCCGGGTCTGGCCGAGCCGATGGGCCAGCTGGAGGCTGCGCCGGATGTCGGAGGCGTGCTTGTCCCCGATGACGCGATCGGGGTGCAGCGGGTTGCCGTTGCAGTTCAGTCCGGCGATCTCCACCCCGCTGCCCTCGAACAGACCGAGGAAGTCGTCCCGGGCGGTGTCGGAGGTGAGGATGTCGTCGAAGGTGGGGATGTGGACGGCCGGCAGGAAGCCACCGGAGTTGAGCTCGATGCCGCTCAGACCCACACCGGCGATGACCTTCAGAGCCTCGGGCAGGGTGCGGTCGTGCAGGATCGCGTTGTAGAGGCCGAACTTCATGCCGAGATCTCCTCGAGCTGGGTGGAGCGCCGGGCGGGAACGGTGACCGCGGCGCCGCGGTTGGCGGCGGACTCGGCGACGGCGGCGAGGACCTCCATGTTGTGGACGCCCTCGGAGAACGAGGCGCAGCGCGGCAGCGAGGCCGCCTCGTCGAGTCCGGCGACCTCCTCCAGGAAGGCGCGGGCCTGGTAGACGAAGCCGTCGTTCTGACCGAGACCGACGCCCGGGGCGTCCATCGGCAGCCCGCCGGCGACGTACGGGTGGTCGGGGCCGATGATCACCCGGCGGTAGCCGTTGGTGCCGGTGGCGCTGCCCTCGTTGAGCATCAGCTGGAACTCGGCCGGTCGCTCCTGCGCCCAGGTGGCTGCTCCGCGATCTCCGAACACCTCCAGCTCCAGACCGTTCGGGTGACCGGCGGCCACCCGCGAGACCTGGATGACCCCCGCCGCGCGGGCGAACGACGCGCTGAACGCGGCGTAGTCGTCGTTCTCCACCGGCTCGTAGCTGTCACTCACCTCGACCTTGCCGTGACCGACCACCGCTCCCAGAGCCACCGGGCGCTGCGTGATGGCGGTGACGAACCGACCACCGCTCACCTCGGTGATGTCCCCGGCCAGGAACTCCGCCAGGTAAGCGGTGTGGCTGCCGATGTCGGCCAGGGCACCAGATCCGGGAGCTCCCTTGTAGCGCCAGGCCATCGGACCCTGCGGGTCGGCCGCATAGTCGCACCAGTAGCGCGCGTCGATGTGCAGGATGTTGCCGAGCGTCCCGTTCTGCACCAGCTCGCGCAGTGCCGCGACTCCTGGGGCGCGGCGGTAGGTGAATCCGATCCGGGCCACGGTGCTGGCCGCGTCGGCCGCGTCGACCATCGCGCGGGCGTCGGTCAGGGTGTCGCTCAGCGGCTTCTCGCACAGCACGTGCTTGCCGGCCGCCAGCAGTCCTTCGACCATCTCGCGGTGCAGACGGTTGGCCACCACGACGCTGACCACGTCGATGCTCGGGTCCTCCGCGAGGGCCTGCCAGGACGTGTCGTTGCGCTCGTAACCGAAACGACGGGCCGCCAGCTCCCCCAGCTCGGGACTCACGTCCGCGATCGACACGTACCGCAACGGCGGCAGGGTCGAGGCATACAGCGTCGGAGCGGTCCGGTAGGCGGCGGCGTGTGCCCGCCCCGCCATGCCGGCCCCGATGACAGCAACACCGAGAGTCATCAACGACCTTTCGTCTGAATGGCTAGTGACCCACATCACTAGACCGGTCTAGTATAGCCCGTGCTGAGAACGCTACGACCCCGCGATCGACATTGTCAAGACATTCGACCCGGAGGCGGACCGGTGCTGTCGCGCACCCGCAGCCCCGGCAGGAGCACGATCTCCCGTTCCGCCACCCGCCGGCGGTTGATCCGGTCCACGATCCGCTCCACGGCCAGCCGAGCCAGCTCAGCCGGCTGCTGGACGACGCTGGTCAGACCGACCAGCGACAGCGCGGCCGCCTCGCTGTCGTCCCAGCCGATCATGGAGACGTCGGTGGGCACGGCGATGCCCTGCTGTGCCAGCACCCCCATCACCGCCGTCGCGGTGTCGTCGTTGTAGGCGACGAGCGCGGTGGGTAGCTCGTTGTCCCCGATCAGCTGCCGAGCGGCCCGCTGTCCGTCCACCTGGGCCTGCCCGCCCGGCACCACTCGCATCGACTCCGCCAGACCGTGCCGCCGCATCGCGGCCTCGAACGCCGCTCGACGGGACGAGCCGATCATCGTCTCACCGCCGTCGAGGTGGGTGATCCGACGATGACCCAGGCCCACCAGATGGTCCACTGCGACCGCCATCCCGATCTCATCGGAGGTGCGCACCACATCGACCTTCGGGTGGTCGACGTGCCAACCCACCACCGCCACCGGCAGCCGGCCCGCCAGCAACGGCACCGGGGTCGCCGGACCCAGCATGATCAACCCGTCGAACCGGAAGTCCTGCAGCGACTCCGCCGCCTTCGCCTCGTCCCGGCCCCGCGTCACCGGGCTCAGGATCAGGTTGTAGCCCTGCTCCTCCGCCGCTGCGTAGAGACCCTCCAACAGGTCGAAGTGGAACGCCCCCACCCCCACCCCGAACATGACCCCGATCAGGTTCGAAGCGCGCCCGGCCAGCGACCGAGCGCGGGCATCGGGGCGATACCCCAGCTCCTGAGCCGCCGCCAGCACCCGACTTCGGGTCGTCGCACTCGCTCCCGGCGCCTCCCGCATCACGATCGACACCAGCGCCCGTGAGACCCCGGCTCGCTCGGCCACGTCATCGAGCGTGACCCGGCCTCGACCGGTCACTGGGCGTACAACTGCAGCTCGCTGCCGAACCGGTCGGCGATCGTCACCAGCCGATCGAGGTCGGGATCCCGCAGGATGATCATCCCATCGGAGATCAGCGTGGCCCGCCAGTCCCGACGGTGGGCACCGACCGGCAGCAGGTCCAGCACGCACACGCTCTCGCCGTGCTCGGCGAGCAGTCGGTCCAGCCCGTCGATCCGGGTGATGTGCCCCGATCCTCTGGCCCGCTTGAAGATGCTCACCGCGTTGTACGGGCGAGAGATCGGCTCGGCGCTCCCGGTGATCACCGCTGAGGCCCAGGTCCGGAACAGATCGGCGTCCCCGGCGTAGTTCATCACGTCGACCGTCCGGGCCCCGGGAGGCCGAGCCCCGATCTCGCCGAACACGACCTCGCCGTCGGACTTGCGGTACCACTCCATGTGCGTGAAGCCGGTCGTGAACCCGAGCGCGGCGATCACCTGGTGACCCATCTCGATGCCACCGGCGAGCTCAGCTCGGTCGAGATCACGCAGCGCGAGGGTCTGCGGGCTGATCCACTCGTGGGACCTGGCCTGCAGGGGCCGGGGCCGGTACCAGGACACGTTGTCGTAGAGGATGTCACCGGCCCCGCAGATCGTGTCGTAGGTGAACTCCTCGGCCTCGATGAACTCCTCGACGCTGACGGTCTCCACGTGCCCGACCATCGGCAGCACGGTTTCGAGCTCGGCCAGCGAGTCGACCCGATAGGTGTCCGCCGACCCGGCGCCGGCGATGGGCTTGATGATCAGCGGATAGCCGATCTGCTCGGCCGCGGCGTAGATCCCCGCGTTCGTGCTGGTGCTCGCGTGCCGGGGCGTCCGGACGCCGGCGGCGTCCAGGACCTGCTTCATCAGCTCCTTGTCCCGAAAGGGGATGGTCTGCGCCACAGTCATCCCGGGTAGTCCCAACACCTCCCGGATCCGGGCCGCGAGCACCATGTAGGGCTCCCACAAGCACTCCACCTGGTCGATCCGGACGTGCCCGGACAGTCCCTGCAGTGCCGCGATCACCGCGTTCTCGTCGGCCAGCGACACGTGCTCGTAGTGCGCCAGCGCCGCGCGGGCCTCGGTCGGCAGCACGCCCACCGGCTGATCACCGACACCGATGACCGTGGCCCCGACCTCGGCCAGGGCCCGGGTGAAGTAGGCCATCTCCAGTGGGAAACCCGGCGAGAGCATCACGACGTTCGGCATGATCAGTCCTCCAGCTCGATCATTGGCCCTCGATCAGCTCGACCCGAGCCGTGGCGACGATCCGCGCCAGCGCGTCCTCGACCACGGCGGTGTCGGGATGCCGCACGGTGATGAAGCCCTCGCCCTCGTACGAGCTGTTGGCCGAGGTGCCGGGCGACGGCAGCCGCGAGTCGACCACCAGGTGGCCGATCTCCTGCTGGAGCTGGTCGATACCGTGCACCGTACGGACCTGACCTCGGCCCAGCCCTCGCAGATAGGCGGTGCCGGAGGCGTACGACCGCTCGCCGGGCGTGAACGTCCCCTTGATCACCAGCTCGGCCCAGGTCGCGTAGAAGTCGACGTCGTGACTGAAGCCGATCATGGAGGCGAGCTGGGCGCCGGGCGGTCGGGCACCCACCTCGGACACCGCGACCGAGCCGTCGGGTCGCTCGAACCACTCCATGTGCGAGAACGCGTCCCGCACCCCGAGGGCCCGCAGAGCGGCCGGTCCGATCGACCGGATCGGGTCGTACTGCGCTCCGGAGATGTCGCGCGGCAGCAGCACCGTCCACTGCACCCACGGCGTCCGCAGCACCTCCAACGGCGGCGGGCGGTAGTCCGAGATCGAGGCCCAGATCGTCTCGCCGCCGAGGGTGACGGAGTCGAACGTGTGCTCCTTGCCGGTCAGGAACTCCTCCAGCAGCCACACCTCGCCGGGGTCGTGCTGCGCGGCGGCCAACCAGGAGTCGAAGTCACCGTCGTGGTCCAGGCGGAAGGTCGCCTTGGCCCCGGCGCCGTCCGGTGGTTTCGCCACCATCGGGTAGCCGACCAGATCACGGAAGCCCAGCGCCTCCTCGGTGCGCAGCACCAGCTGATGGCGGGCACAGGGCACCCCGGCAGCGGCGAGCACCGTCTTCATCTGCGACTTGTCCCGCACGTTGGTCGCGACCTCCGCCGACATCCCCTCGATGCCGAGCGCGTCCCGGGCCTGGGCCAGCGGCACCTGCAGCTGCTCCAGCGCACCGATCAGCCGTTCCACCGGCCCGAGCTGCCCCGACAGACCGCGGACCGCGTCGACGATCTGCTGGGGATCGAGGGCGTCGGCCACCTGCCAGTGCCCGGCCAGTGCCTCCCTCAGCTCCGCCGAGAGACGGTCGGAGGACTCGGTGGTGATCACCGCCAGCCGGACGTCCGGCAGTCGGGCCGCCGACAGCACGAACCTCGAGGTGGCCTCCAGCAGATACGGTGCGACGAAAGCGGCGACGACCATGGTCGAGAACCTAGTGGCAGCCTCTTGGAATCGCCAGGGGCGGGGTGACAGAGTCTCCCGCATGCCTGCTGAGATCACGACGTCGTCCGCTCCGCTGAACACCCCCGGCCGGGTCATCACCGCGAGCATGGTCGGCACCACCATCGAGTTCTACGACTTCTACGTGTACGCCACGGCCGCGGTGCTCGTCTTCCCCCAGCTGTTCTTCAAGACGGGCAACCCGACCACCGCCCTGCTGGCCTCGTTCGCGGTCTTCGGTGCGGCCATGGTGGCTCGTCCGATCGGCGCGATCTTCTTCGGTCACCTGGGGGATCGTCGCGGGCGCAAGACCACGCTGGTGATCAGTCTTCTCGTGATGGGCATCGCGACGTTCCTGATCGGCTGCCTGCCGACGTACTCCTCGGTCGGGGTGCTGGCCCCCTTCCTGCTGCTGGTGCTGCGCCTCACCCAGGGGTTCGCTCTCGGCGGCGAGTGGTCGGGAGCGGCCCTGGTGGCCACGGAGAACGCCCCGCCCGGCAAGCGCGCCTGGTACGGCACCTTCCCGCAGCTGGGCGCTCCCCTCGGCTTCATCATCGCGAACGGGATCTTCCTGATCATCAACTTCGCGCTGCCCCACCCCGACGGCCCGGCCCAGCGATCCGAGGCCTTCCTGTCCTGGGGCTGGCGGGTGCCGTTCCTGTTCTCGGCCGTGATGGTGATCGTCGGGCTCTGGGTGCGGTTGAAGCTGGTCGAGTCCGAGACGTTCCGGACCGCCGAGGCGCGCGGCGCGATCCGCAAGCTGCCACTCTCGACGACCTTCCGCTACAACTGGCGCGAGGTCATCCTGGGCACCTTCATCATGCTGGCCACGTACGTGCTCTTCTATCTGATGTCGAGCTTCACCTTGACGTACGGGACCGCCAAGGCGGATGCCACGCCGGGCGGTCTGGGGTTCAGCTACACCGACTTCGTGCTGATGCAGATCATCGGTGTGGTGTTCTTCGGTCTGTTCACCCTGATCTCCGGTCCGGTGGCCGACATGATCGGTCGTCGGCGCCTGCTGATCTGGACCACGGTCGCGATCATCGCGTTCGGCTTGAGCTTCCAGCTGTTCCTGCAACCCCGTGAGGACCTCGCCTTCGCCGGTGCCCTGACGCAGGCGTACCTGATCTTCGGCTTCATGCTGATGGGCACCACCTTCGGGCCGATGGGCGCGCTGCTGCCCGAGCTCTTCCCGACCAACGTGCGCTACACCGGCTCGGCGATCGCCTACAACATGGCCAGCATCCTCGGTGCGGCCGTCGCGCCGATCATCGCGGTGGCCCTGTGGGCGAGGACCGGTGGCGAGGTCTGGCCCGTCGGGGTCTACCTGGCCGGAGCCGGTGTGCTGACCCTGATCGCGCTGCTGCTCAGCAAGGAGACCAAGGACGTCGACTACTCTGCCGTCTCGGCGGACGACGCTGCAATGCCGGTCAGCGCAGGCGCAGCACGCGAGCTGTGAGCCCCCCGATGCCCGGTTCCACCGTGAGCGTCCCGCTCCCGTCGAGACCCTCCGTGCGCCAGGCCGGCAGGGTCGTCGGATAGACCGTCTCGACGCCGCCCGACCAGCCCTCGATCGTCGAGAGGTCGAGGGTGACCGCCTCGTGGTCGACGCCCTTCGGAAACCAGACGTAAAGGTAGGTGGCCGCGGGCGCCCGCAAGCCGAGCACCACCACGTCGTCGAGACTGGTCGGCAGTCCGAGCGGCCAGAAGGGCACCGCCTGGGCCAGGTCGGCCCGCAGCCCCTCGTACGCCGCCACGCCCTCCTGCACCAGCGCCAGCTCGTCGGCACTCATCCGGTCGAGGTGGCCGGACAGGTAGAGCCGCCCCGCCAGACCGGTGACCAGGCAGAAGGCGATCTCCTCCTGCGGCATCCCCGGCTGCGGGTACGCCCAGTTGCCCGCCTGCTCGGGGGTCAGCGAGGCGGGCGCGGCCGCGGCGATCGGCGCGTACAGAGCAGGGTCCATCTGGTCCGAGGTCGACTGCAGCTCGAGCAGCGACATCAGCGCGTAGTCCATCCGCATCGCGCCGGACGAGCAGTTCTCGATCAACAGATCAGGATGTCGATCGCGGACGCCGGTCAGCCACTCGAGCTGGGCGCGGTTCTGCTGCAACAGCCCGTCGCCCACACTGAACGCGTCCCGGTCGGTGCCGGCTCCAGGCGTCACGTTGTAGTCGAACTTGAAGAACCGGGCTCCGTAGCCGTCGACCAGCCGGTCCACCACCTCGTCGACGTGGGCCCGGGCGGCCGGGTGGCGCAGATCGAGGAAGTAGCGCTGCTGCTCGACGATCCGGCGTCCGTACCGCTGCAGGAAGGCCGCGTCCGGGAGCCGCTCCGCCGCCGAAGACATCACCCCGATCACCTCGGGCTCGACCCACAGTCCCGGGAGCATGCCGCGATCACGGATGTGCTCGAGCACCCGCGCCAGACCGCCGTCGGGGAACCGGGTGGTCGAGGGCTGCCAGTCCCCCACACTCGGCCACCAGTGACCCCCGTCGTCGTACCAGCCGGCGTCGATGCAGAAGTACTCCGCTCCGGCCTCGGCGGCGGCGTCGATCAGCGGCAGCAGCTTCTCGGTGGTCGGATCGCCCACCAGGGCGTTCATGTAGTCGTTGACGATCACCGGCAGATCCGGGCGCACGAGCGGCCGACGGATGGCCCGCCGGTGCGTGGTCAGGGCGGCGATCGCCCCCTGCCAGCCGTCCCGGGAGACGGCGACCGAGGCCGGCACGGTCGCGAACTCCTCCCCCGGTCCCAGGCAGATCGTCCAGTGGTGATCGAGGTCGTTGGGCCCGCCGATGATCACCGTGACCTCGTCCAACCCCATCCAGCGACCGTCGACCTCCCAGCGCCAGGCTCCGTTGTGCTCCACCTGCCAGGCCAGCGCGCGACCGGTGGCGGTGTTGTCGATGATGGCCGTGGGCAGGTGCTGACCGGTCGACCAGGTGGAGGTGCTGACCGCCGACCGGAAGGTCCGCGACTCGATGTCCCAGTCCGGTGGGGCGATCCGGCCGAGACCCTCATCGCCGCGCAGCCCTACGGTGCCCCAACGGCTCTCCGCACACCAGCTGTTCTGCGCCGAGTGCAGCACCAGGTCGTCGAGGGTCTCGCCGTCGTCGAGGACGCAGCCCAGGGCCAGGGAGCTGATCATCTGCACGATCTGCTCGCCTTCGGAGGTGTTGCGGACTGTGCTGTACGCCTGCAGGGCGGGCACGTCGGCGTACGCGCTGAGGGTCGTGCTCGTCGCCAGACCGGTCACCTGGTCGTACTGATCGATGATCAGTCGGCTGATCATGTCGTCCTCGACGACGCGGTGATCGACGTACCGGAGCCGCTCGCCGACCCCGGTGCTGGTGAAGCGGGTGTTGTTGAGGCTGCGCCCGTCGCCCAGCACCAGCAGCTCGACCAGTGGCTGGCGCACCGGTGTGGTCCGCTCGTGTCCGGCGACGTCCAGGCTGTCGATCGTCACCGGTCGGTCCGCGGCGATCCCGAGCAGGACGCCGATCTGCGTGTTCCCCCAGCGGATGTTCGTCACGATCGAAGAACCTAGCGGGCGACGAGGACGGAGATCACTCACGGCGGTTAGGTTGTCCGGATGGAGGCCGGAGATCACGCCCCGCCCGCGGCCCTGTTCGTCAATGGCACTGTGGGTTCGGGGAAGACGACCACCGCGAGCGAGATCGGCATGCTCCTTCAGGACCGCGGCACTTCGCACGCGATCATCGACCTCGACTGGCTGCGCAACGCGTGGCCGTCGCCCGCTGACGATCCCTTCCACCAACAGCTCGAGCTGCAGAACCTGGCCGTCATGGCTCGCAACTTTCTGCGCGCCGGTGCAGAACGGATCGTGCTGGCGGGAGTGATCGAGTCCGCGACTGATCGTCGTCGCTACGACCAGGCTCTCGGTGTACCGCTGACGGTCTGCCGGCTCGTCGTCCCCCTGCCCCGGCTGCACTCGCGGATCATCGCGAGGCACGAGGCAGGTGCCGAGCGGGACTGGCATCTCGCACGGGCCGGTGAGCTCGACGCGATCCTCGACGCGGCCCGGGTCGACGACGTCACGGTCGATGTCGATGATCACCCGCCAAGAGCCGTCGCCGCCGAGGTGCTGCGAGCAGTGTGCTGGTCTGACCCGGTCGGGCCGTGAGCCATCGCGCCCAGACGCGCGTGGTGGTCTGCGAGACGCCGATGGCTGGCGCACCCTGCCGGGGGGTAGCTGCGAACGCGACGAGTCGATCCACCCCGACCGTGGCGGGACTGGCATCCCCACCCCAGCTCCGCCTGGCTGATCGGCGTCACCACGGCTCACAGGTCAGGCCCGCCCACCAAGCCGCCTGACGGGCGCACGTCGTCCGCGTGGACGCCCTCAGGCCCGACAATGCCATCACCTACCTCTCCAAGTTCGACAACGGCGGCCAAGCTCTGCTCGTCGCCCTCGCTCGCGATCTCGGTCTGATCGGCTCAAAGAGTGTCGGTGGTCGGGTTTAGAATCGGCTTCATGTTCGATAGTGGTCAGGCGGGCGGTCCAGGATCCGGTGGAGGCCGGACACCGGGACGGGTCCTGGCCGACCAGATCGTCGCCCGCGACACCCGGATCCGGACCGAAGAACTCGGCACCGTCCTCGA
>DATDAP010000283.1:0-15020 GCA_036525335.1 Microlunatus sp. | reverse complement strand
AGCAGGCGGGTGATGAGTCGTCGCAGGAATCCCAGCCAGTGCCGGGTGTCGTCAGGGGGGAAAATCGCCCGCGTGGGCGATGGTGGCCCGGGCGATCCGCAGGGCGGCGACGAAGCTGGTCCGGTCGGGGTCGTGGCCGGCGTGGACGGCGGCCTCGGCCATCAGGGAGCGGATCGCGTAGTGGCAGCACAGGTGTCCCCAGATCTCCTGCCGCACCAGGTCCGGCGATTTCGACCGCAGCACCGTCCGCGGTCCACGCTGGTGGGTTTTCAGCTCGTCGAAGGCCAGCTCGATCTCCCACCGCTGGTGGTAGGCGGCGGCCAGGTCGGCCGCTGAGGCCTCGGCGGGGTCGAGGAGCGTGGTGAACAGCCGGTAGCTGCCGGGATGATCACGACCGTCCTCGATGGTGTAGTCGATCACCCGGATCCTCATCGACGGCTTGGCCCGTTCCGCAGCCCCGGTCGAGCGGCGCAGCTCGGCCAGCCAGGACCCGTCGGGCAGGTCGGCCACGAACTCCGGCCGCGGCCCCGCCCGGTCGGTGCGGATCCGCCACAGCAGGTCCGCGCCGGTCGCCGACGCCTTGCGCCACAACGCATACGAGAAGATCCCCCGGTCCGCGAGCAGCAGCATCCCCGGCTCCACCCGACCCAGCAGCTGCTCGATCATGGTCGGCTCACCGGTGCTCAACGGCCCGACCACCGCGGCGAACATGGCGTGGGTGCCGCACTCGGCCAACGCGACCACCCGGGCCTGCGGGAACGCGGCCCGCTCACCCTTGGTCACCCCCGGCCGGCCGAAGGACGCGTCGTTCTCCACGGTGTCGGCCACGTCCAGACACGTCCCGTCGACCGCGACCAGCCGGCGACCGGCCACCCATCCCGGTGCGGCCGCGCCGGCGGCCGGGGCCACCCCGATCGGCCGGGCCACCCGCTCGAACAACGCCTGCAACGGCTCCGCCCCCAACCTCGCCCGGGCCTGGAAGATCGCCGACTTCGACGGCAAAGTGAACTCCTCCTGCCAGCCCGAGGACCACGCCAACCCATCGGTCAACTGACCCAGCACATCCTCATAGGAGCCGTCGGCATACAACGCCACCCCGATCGCGAAATACGCCATCACCCGCGCCGGCAGACTCCGCGACCGCCGCTCCGTCCGGCCCGCCTCAGCGATCACCTCATCGACCAGACCCGGCGGGAACACCCGCGTCAACACCCCCACCGACACCAGATCCGACAACCGACGATCCGACTCCGGCTTCACCCACCCCGCACGCGGCATACCCCCAAACTACACTGATGTAGTCTTAACTTAACGGTACTGGCTCTAGAACAGCTCTAGAACGATTCAGATCTATCGTCCAGAGATGTTGCGTACGGTCGTACACCCAGCGTACGATCGTACGCATGAGCACGAAGACACCCGAGCAGCCGACGAGGCGGTACGACCCGGATCGGCGGGACCGCATCATCGACGCCTGTCTCGACGTGATCGCCGAGGTCGGTGTTGCCGGCACCTCGCACCGCAGGGTGGCCGAGTCCGCCGATGTACCGCTCGGTTCGATGACCTACCACTTCACCGGCATGGGCGAGCTGCTGCACGAGGCGTTCACCCGGTTCGCCGTCGCGTTCAGTGATCGGTTCACCGTTCGGATGGCTGCCGCCGTCGACCGGGATGCGGCGATCGCGAGCATCGTGGAGGCCGTCGAGGGCGACATCCTGAACGACCAGCGCGAGCTCGTGCTCACCCAGGAGCTGTACACCCTGGCCGCCCGCGACGCGTCCTTCCGCGACATCACGAACGCCTGGATGGTGCGCAGCCGCTCGGCGCTGGAACGACACTTCGACCCGGCCACCGCCCGGATGCTCGACGCCCTGATCGAGGGCCTCACCCTGCACCGCGCCCTGGACCAGGTGATCCCGGTCAGCGAACCGCAGGACGACAACGTCGTCCGCACCGCCATCGCCCGCATCACCGACACCCGTATCACTGACACCGACACTGACACTGACACTGACACCGACACTGACACCGCAGGAGAGACCCCGTGAGCCCGTCCGTCCCCGCCGCCAACGCCCCGGTCACGGCACGACTGCGCCGGGCCAGGTTCGGAGTCTTCGGGATCTTCTTCGTCGTCGGACTCGGGATGGCCGCCTGGCTGGTCAGCATCCCCGCCGTCCAGCAGCGCACCGGTGTCTCGCACGCCACCCTGGGCCTGTTGCTCCTGGTGCTCGGTGCGGGTGGGGTGATCGGCATGCAGATCGCCGGGTACGCCATCGCCCGCTGGGGCAGCAAGGTCATCACGGCTGCCGCCCTCGCCCTGTACGTCCTTGCGGTCAACCTGCCCGTGCACTCGACCGACACCCTCACCCTGGGTGCGGCCCTGCTGGTGTTCGGCCTGGCCAACGGCGCGGTCGACGTGTCCATGAACGACCAGGCGGTGATCGTCGAGCGCGGTTACGGCCGCCCCATCATGTCGGCCTTCCACGCGTTCTGGTCCGTCGGCGGGGCGGTCGGCGCGCTGATCGGCGCCGCCGCTCTGGGCCTCGGCTACCAGGTCAGCGTCGCCGTCCTGATCGCGTCGGCGGCCGCCGCGATCGGTGGCGTCGTCTGCGGACGGCTGCTGGCCCCGCGCGAGCCCGTTCCGACTTCCGCGTCAGTCGACGATCCCGGGGCCGCGGCCGTCGCGTCAGCGGCGGACGGTCGGAGCATCCGCCGCCGGGTGATCGGCTTCGGCGTGCTCGCGTTCCTGCTGATGCTGGCCGAGGGCGTGGCCAACGACTGGAGCGCGCTGCACGCCGTCGAGCACCTGGACCAGCCGCCGTCGGCCGCCGCGTTGGCGTACGCGACCTTCGCCGTGGCCATGACCGTGGGTCGACTGACCGTCGATCGGATCGCCGGACGGTTCGGACCGGCGTACGTGGTGCGGTACGGGTCGTTGGCCGCCGCGGTCGGGATCGGGGTGGTGATGATCTCGCCGGCCCTCCCGCTGACCCTGGTCGGCTGGGCCGTCTTCGGGCTCGGGCTGGCTGGTGTGGTTCCGCAGCTGTTCACCGCCGCCGGCAACATCGGCTCCACCAACCAGAGCATCATCTTGTCCCGAGTGGTGGGAGCCGGCTATGTCGGCCAGCTCGCCGGTCCGGCCCTGGTCGGGGTGGTGGCCGGCTGGGTCGGTCTGAACCTGGCCTTCGCGCTGCCCCTGATCGTCTGCGTCGTCGCCGTGGTCGTGGCGCCGATCGTCTCGCGACCTCCCCAAGCTGTCGAGGAGACCGCCGAACAGCCGGTCGAGCTCTCGTACGACGCGGATCGGGCCTGACGAACCAGCACCTGACGCGCCCGGGGTCACCCAAAGCAGCAAGACGACACTCTCAGCCTGGCGGACGACGCGCATGAGGGTCCTCCGCCCCGAGCGACGAGAGCAGAGCCCTGACCGGCGGCACTGTCGGCAGGGAGGCGAGTTCATCACGGAGGAGCGAGGAGATCCTCGCTGATGATGCCCGCTGCTCGAGTGCGGGGTAGTCGATGAACGCCTGGGCGAGATCGTCGAGCGCGACCGTCAACAGTCCGCGCTGCATCAGGGCGTCGCGGCCCGCGAGTCCTGGGATCCGCCCGGCGATCCGGTTGACCGCATTGCGGTAGGCGTGCTCGGCACGGCTGTCGCGACCTGCACACAGCAGAGTCAACGCCAGGTCCAACAGCTCGCTCCCGGCACGCTGCTCACGCGCCTGGGCCTCCTGGTAGAGCACGGCCGCGCCGGACAGGTCTTCCAGACGGAACTGGCACCAGGCGAGGAGGCTGATCATCCCCGGTCTGTCCGGGCTCAGGTCCTGGGCCCGCGCGCGCACCTCCCTGTAGAGGGATCGGCTCGCGGGGTCTCGACGCGCGTGCAGCGTGTTGGCCAGCCCGGAGAGGACCCACGGATCCCACGGGTCCAGCGCCACCGCTCGGCGGTAGGCCGCCTCCGCAGCTTCCAGGTCGGCCCCTTCACCAGTCGACAGGGCCCAGCCGAGCCCTCCCCAGAGCGACGCATCTTCGGCATTCGCCGCCGTGGCACGTCGGAACAGCGTGGCCGCGGCTTGGTACTCGGCGAGCCCGCTGAGCAGCGAGCCGAGTTGACTCAACGGCCACGGATCCCGCGGGGACTCCAGGCATGCGCGGTCGAGGATCTCCAGCGCATCGACAGCACGGTCCGCCTGAGCGCAGGCGAAGCCCAGATCGGCCAACGTGCGTGCGTCGCCGGGGTTGCGCTGGTGAGTGTCGGCGAGAACGTCGATGGCGTGCTCGATCTGGCCGCTGTCGAGGAGGGCGAAAGCCAGCGCCCGCCGCGCATCGCCCTCGTCCTCGTCGAGAGCGACTGCCTGCTCGGCGACGCGCACCGCCTCGCCGGCACGACCGAGCATCCGCAGCGCCTCCGAGTGTCCGACGAGTGCGTCGAGGTCCGGGTCGGCCGCCGACAGCCTCTCCCACAGTGCGAGGCTCCTTTCGAAGTTGCCGAGGCGATCCTCGAGCCGCGCCTGCTCCACCTGCAGCTCGCGGTCGCCTGGAGCCTCAGCCAGCGCTCCGTCGATCAGCTCACGGGCCCCGTCGGGGTCCCGGGTGGCGATGTGCTCGGCGAGGAGAGCGACGCCGAAGGTGTATGTCGGGTCCAAGTCGATGGCGGCCCGCAGCACCTCCTCTCCGTCCGTTGACCGCCCGACGGCCAAGAGGGCGGCACCCAGCGTGCCATGCGCAGGGACGTGGTCGGGTTGCACCTCGAGCGTCTTGCGCGCGAGCCGCTCGGCTTCCTCGGCGTCACCAGAGATCCGTGCCACCTCGGCGAGAGCGAACCACACGTCCGGATCGACCTGCTGTACCGGGTCGTCCTCCTGCAGCTGCAGCACGCGACGCAGATCCTTCTCGGCCTCGGTCCAGTGACGCAAGCTCAGGTGCAGCTCTCCCCGCGTACGCAACCAGGACGCGAGCAGTCGAGAGTCGTTGTCCACCCGCTTCGGCGTGTCGACCAGCAGCCGCAGCGCCTTGGCTTCCCGCCCGCGCAGCCGCAGGGCCTGGGCGCGGACAAGAGTGAGCTCCGGGTCGGTGGCGCCCGTGGCGAGCGCCCGCTTGACCGTCCGCTCTGCCGCCGGGGCGTCTCCGTCGATCAGGTGCTGCCTCGCCAGGATGAGCAGCGCATCGGGCTGATCCGGGTCGAGATCCAGGGTCTTGCGGGCGGACTCGTTGGTGGTCTCCGAGTTCTGTGAGGCCTCGATCCGGGCGGTCAGCGCCCAGGCCTCGGCCCAATCCGGACGGGCTCGGGCGGCGGCGGCGGCGGCCTGGTAAGCCTCATCGAGCCGCCCCTGGTCGTACTCGCTGTGAGCCAGGCCCAGCAGGACGTCTGGATGGTCGGGGTAGAGGCGGGCTGCGTCGGCGAACACGCGCATCGCCTCCGCTGGCTGTCGCTCTTCCAGGAGCAGGGTGCCGTGCAGGACGAGAAGGTCGGCCGAGCCCGGCCAGCGTGTCAGCGCCGCGGACACGATGGCGAGAGCCTCAGCGCGATGACCGGTCCGGTCGAGGACCATTGCCAGCGCGTGGTGGTCGGCTGGCGCGGACCGCGCCGAGTCGCAGATGGCGCGCAGGCTACTCAGCGCGGCCGCGTCATCATCGAGCCGGCGCTCGACATTCGCCTTGAGCCGGAGCAGGTCGAGGTCGTGCGGCGCCAGGGCCTGACCCGCTTGGATGAACTCACGGGCGGTCTCGAGCGAACCGGCGGCGACCTCGGCACGGGCGCGCAGCAGGTAGCTGCCGGGGTGACGTGGATCGGCCCGCAGCGCGTCCTTCGCGTGGGCGAGCGCACGCGGCCAGTCACCAGCTGCGAGCGCGGCGTTGCCGGCGAACAGCGATACGAGTACGTCGTCGACGTCAGCGACCTCCGCAGCCCGAGCGGCATCGGCCTGCGCCTCGGGATGGCGGCCCAGCGCGGCCAGGGAGGCGGCCCGTCGGGCGCGAACCCATGGGTTCTCCGGATCCGTGGCCAGGAGCCGGTCGAAGCTGTCGATGGCCTCGAGGTGGCGGCCCTGGAGGCGGAAAGCCTCGCCGCGCAGCCCCAGATGACCTTCCTCCGCACCGAGGAGTCGCTCAGCGGCGTCGAGTGCCTCATGGACCGCGCCGGGGCGGTTCTGTTGCAGGTACAGGTAGGCGGCCTCGACGAACGTCGCGCCGGCGTCGGGCTCACCCAGATGGGCTCGTGCTTCTCCGAGGAGGACGTAGATGTCGGGATCAGTCGGTGAGATCTGCAGTGCCTCGTGGATGAGGCGCTCGGCCTGCTGCGCGTCACCGTCGGCCAGCACCAGGCGGGCAAGGTGCCGGGTCGCCTCTGGCGTGAGGCCCTCCTCGGCGCGGGCACGCTGAAAGTGGGTGTGTGCCTCGGCACTGCGGCCGACGCCGGCGAGGGCGACGCCGTAGTCGCAGTGGTCACGGGCGGTGAACGCGGCCTGATCGAGTTCGTCGAAGATCGAAACGGCTTCAGCGAACCGGTCGTGCGCCGCCCGATCGCCCAAGCGCTCGAGTCCCTGCCCGCACAGGCTGAGCGCCACGGCCCGCAGCAGGGTCATCTGGTCGGCTGGCGCCGAGAGACTCTGCTGATCGTTGTCGCGTTCCTCCCTGCGGGTCAGTCGGTCGAGAGTCTTGCCCAGGAGCACGTCGGCAGCCAGCGCGTCACCGAGTCGGAGCTCGTTGCGGGCACGTTCCAGATTGGTGCGGGCCAGCGCCTGGACCAGCGCATCCGGCGGACGCCCGGCAAGGGCGTCACGCAGGACGTCCCTCGCGACCGACGCCGCTGTCGACCATGGCGTGCTCATCGGATGACCCGGCTGTAGAGTCGCGAATCGCGTGCACTCAGGCTCGCCGTCGCCGCGGACGGACGGCTCTGGGTCGCGACTTCCCGCGCTCGGGTGTGGATCAGCCTGCTCGTCCCGGGGTTGGCCAGTCTGGCCAGCCACATCGCCGCCAGGAGGCTGCGCGGGTCCCGCAGCACGCCGGTGAGCGACTCGTTCTCGTCGGCGAGCTGCTGACTGTTCGCGACCACGTCACTCAGCTTCCTGATCGGGAAGGCAAGGTCGGAGTATCTCTCCCGCAGCTCTGCCAGGAATCGCTCAGCTGTTTCACACTCCGGGTCGAGGATGACTTCGGGTGCTCCGAGCGCCGTGCGCACCCCCGTCCACGATGCACGAAGCTCGGCAGCACGTTTCCCCAGGTAGTCGCGATGCACCCCTGCCTCGGCCATCTCCGGCAGCATGCGCATCATCACCTCGGCCCGAACCGGATCCGGCACAGATCCTGACTCGCCACCTTCGGGATCGAGCTCGAGGTAGATCGTCGCCGCCGCGTAGCTGGGACCGACGACGTACATCGCAAAGACGTCGGCGCACAGGATCAGCAGGTTGGTGGGTATGTCGGTGTTGAACCGCCCGGAGTTGATGGCGTGGATCCCTGCCTCGCGACCGACGAGGGGCAGCACCCAGAGATTCCAGTCGACGTAGCCGAGTTGGACGTGTTCCGTGCGGGTCAGCAGGTTCGGCACCCGCAACGACGGGGGTGACTGGCTCCAGAACGGCTGCACCATCAGCTGGACCAGCGCCTGGCGCTCGTCGGCCAGTTCCTTGTCGGCCGCGAAGCCGCGCACGGCCATGCCGCCGAGGAGCTCGAGGTAACGGGTGAAGAGCTGCTCTCCGCGACCGTGAAGCTCACGCTCGAAGGCCTTCCATGGCACCGGAGACTTGCGGATATCCGTCAGCAGCTGGCGGTAGCGGCCAGCTGACTGCTTGAGGTCGTGGTCGTCGAGATCGGCGACGGACCATTGCCGGATGCTCTGGAGCGCCGAGTAGGCCTCCACGCGCGCCTCCCTGAGCCGGTCGAGGGTGTCCTGCGCGTCGTCGAGGATCGTCCGGGCCTGCTGCAGGGGGGACCTCACGCGGACATCTGCGTCTGGATCTGCGTCCGCGGTCGCCTCGAAGTCCTCGTCGGCGTCCTCCGACTCCTCCTCCAACGCTGCCTTGACGCGGGTTCCCGTATCGGTGAGGTGTGTTCGGATGCTCGACTCGAACTTCCGCAGGACACCCTTGTCAGCCTTCAGGAAGTCCTGGACCTCTTGGAGCCGCCGAGCGAGCTGGTCCTTCGCATCACAGATCTTGTCCACCTCGTCGACTGCCTGCTCGAGCAGCCCCAAGCGGGCCTCGAGGATGCGGTCGTACGGCACGCTGTCGGTCATGTCGCCGGCACACTTCTCTTCAGGGCCGAGGTCAGCAGGGTGGTGAACAAGGCCTCGACGACCGGTCGGCCGCGGCCCAGCAGGGCGTCGACCTTGGCCAGCCAGGCGGCGTTGAGCACGTCGGCCGGCGTGCCGTTCTCGGGGTCCGTGTTCGTGATCTCGGTCAGTCGGTCCATGAGCTCGAAGACGCGGCCCGACCACTGGTAGGCCAGAGCGCTGAGGTGAGACGTCATGGCCGCCCAGCAGCCGCCGAGATCGTTGATCAGCTGCTGTTGATCCTCTGCCGACAACCGTGCTCGCTGGTCGGCATCGGTCTGGAGGTCACTCCACAGGCTCGTGAGCTTGAGAATGATGTCGTCGTAGGCGTGCAGCTCGCCGCCCCCGCGCATCTGCTTCAGTGTCCACAGGCAGGCGTGCGCGCGGCTCGCGTCACCGGGGTGGCTGGCTCTCGTGTCGGCGGTCGCCGCGGCCTGCGGATTGAGTCGGTGGACGATCATCGCGCACGGATATGAGGGACCGAGGACATAGGTGGCGAAGACGTCGCTGAAGAGCTCGCCGGCCTGTTGACGACGTGCCCCGTCGAACCTGCTCAGCCAGTCTTCGACTGGCCGAAGGATCTGGTCCGCACGGGCGTCCCACGGGCGCAGCCCTGCAGCCACGACGTGTCCGAGTTCATGCGCCATGATCGGCAGGTCCCAGTCGCCGTAGTCCGGCACCCGGCGGCGGATGATGTCCGCTCCGCGATGCAGGGCATCTTCCCCGCCCGGCACGGTCGGCCGACGGTAGCGCCGGTCGATCTTGCCCGCGAGCCACGCGATCAGGTCGTCCGCCTGAGCACAGGCGTTGGCGTCGAGGGCGAAGTGGCGGGCCAGCACGCCGACCGCCAGCGCGAGCGCCTCCGTTCCGACTCTGTCGGCCGCCGCTTGCACGTCGACGACCCGCGTGACGCGGTGACGGAACTGCACCGCCGGAACCGGCGTCCCGGCCTTGTCGACAAGCACACGGAGGTCACTTTCCGCGGCGTTCAGCCGGTCTCCGGCGAGTTTCGCGACGAGCTCTGCCGCTGGCCCGGTCGTCCGCAAGGTCTCAAGACGTGCCTGGCGCACCCGCTCGACTCGGACGCGTTCGTCGAGGACGGCCTCGGCTGCCGACGTCACGTCGCCATCTCGGTGAGGATGGCGCGGACACCGACCACCCGGTCGCCCAGCGACCCAGCGTCGAGATAGTCACGCCCGATCCACACCGCGGCACCGAGCAGGAAGAAGAACCCGAGAGCTGCGGCACCGTACACCCAGGTCGCCAGGATCACGAGCGCCGTGGCGATGCCGAAGACCGCCTTGAGGACGCGGGCGATCCGCTCGAGCGTGGCCGCCGTCTCCGAGTGGGTCTCGGCCAGCTGGTCCAGGAGACCCCGGGCTGTGCGCAGCTTCTCCGTGTCGAGAACTCGACCTTCCAGTGCGGCCGCGCCAGCCGCCACCACCGCCTCGGCCCCGAGCAGGCCGCGAGCCGCGGCCGCCGTCACGGAGCTGCCGTGATCGCCCCACCACTGCTTGGCCAGCTCTCGTGCCTTGTCACGGGCGGCAGCGGGGAGAAGCTCGTAGAGCGCCGTGACGGCCCGTCGCACCGCGCGGATCCCGGCGGCGATGATCGGCCCGACCTTCGGTAGCTCCGAGAGTGCCGTGACGGCTCCGGCCGCAATCGGTGCCAAGGAGGCCGCCGGGATCGCGCTGAGACCCACGACCACTTCCTTGCCCACGTCCACCGTCCGACTCACGATGCCGTCGACGGCGGCGGCCAGGTGCCCTGGGAACGCCACGACCGGGTCTGGGTCAGGGGCCTCATCACCCCCCCGGAACCCGGCGGACGCCCGATCGGCGGGAGCATCCAGAGCACGTTGGCTCTCGTCGAGCTGGTCCGCGGCCGCGGCGAGCGCCCCGGGTTCGACGGCGGTACTGACTTCCTGAGCAACCGTGCCAGCGGTGATGAGCGTCTGACCCACCTCGAGCTCCAGAAGTATCTCCTGCATGCTGTCGGCCACGTCGAGGTTCGCCGCGGCAACAGGACGATCGGCAGCGCGGAAACCCTGCACTCCGCCGCCGCCCGACTCGCGCGCCGTGGCGACTCGCAGCAGCTCCGCGGCGGCCTCCTGGGCATCCACCTCAGTACCCGAGGTGGCTGCGCAGTCGAGAGCCCTCACGGCCCACAGCACGGACGAGACACCGTTCTTGTACTCTGCCGCGACCGCCATCGAATCCTCCGCCCGTCCGCTCGACCGCCCGTTCGACGCGATGACGTCGAGGCAGGCCGCTTCGCAGTAGTTGCCTACCACCAGGAGGCGTGAACCCCCGCTGTGATACAGCGTCCGGCGCAGCAGGCCGTGCCGGCCTTCTCGCCGCCGACGCCGGTTGACCTTTGGTCGGGCGATCTCGACGTGGGTATGGCAGAGGTCGGGCAACCGAAGGTCAGGATGAACCGGCCGAACGGCGGGGCATTGTCTCTGTACCTGCAGCTGGTGAAGTTCACCGCGAAGGGCGCCCCTCCAACACGGCTTCGTGGCTCGAAGGTCGTCGCCTGAGTCTCGCTGCCCGCGGGTGCACGGAGGCAGGGCGGCCGATCTGTACACTGGTCGCCGGTCCCCCGCGTGGCGATACCTCACCCAACTCCCCCAGGGTCGGAAGACAGCAAGGGTAAGTGAGCTCTTTCGGGTACGCGGGGGACTCCTGCGTTCCCCGACCCGGAGGGTGGGCAATTCCCGTCCGCGGATGGAAATTGCCATGATCCAGGGGGTGCGAAGCGGGCCTTTCCGTCCGTGGATGGAAGTTTGCGCACACCGCGGGGGTCAGGGTGTCGGCTTGGCCAGGCCGAGGCGGTCCATCAGACTCATGGCGTCGTACGGGGCACGCACCTTGGCGTCGTTGTCGCAGTAGACGTACACGTCCTGGCCGGCGGCAACCCAGTCGCTGATCCGGGTCGCCCACACGTCGAGCGCCGCGTCGGTGTAGCCACTCGCGTACAGCTCGGTGTCGCCGTGCAGCCGTACGTAGCGGAAGCCGGTGGTGGTCTCGTCCAGCATCGGCCACTTGCCCGGGTTGTCGGCCCAGACCAGGGCGATGTCGTGTTGGCGGAGCAGGTCGACGAGGGCGGGCGTACGGAAGCTGTCGTGCCGGACCTCGAGGGCGTGCCGGACCGCATGGTCGGGACGATCGGTGGTCACCAACGCGCGCTCGGCGGTGATCCGGTGGTCGTGCCGGGCCGCCAGCTCGGCGACGGCCCCGAGGGTCCGGGGCAGGTGGGTGAAGAAGTCGGTCAACCGGTCGGCGTCGAAGCTCATCGTGGGCGGCAGCTGCCACAGCAGCGGACCGAGGCGCTCGCCGAGGGCCAGCACGCCCGAGGCGAAGAAGTTGGCCAGCGTGGTGTCGGCGTCGGCCAGCTTCTTCATGTGGGTGATGAATCGGCTGCCCTTGACGGCGAAGACGAAGTCGTCCGGGGCCGCCGCCACCCAGCTCCGGAACGCGTCCGGCTTGAGCAGGCCGTAGAAGGTCCCGTTGACCTCGATCGAGCCGAGCCGCGAGGCGGCGTACGCCAGCTCCCGCTTCTGCGGCAGCTTCGGCGGGTAGAAGGTGCCGCGCCACGGTGGGTAGGTCCAGCCCGAGATGCCGATCTGCACGTCAGGCACGGGGTCTCCTGGCGATCGTGCGGCGAACTCGCCCCGACCGGTTTCGCCGACGGCGTGTCGCGGGCCTCTTTCTCGGATCGGGGAGACTGTTCCGCACGTGGTGGTCGGACCCTGGCTCAGAAGCTCCGCGCACCCTTGACCAGCCGGTCGAAGATCGCGTCTAGCTTCTCGTCCCCGGTCTGCTCCGACGGATTCGCGTCGAACCAGGCGATCTGCTCGTACGCGGCGTCGTGGTACTCGATGGTGGTCGCGAACGCCGGCACGAGCTCGGAGACCTTGCTGCAGTCGAACACCATCGAGTGCGCCTTGTCGCCGACCAGGCCCGGGCCCAGGTCCGGGGCGACGAGGGCGATGGTCTCGCTGGCCACGTGCACCAGCTCCGGCTCGACCCCGGCGGCCTGACCGACCCAGGTGTAGATCTGGTTCCAGGTCGGCGCGTGGGTGCCGGTGATGGTGAAGTCCTCACCGATCGCCGCCGGGTGACCGAACAACCCGACGAACGCCACGGCGAAGTCGTCGGCGTGGGTCAGCGTCCACTGGGTGGTGCCGTCGCCGTGCACCACGACCGGCTTGCCGGCCCGCATCCGGGCGACATCGGTCCAGTGCCCCATCGTCGGCAGCAGCGTCTTGTCGTAGGTGTGCGACGGGCGCACGATCGTGGCCGGGAACCCCGAGTCGCGGTAGGCGGCGACGAGCAGGTCCTCGCCGGCGATCTTGTCTCGCGAGTACTGCCAGAACGGGTTGCGCAGCGGGGTCGACTCGGTCACCGGCACCCGGGTCGGCGGCTTCTGGTAGGCCGACGCCGAGCTGATGAAGACGTACTGGCCGACCCGTCCCGAGAACAGCGCGATGTCGGAAGCGACCTGCTCGGGGAGGAAGGCGCGGAACTGGGCGACCGTGTCGAACTCCCGGTCACCGATCGCGGAGGCCACCGCCGCGGGGTCGTTGGCGTCGGCGACCAGCGTCTCGACCTCCTCGGGGAGGTCACGGGCGCTGCTCCGGCCGCGGTTCATCACGGTCACCCGATGACCCTGGGCCACCGCCAACCGCACACTGGAGGCGCTGATCACGCCACTGCCGCCGATGAAGAGGATGCGTCGAGAAGTCACCGGAGCATCCTGCCACCAGGGCTCAGCTGCCCGGCGGGCAGGAGAACCGGCCATAGCCGGCGTCGGACCAGTCGGCCACCGGTCGGTCGTCGCGGCTCAGCACGTAGGTCGTGTATTTGGCGTGCTCGGTGATCTCGAGTCGGTAGCCGGCCTGCTCGGCCGCGGCGGTCCACTTCTCGTCGGTTCTCGCTGCGTCGTAAACAGCACGGGCCTGGTCGCATTGATCATCTTGGACCACCCATGATCGGATCATGAACGTACCGATGAGGAGGATCCCGGCGACCACGAGATAGGTCACCCGCACCACGCCAGGCGGTGAGTCGCCCAACCGGCTCGACCGGCGGTAGTCGCCGTCGGAGTCGTGCCGGGCCACCCGGAAGTTCTTGAACCACTCCGGCTTGGCCGCGATCAGCAGGCAGTAGCCGGTCAACAGCAGGCCGACGACGAGGATGACGTTCTCCATCCCGCCACTTCAGCAGAGCATCGGGTCGATCCGGTGACGCGACCCCGGTGCGCCTACAGCGTCACCCGCAGGATCTTGTCGTCGTCCCTGCCGGGGTTGACGCGACCGTCGGTGTTCGAGGTCGTCACCCACAGCGAGCCGTCGGGCGCGACGACCGCGTTGCGGATCCGACCGTGGTCTTCGGCGAAGTAGGCCTTGGGTTTGCCGGCCTTGGACCCGTCCAGCGGTACGGCGAACAGGCACTGGCCCTGCAGGGCGCCGACGAACGCCGTCGACCGGGTGATGGCGATCCCGGCCGGTGAGCAGCTGCTCGTGGGTTCCCAGACGGCCTTGGGATTGACGAAGTCGTCGTCGCCGGACGCACCTTCGACGTCGGGCCAGCCGTAGTTCTTGCCTTTGCTGATCAGGTTGAGCTCGTCGGCCTGCTTGTCGCCGAACTCGGTGGCCCACAGCCGACCGTCGGCATCGAAGGCGAGTCCCTCGACGTTGCGGTGACCGTACGACCAGGTGCGGTTGTCGAACGGGTTGCCCGAGGCGGCGCGGCCATCGGGGCGGATCCGCAGGATCTTGCCGGCCAGCGAGTCCCGGTCCTGGGCCAGGGCGGACTGCTCGGCGTCGCCGGTGGCGACCAGCAGCATGCCGTCGGCATCGAAGAGCAGCCGGCCGCCGTGGTGGTGGGTACTGGTCGGGATGTCGGTCAGCACCGCCTTCGGCTTGCCGACCGTGCCCCCGGCCAGGCTGACCCGGCCGACCCGGTTGTCGGAGCCGGTCGTGTAGTAGACGAACAGGGTGTCCTCGTCGCCGGGGGCGGTGGCGATACCGAGCAGACCGCCCTCCCCGACACCGGTCGGTGGGACCACCCCGGACACCTCCCCGATGGTGGTCTTCTTGCCCTTCGCGGTGACCCGGATGATCTTGGCGGAGTTGCGTTCGGAGACGAGGGCATCGCCGTCGGCCAGGAAGACCAGACCCCAGGGGACGTCGAAGTCGTCGGCGATCGTGGCGGCCACCTCGGGCCTCGGGGAGCGCGTCGGGGTCGGTGTCGGTGTGGTGCTCGGCGTGGTCGTGGTGCTCGGGGTCGGGGAGGCGGAGATCACACTCGGGGTGGTGCTGGGGGTCGACGAACTCGCACCCGGGACCGGGTCGTCGGAGCTGCAACCGGCCACCGCGGCCAGAGCCAGGCCGGAGGATGTGTACAGGAACTGTCGTCTTGTCACCACCGGCCCCATTGTTCCCGGCGGTCCTGTGCGTCGGCTCAGGTGCGGCCACTGCAGCATCCGCGCCGACCGGCGGGGCAGAATCGCCGCGTGCCCATCGAGACGACCGCGCCGCCCAGTCCGGTCCGCTGGCGGATCCTGGGCGTCACGCTGGCCGTCGGCTTCATGGCCTTGTTGGACGTCACCATCGTCAACGTCGCGATCCCGTCGATGCAGGCGGGCCTGGGGACGACCACGTCGACCATCCAGTGGGTGGTGTCCGGGTACGCCCTGGCCTTCGGTCTGACCCTGGTCGCCGGCGGCCGGCTGGGCGACG
>DATDAP010000282.1:0-3607 GCA_036525335.1 Microlunatus sp. | reverse complement strand
TTCCAGTCCCGCAGCTGGCGGAGGTAGTAGTGGGGCGCCTGGCGGCGGCGGGGGGAGTGGTGCCACCCCAGCAGGACGTCGCCGTACGCCTGCATCAGGCGCTGCCCCTGGACGACCCGCTCGCCGTGACTGCGGAACTCGCTCGGCGTGGTGTGGGGCTCGAGTACCGAGGTGGTCGCCTCCTTCGCCTGCAGGATCAGCGGGTCCAGGTCGTCGGCGCCTCGGAGCAGGATGATCCAGGCACGGGTGCCCACGCTCCCTACCCCGACCACCTTGCGAGCGATGTCGACGAAGGTGTACTGATCGATCAGGTGACGTCGGTCGTGCGAGAGCGTCCGGCTGTAGTCGCCGAGCACCCGGGCCATCCAGGTCTGCAGCTCTTCGGTCGCTCGCGCGGGCTGGTCGAGATCGCGGGCCGGGATGATCAACGGGGGGTTGCTCACGAATCTCAGTCGGCCGGCGACGGTCTCGGTCAGGTTCTTCAGCGAGCCCACGTGGTCCCTGCTGTAGGCCTTGTCGAGGCTCTTGCGGACGGTGCGCCTGACCTCCTTGGAGCGGATGGCGCGGAGCCCGGGCAGACCCGGCTGGACGGCCTGGTGCGCGTACCACACCGCCAGGTTGGTCATCGCGGCGAGCTCTCGGATGGTGTGCCGGTACGTGCGCACCGCCGAGAGCACGATCGCGCGGCGCTGCTTGCGGGCGTACTGGTTGGCCCGGCCCGCGATCTCCAGACTGGCGGCCAGCCTCTTGACGTCCCACTCGAACGGCCCGGGATGGGACTCGTCGAAGTCGTTCAGGTCGAAGACCAGCCGTCGCTCGGGTGAGGCGAAGACCCCGAAGTTGCTCAGATGTGCGTCGCCGCAGAGCTGGGTGACGAGTCCGGTACGAGGCCCGCCCGCCAGGTCCTCGGCCATGATCACCGCGGCTCCGCGGTAGAAGGTGAAGGGCGAGACCAGCATCCGTCCGTAGCGGACGGGCACCAGCTCGGGCACCCGAGTGCTCGACTGTCCGTCCAGCAACGCCACCGGATCGGTCGCGTCCGCGCGGACCACCTCCGCGTGGGCGTCGAGCGGGACCCGGCTCCGCTCCACCTTCCCTGCCGACCAACGGCTTTCTCTGGTTGACGATGGCACGACAACGTCCATGATCATGGGCTATCACAGTGATCGGCACACAGTCCATGCCTGGCGCGTCGGGAGGCGGCCGCCCAGGGCGATTCACCCCGGCCGGGTGAAGCACCGACGGAGCGCGTCCCGGAGGATGGGTCCTGTGCGGTGACGACGGCCGGGCGCCTACCGGGTGCCGGGCAGGTCGAACGCACGAGGAGACCGCGATGGGGCTGGACGCTGATGATCATCCCGAAGCCGATTGGCTGTACGAGATCGGTCTGGACGGGGACGTGTGCGACGCGATGCGCCGGACCCATCCCACGGCACGGGTGACAGCGGTGGGGACGAGCACGATCCTGTCGGCTCGCCTCCGCCGACCCGAGGATCTGCACGTGCTGCTGGACGCTCTCGCCGACTTCGGCCTGACGCCGGGAGAGGTCCACGAGTCGGCGGGCCGGAGCTGCTCCGACCGACGACCCGGGGGGGATCCGGTCGAGCCTCCGAGCCGCCGCCTGCCGTACTGCGAGGTGCGGATTCCCGGCGTGCTGGGAAAGGCCGCCCTGCACCATCTGGGCTGGTCACACCGGGTGGTCAGGACGACTGTGGTCAGGCTGCACGCGTCCCACGGGAGTCTCCGGGCGGTCCTCGACCAGATGTTGACGGTCACCGGAGTGGACTACGTGTTCGCCGTCCGCACGCTGCGGGCCGAACCAGCCTGACGGCGTCGGTTGCCCTGAGCTCAGACGGGAGTACTCGGAACGGGCCGAGGGTCTCAGCACAGACCGAGGGCCCGGCCCCGGCGGAAGGCGTCCGAGCGCCTGGTGACCTCGAGCTTGCGGTAGAGGGACTTCAGGTGCGTCTTGACGGTGTTCGGCGAGAGGAAGAGGTCGGCGGCGATCTCCTCGTTCGTGCTCAGTGCGCCGAGCCGCTGCAGGATGTCGATCTCACGCTCCGTCAGCACGGAGACCGGCGTCGCGATCGCGGGCGGTCGCAGCGAGTTGTCGAGGAACCCCAGCCGGACGTTGCGGATGGAAGCCAGGAACGGGCCGTGTCGCTGCAGCAGGACGGCGTCGGAGCCGATCGCCTCGAGCAACCAGGGCTTCGCCCACGCGATGGGAGCGCGCAGCTGCTCGCGCCCGGCGATGCGCAGAACCCGGTCGATGAGCGCGCGCTGACGGACTCGGTCGCTGTGCGTCGGCGCGAGCCAGGCCTCGATCAGATCGATCTGCAGCCGGGGCAGGAGGCCCAGGGCCTCCGCCGGTCGGGCCCGGAGGGAGGCGCCGACCGAGGCCAGATCCCCGAGCTGGATCCAGGCTCGAGCGCGCAACGCGTGCACCTCGGCGCCGTGCTGCGAGGCGTCGCCGAGCAGCTGGAGGGCGGCCGCCGGCTGACCTGAGTCGAGCTCCAGCTCGGCTCGGATGAGGCTCAGCTGGTGCTCGTAGTGCCGCGCGCTCGGCAGCGACCTGGACACGTGGTCGAACTCCTGGCCGACCCCGCCGTGCCCGATGGTGGCTGCCAACCGCGCAGCCACGAGCCCGGTGGCCATGGCGAGCTCGGGAAGCAGTACTCCGTCCGGCGGAAACGAGCGTCGGCTGGTGACGCTCTGGAAGCGCTGGACGGCCTGTTCGAGCTCATCACGCGAGATCTGGCACCAGGTGGTGGCCAGCTGGGCGTGGACCACCCCGACCTCGTTGCTGTCGGCCGGACGAGCCGTCAGGACTCCCGCCGCGTGCCGGAGCGCACTCGAGAGCTGACCCGCGACCGCTTCCTGCCAGGCCAGCTGCCCCAAGCACGCCGCACCCGCGATGGACGCGGCCGCACCGAGCGGCACCGGCTTCGGCCGAAACGCTCGTGCCCCCCGCTCGAGGGCCACCCGCGCGCGTTCGGGGGCACCGTTCATCGCCTCGAAGGCTCCCGCGTGAGACTGCAGCAGCGGCGCGAGCTCAGGCGTTGCGGCTCGCTGGGCCACGGACAGCGTCGGCAGCACAGCCACCGCCCGCCGCTGATGCTCGAGCCCTGCCTCCGGGTCACCATCCCATCGAGCCAGGGCCATCCTGACCAGCGACTCACTGAGCTGCGCGGCAGGGCTGCGCGGGCCGGGGTGATCCGGCTGCGCGGTCGCCTCCGCCACCGCGCGGGTCGCCACCTCCGGCCAGGACCGCCCCAGCGCGGCGGCCGCCAGCAGCATCGGTTGCGCGGCTCCCAGGCTGTCGACCACCTCCGCCATGTCGAGCAGCGCATCACGGCCCGTCGCCAGCAGACGGGGGACGTGCAGGGACTCGACCAGTGCCTCTGCCGCCCAGGCCCAGTCGGCCTCGTCGACGGCGATGGAGATGGCGGCGCTGAGGTCTCCCAGCTCCGCTGTGCGCCGAGCGGCCCGGCGTACGGCGGCACGGGCCGCTGAGGGCCGCCGTCGCAACTTGTCCAGCAGGTGCCGACGCAGCAGCGGATGCAGCGTGAAAGAGCCGTCCGCCCGTAGCCGTACGAATCCTCGGGTC
>DATDAP010000281.1:0-11944 GCA_036525335.1 Microlunatus sp. | reverse complement strand
GGACCTGACCGGTTTCCACGAAGGTCACGACACCGAGGCGTGGCGGCGACTCGGCGCCCACGAGATCACCGTCACCGACAGCGAGCGGGGTCAGATCGCCGGCACACGCTTCGCGGTCTGGGCGCCCAACGCCCAGGCCGTCCGCCTGGTCGGAGACTTCAACTACTGGAACGGCGACTCCTCGCCCATGCACCTGGTGCCCGGGTCCGGTGTCTGGTCGCTGTTCGTCGAAGGGACGGGCACCGGCACCCTGTACAAGTTCGAGGTGCTCGGCGCCGACGGGGTGTGGCGGCTCAAGGCCGACCCGTTCGCCCAGTTCTGTGAGGCTCCACCCCACAACGCCTCCATCGTCTACGAGTCCCAGTACACCTGGACCGACGACGAGTGGTTGTGGTACCGCGGGCAGAAGAAGCAGTTCGAGGAGCCCGTCAGCGTCTACGAGCTGCATCTCGGGTCGTGGCGCAAAGGTCTGACCTACGTCGAGCTGGCCCGCCAGCTCGTCGAGTACGTGACCTGGCAGGGTTTCACCCACGTCGAGCTGATGCCGGTCGCCGAGCACCCGTACGACGGGTCCTGGGGCTATCACGTCACCGGTTACTTCGCCCCGATCTCCCGGTTCGGCTCCCCCGACGAGTTCCGCTACCTGGTGGACGAGCTGCACAAGGCCGGCGTCGGGGTGATCGTGGACTGGGTGCCCGGCCACTTCGCCACCGATCCGTGGGCCCTGCAGCGCTTCGACGGCACCGCCCTCTACGAGCACGAGGACCCGCGTCTGGGCTGGCACCCCGACTGGGGTTCCTACATCTTCAACTTCGGCCGCAACGAGGTGAAGTCGTTCCTGATCTCCAACGCGTTCTACTGGCTGGAGGACTTCCACATCGACGGGCTGCGGATCGACGCGGTGGCCTCCATGCTCTATCTGGACTACTCCCGCGAGGCCGGCCAGTGGGTGCCGAACATCTACGGCGGCAACGAGAACCTCGAGGCCGTCGAGCTCCTGCAACAGGTCAACGAGCACAACTACCGCCGCAAGCCGGGGATCATGATGATCGCCGAGGAGTCGACCTCTTGGCCCGGGGTGACCCGCTCGATCGATCACGGCGGTCTGGGATTCGGCTTCAAGTGGAACATGGGCTGGATGAACGACTCGCTGCGCTACCTGGGCCGTGAGCCGATCTACCGGCAGTACCACCACCACGAGATGACGTTCGCGATGGCGTACGCGTACTCGGAGAACTTCGTGCTGCCGATCAGCCACGACGAGGTCGTGCACGGAAAGGGCTCGATGTTCGAGCGGGTGCCTCAGGACGAGTGGCGCAAGTTCGGCACGCTCCGCGCTTTCTACGCGTTCATGTGGGCCCATCCGGGCAAGAAGCTGCTGTTCATGGGCACAGAGTTCGGTCAGCGCCGCGAGTTCTCCGAGTCCCGCAGCATCGACTGGGACCAGAGCGCCCACTGGGGTCACCGCGGCGTCCAGCGGCTGGTCAAGGACCTGAACGGGGTGTACAAGACGCACCCCGCGTTGTTCAAGCTCGACAACGACCCCGCGGGTTTCCGTTGGATCAACGCCGACGACGGCGGCGGCAACGTGTTCTCCTGGGTGCGCTTCGACGGGGAGGGGCAGATGATCGCCTGCATCACGAACTTCTCCTCGGAGGCGCGTAATGACTACCGGGTCGGGCTTCCGGCCGAGGGTGCCTGGCAGGAGATCCTGAACACCGACGCCGACGTCTACGACGGCACCGGGAGCATCGGCAACCTTGGTGAGGTGATCGCGCATCCCGTGCCCTCCAACGGTTTCGAGGCCTCGGCCAGTGTGACCATTCCGCCGCTGGGCGCGGTGTGGCTGCTCCATCAGGCCGCGCCGACCGAGGAATCGGACGACCCGGAGAAGGAGACGGCCGGGTCACTGGCGGCAGCGAAGCAGGCCTCGCCCCGGCCGACCAAGCGGGTGGCCCAGGTCGTCGGGGTGCCGGAGGATGCCGCGGAATCGGCGGCACCGCCGGCGAAGAAGGCACCGGCGAAGGGGGCCGCCAAGAAGACGGCTGCCAAGAAGGCCCCAGCGAAGAAGACGCCCGCGAAGAAGGCGGCTGCTGCAGTCGAGGAGACGGTGGAGAAGGCGGCGGCAGCCGTCGAGGACACCGTGGAGAAGGCGGCTGCCGCGGTGAAGAAAGCAGCCGGCAAGAAGGCACCCGCGAAGAAGACTGCGGCCAAGAAGACGGCCGCGAAGAAGGCGACTCCCCCGCCGGAGTCGTGAACGACTCGGTCCGGCTGACGATCGGCGACCACGGGATCGCCGATCTCAGCTGGCCACCCGGGCTGGACCCCGACCAGCTCCAGAACGCCGTCACGGCGCTGGCCGAGGAGGCGTTGGGGTCCGGGCTGCGACGCATCGAGGTCGCCGTACCGGTGGGCGATCGATTCGCTCGCCGAGCGGTGCTGCGATCGGGTTTCCGGTGGGAGGGGATCCGTCGGTCGGTCGTGCCACGCGACGACGGAACCTACGACGACCTGGTGCTGTTCGGTCGGCTGGCCGGCGACGTGGTCGGCGGCCCGGACGGGTTCTCCGGGGTGATGAACACCGTGCTACCCCGGAAGCGCCTGATCGCGCACGTGCTCATGCGCGACGCCAACGGCCGGATCCTGTTGTGTGACACGGCGTTCAAGAGCGACTGGGAGCTGCCGGGCGGCATCGTCGAGCCGGGCGAAGCGCCCCGCGACGGGGCGATCCGGGAGGTCCGGGAGGAGCTCGGCCTCGACCTGTCCGTCGGCCGGCTGCTGGTGGCGGACTGGCTGCCGCCGTACCTGGGCTGGGAGGACGCGCTGGAGCTGATCTTCGATGGCGGGCGGGTGAGCGAGGCCGAGCTGGACTCGTTCGCCCTGCAGGAGAACGAGATCACGTCGGTGGCCTTGCTCACCCTCGACGAGGCGGCTGAGGTGGTGACGCCGCTGTCCCACCGCCGGTTGAGCGTGGCGATGGGACAGCGGGAGGGAGAGACGGCCTATCTGCAGGACGGGCGTCGGATCTAGACCTCGGTCCTCTTGGTGGCCACCAGGACACCCAGGACGGCGTAGCCCACCAGCAGGTGCAGCGGGGCGACGACTCCGGCGACGGCCGGCCCGAAGACCATCAGCGACGGGATCACGACCAGCACCCAGCTCTCGGCCACCATCGGCCAGAACCGGCGCACGCCGTGCCAGCGACCGGCGATCGCGATCCGGACGCCGATGATGAACATGCCGAGCATCGAGAAGGGCCAGAAGGCGTCCAACAGGGCCCAGCCGGTCTGGCTCAGATCGCTCAGCCCGAGGCCGTCGGCGACGGTCGAGCCGATCGCCAGGGTCACCAGCACGCTCTCGACGATGATCACCGCCTTGGCGATCCTGCCGGTGCCCAGTGCCTTCGTCCGCCACAGCACGCGGAGCAGAGCGAGTAGGCCCAGCTGGAACAGTCCGGAGGCGGTCGAGTAGCCGGCCTCGCCGGCCGGTGTCTGTGGATCGAGGCCGAACAGCACCATGCCGACAGCCCAGGCCAGGGCACCGGCGCTCAACAGAACGCCGTGCGGCAGGTAGGGACGGGCGGCCGTCGGCTGGGTGACCGGCACCGCACGGGTGAGGTCGGACCGGGCGGGGGCGGGAGTCTGGGAGACGGTCATGGTGGTGTTCCTCCGAGTCGGTGGCCGATCTTCGTCGGCCGATGGCCTCACTCTGTGGGGCGCGGCGACCCGCGGCCCAGGGTTCGCTGTCACGTTCCGCTCGGGCGGAAACGTCCCGTCGCCTCGGGACCCGCATCACCTGCGGACGGGACGCCGGGCCCGTGATAATCACGACTGTGCCCCGATCGAGACCCCGCTGGAGACCCCTGCCCGTCTGCGGTCTGGTGCTCTCGCTGGTCTGCGTGGTCGCCACCCTGGTGTGCCAGATGCTGCGGCTGCGCGCGGGCGGCGGACTCGAGCTGGTCAGTGCCACCGCGCCGCTGGGCGCGGTGATGGCCGCCTGCGCCGTGGTGGTGCTATCCCGTCGACCGGGTCACCGGGTCGGGATCGTCCTGATGGGATTCGGGCTGCTGTGGGCCGCCGACGGCCTGCTGGAGGCCTGGTACGGCCTCGGCATCACGCCGCCGTACGGCTCCCCTCCGGACGATCTGCTGCCCGGCACGGTGTTCGCCTACTGGTTCGTGGCCCGGGTGGGCGCCTTCCTGCTGATGGGACTGCCGCTGGTGCTGCTGCTCTACCCCACCGGTCGGCTGATCGCGGGCCGCTGGCGGATCCTGGGTCTGGTCACCGTCGCCATGACGGCCCTGCTGCCGGTGGCTCTGTTGATCATGCCGGCCGGTGTGCTCGAGCTGGGCATGGCGGCCCCGCCGATCGACGACCCCGATCTGCTGAGCGCGCCGATCCCCGCCGTCATCGGGTTCCCGCTGCTGGTGATCACCCGACTGATCACCTTCGCCGCCGTGCTGCCGGCGCTGGTGCTCGTCGTCGTCCGGTATCTCCGGGCGACCGGGTGGGAGCGCCGTCAGCTGAGCTGGCTCCTGTGGGCGGGCATCGTCTGCGTCATCCTGCTCGTGATCAGCCTGCTCGTCCCGTCCAGTGGTCTGGCCAGCGCCGCCCTGTTCGTAGCGGTCGCCGTCACCACGGTGTCCGTCACCATCGGCATCTGCGCTCCGGACCGCTGGGACGTCGACGCCCTGGTGGCCGACACGGTGGCCTGGGGTGTGGTGGCCGCGGTCGTGATCACGCTCGATCTGCTGGTGGTCGCCGTCGCCAGCCGGATGCTCGGCGAGGCCCTGAACCAGCGCAACGTGACCGCCGTCGTGCTGCTGCTGGCCGTGCTGCTCTACGCCCCGCTGCGGAACCTGATCTGGGCGCGGGTGCGCCGGCTGATCATGGGGAGGCGCGGGGACCGCTACCAGGTCGTCTCCGGGCTGGCCGCCCGGCTCGAGTCGTCCGCCCGCGTGACCGACCAGCTGCCGACGCTGGTGGGCGCGGTGGCCGAGTCGTTCAAGCTCGGCTACGTCGGGGTGGAGGTCTTCCAGGCCAGCGGCGGCCGACTGGTGGCAGAGCACGGTGTGCGCCCGGACGGCATCACCGAGCTGCCCATCTCCTACTCCGATCAGACCGTCGGACGTCTGCTGCTCGCCGACCGCGGCGGAATCCGCTCGTTGCTCACCCGCGCGGATCAGGCGCTGCTGCTCGATGTCGTCCGGCAGGCCGCGATCGCGGTACGGCTGACCACCCTGGCGGAGGAGGTCCAGGCCAGCCGGGAGCGACTCGTCCTCGCGCGCGAGGAGGACCGACGCAGGATCCGGCGCGATCTGCACGACGGACTGGGTCCCACGTTGGGGGGCGTCGGGCTCCGACTCGCGGCCGCCGGGAACGCGGTCGGCGGCGATCCGGACCGGGCGAAGGAGCTGATCGCCACCTCTCGCACAGATCTGGCCGCGGCCGTGCAGGAGGTCCGGCGCCTGGTGCACGGACTCCGTCCCCCCGCGCTGGACGACCTCGGGCTGCTGGCAGCGGTCGAGCAGCAGGCGGAGACCGCGCGGGCGGGTGGCCTCAGGGTCGAGATCGACGCCGGGCGCGTCGACGCGCTGCCCGCGGCGGTGGAGGTCGCCGCGTACCGGATCGTCGCGGAGGCGCTGACCAACGCCACCCGGCACGCCCGGGCGACCTCGGCCCGGGTCCAGCTGACCGCCGAACCGGGTGTGCTGGTGGTCGAGGTCGCCGACGACGGGATCGGGATATCGTCGGACCGGACCGCCGGCGTCGGGCTGCTCTCGCTTCGGGAGCGGGCCGCCGAGCTCGGCGGCAGCACCACCGTCACGTGTCCGCCCGAGGGCGGGACGACTGTCCGCACCGTACTGCCCTTCAGCGGAGGTGACCATGAGTGAGCCGGCCGACCCGTCCGTCAGGGTGCTCATCGCCGACGACCATCCCGTCTACCGTGACGGGCTGGCCTCGCTGCTCGAGCCGATACCGGACATCGATGTCGTAGGCCGTGCAGCCGACGGGGTGGAAGCCGTCGAGCAGGCACTGGCCACCCGTCCCGACGTCATGATCATGGATCTGCAGATGCCACGGCTGAACGGCATAGACGCCACCCGCCGGCTGCTCGCCGAGCTGCCCGACACCGGTGTGCTGGTGATCACCATGGGCGAGGACGAGACCACCGTGTTCACCGCGGTGACGGCCGGGGCGCGCGGCTACCTGCAGAAGGGCGCCGCCGCCGAGGAGGTGGTGCAGGCGATCCGCACCGTGCACGGCGGGGGCGTGGTGTTCGGGGCCTCGCTGGCGCAGCGGATCGCCCGAGTGTTCGCAGGTGGCCCTGTCTCGACACCGGCCGTCTTCCCGGAGCTCAGCGAACGAGAACGAGAGATCCTGGACCTGGTCGCGTCGGGCCTGTCCAACGGCGACATCGCCGGCCGGCTCTACCTGTCCCCCAAGACCGTCCGGAACAACGTGTCGGCGATCTTGACCAAGCTGCGAGCCCGTGATCGGTCCGCCATGATCATCCAGGCTCGCGAGGCCGGGCTGGGGAGGAACGAATGAGCTCAGACCTGCGGCCACTGGTGATCCTGCAACCGGCCCCCCAACGCACCGACCGGATCTTCACGTCCGCGGCACGCCAGGAGCTCGCGGGCACCTTCCGCGTGGTGGACCTGTCCGATGATCATGATCCTGGCTCCTTCGACGCGGTGCTGCCCGAGGCCTTCGCGATCATCGGCCAACCGGACCTGCCGCCCGACCGGATCGCTCGGGCCACCAACCTGCGGGCGATCTGCAACGTGGAAGGCAACTTCTTCCCCAACGTCGACTACGCCGGTGCCTTCGCCCGCGGGATCCACGTGCTGGGCTGCGGTCCCGCGTACGCGCAGGCCGTCGCCGAGTACGCCCTCGGTCTCGCCCTGGACGTGGCCCGTGGCATCAGTCGGGAGGACCGCGCGTTCCGGTCCGGCACCGAGCGCTACGTCATCGACGGGAACGCCGACGCCATCCTGTTGCGGGGAGCCCGGGTCGGTCTGATCGGCTACGGCAACCTCGGCCGGGCCCTGCGTCCACTGTTGGAGGCGTTCGCCGTCGACCTCCGCGTGTACGACCCGTGGTGGCCCGATCGCGCCCTCACCGAGTCGGGTCTGGTGCCCGCAACGCTGGACGAGGTGCTGCACCGCAGCCAGTTCGTGTTCGTGCTGGCCACGGTGACCGCCGACAGCGAGCACCTGCTCGGCGCGACGGAGCTCGCCCTGCTGGCGGACGGAGCTCGGCTCATCCTGGTCAGCCGGGCCGCGGTCGTCGACTACGACGCCTTGTGGTCCGAGCTGGCGTCGGGCCGGATGCTGGCCGGCGTCGACGTCTGGCCGCTCGAACCGGTGCCCGCCGACGACCCGTACCGGCGGCTGGAGAGCCTGGTGTTCTCCGGTCACCGGGCCGGCGGCATCCCCCAGGCGTTCCACCGGATAGGTGAGATGGTGGTCGACGACCTGCGTCAGATCGCCCGTGGGCTGCCACCCGTACGGATGCAGGTCGCCGCCCGCGAGCTGGTCGACCGCTACCGGAACCGCCCGGTCACCTAGGTCACGCGCCGGCCGGCACTACGATCCGGGCACATGGACACCGTGCGCTCGATCGGCCTGTTCGTGCTCGCCGCCCTGGCCGAGATCGGTGGCGCCTGGCTGGTCTGGCAGGGCGTGCGCGAGCACCGAGGCTGGATCTGGATCGGCGCCGGGGTGATCGCCCTCGGCCTGTACGGTTTCGTCGCCACGCTGCAGCCCGAGGCCAGCTTCGGACGCATCCTGGCGGCGTACGGCGGCGTGTTCGTGGCCGGGTCACTGCTCTGGGGCATGGCCGTCGACGGCTTTCGCCCCGACCGCTGGGACGTGGCAGGGGCGCTCGTCTGTCTGGTCGGGGTGGCGCTGATCATGTACGCCCCGCGCACTGAGGTCTGAGGACCGGGCCTGTCGACGCTCGAGAAGGAGGAGACACACTCTCTGACGCGCGTACGACGTGTGTCCGCTCCTTCTCGATGGACCTGTGGAAAGCACCCCGCCAAGGCAGCGGAGACGCTCCACCCGGAACATCCAGTATCGCCAGAACCGCCGGCCGGCCCACCAACGCCTGCAGCGGGTCGCGGCCGACCTGCCCCGACGTCGTGGAGTCCGACAGGCCCGGCGCGCCATCGAGCTCGCCCGGATCGGCGTACGGAGTCCCTGGGAGTCCCGGCTGAGGATGTTCGCGGTGTCAGAGCTCGCGTGGACGGACCTGCAACCGAACCGTGCTGTCTTCGACCGCCGGGGCAATCTCCTCGGCATTCCCGATCTGCTCGACGTCGAAGCGGGTCTCGTGCTCGAGTACCACGGTGCGAGCTGGCGGACTGAGCGCAGCGCCGGTCACCGCGATCCTGCGCAGCACAACGAGGACAACGAGCGGGAGGTACGGCTGGAGCGGGTCGGCCTCGTCGTGGTACGCGTGGCGAAGGCCGATCTGACGCACTTTCGCGACCGTCTCGCTCTGCGCCTGACATCGGCGCGTGCGGAGGGACTCGGGCGTGATCGGACCCGTGATCGCTGGACGCTCGACGAACCCGAGGGGTGGTTCGGGCAGCCGGCCTGAGGTCGAGAAGGAGTGGACGCACCCGAGCCGGCCCGGGAGAGGTGTGTCCGCTCCTTCTCAGCGCTCCCCCCGGCTTCGGACCACTTCCGAGCCCCTCAGAACAGGGCGGTCATCAGTGCTCGACGCGCCTTGAGGACACGGGGATCGGCATTCCCCACGGTGTCGAAGAGGGCGAGCAGGCGGACGCGGACCTCGTCCCGCTCGGGACCCGTACGCACCTTGATCTGCCCGATCAGGCGGTCGAAGGCCTCGTCGACCCGTCCGGTGGCCAGCTCCAGATCGGCAGCGGCCAGCTGGTCGGCCACGGTGGCGTCGGCGGAGGCGGCCGCGGCCAGCACCGCCTGCGGATCGAGGGCCGAGGCTCGCGCCAGCAAGCCGGCCTGGGCCTTGCCGGCCTTGGCCTCGGCGTCGGCGGAGTTCGCCTGCAGCAGGAGGTCGAACTCGGCCTCGGCCGCGGCGAAGTCACCGCGCTCCAATGCGGCGTCGGCCGCGGCGAACCGCGGGTCCGGGCCGGCCTCCTCGCCTTCGTCGTCGGCGCCGGGCGGCGGTCCGCCGACCGGTTCGGCCCGGCCGACGATGCCGTTGCTGAGGGCGGCCTTGAGGACCGACTCGACGGCGGCCACCACCTGGTCCCGGGGCACGACGCCCTGGAACAGCGGGGCCAGCTGACCACCGATCAGGGCGATCACTGTCGGTACGGCCTGCAGCTGCAGGGCCTGCACGATGCCGGGGGCCGCGTCGACGTTCAGTCGACCGAGGAGGAACTTGCCGCCGTTCTCGGCGGCGACCGCGGCGAGGTCGTCGGACAGCTGCTGACCGGTCGTCACCCGCGGTGAGTAGAACTCCACGATCACCGGGTGCTGCATGGAGGCCCGGATGGCGACGGCCTCGAACGTCTCCTCGGTCAGCTGGACCACGTACGACCCCGCGCCCGGGGTTCCCCCGGAACGGGCCCCCGCGCCCGCTTGTGCGGGTGGTTGCTTGGCCTTCTGGGCGAGCTGGGAGAGGTCGACGGCGCCGTGACGGCTGAAGCTGGACGTGCTCATGCTGTCCATCCTTCCAAAGAGACAAGGGTGCCATCCTGTCAAAGGTGCCAAGGCCGGTGTCGCCGGTGAACACCACATGGGCAGAATGACCCCCATGGCTCATCCCCGCGCCGGCCAAACGGCCCTCCCCGAAGACCTGATCGACGTCGACGCCGTGCTGGGCGCCTACTACGACCTCGTACCGGATCCGAGCGATCCCGACCAGCAGGTCGTGTTCGGCACCTCCGGTCACCGAGGCTCCAGCCTGGACACCGCGTTCAACGAGAACCACATCGCCGCGACGACGCAGGCGATCGTGGAGTACCGCGCGGGCCAGGGCATCACCGGCCCCCTCTACATCGGCAAGGACACCCACGCGCTGTCGCTGCCGGCCTGGAAGACCGCCATCGAGGTGCTGGTGGCCAACGGAGTCACCGTGCTGACCGAGGCCGAGGACGACTACACCCCGACGCCGGCGGTGTCCCGTGCCATCGTCGTGCACAACGCGAACAAGAGCAGCAGCGACCCCGAGGCCGACGGCATCGTGGTCACCCCCTCCCACAACCCGCCCCGCGACGGCGGCTTCAAGTACAACCCGCCGCACGGCGGACCGGCCGACTCCGACGCCACGTCCTGGATCGCCGCCCGGGCCAACGACCTGCTCGCCGACATGTCCGGAGTGACGCGGACGCCGTACGAGCGCTCCGGCTCCGAGATCACCCGGTTCGACTACCTCGGGGCCTACTGCGAGGACCTGGTCAACGCCTTGGACCTGCACGCCATCCGGGACGCGGGGGTGCACATCGGCGCCGACCCGCTGGGCGGCGCCAGCGTGCAGTACTGGGCCTACATCGCCGAGCACCTCGGCATCGACCTGACCGTGATCAACCCCTCCGTCGATCCGCAGTGGGCCTTCATGACCCTCGACACCGACGGCAAGATCCGGATGGACTGCTCCTCGCCGAACGCGATGGCCAGCCTGATCAAGAACAAGGACGCGTACGACATCTCCACCGGCAACGACGCGGACTCCGACCGGCACGGCATCGTCACCCCCGACGCCGGCCTGATGAACCCGAACGCCTACCTGGCGGTCGCCATCCAGTACCTGTACGCCCACCGCGACGGCTGGAACCCGAACGCCGGCATCGGCAAGACGCTGGTCTCCTCCTCGATGATCAACCGGGTCGCCGAGGACCTCGGTCGCACCCTGATCGAGGTGCCGGTCGGCTTCAAGTGGTTCGTGCCCGGTCTGCGCACCGGCGACATCGGCTTCGGCGGCGAGGAGTCCGCGGGCGCGTCGTTCCTCACCCTGGCCGGCAGGACCTGGACCACCGACAAGGACGGCATCCTGCTCGCCCTGCTGGCCAGCGAGATCAAGGCCGTCACCGGCAAGTCACCGAGCGAGCTGTACGCCGAGCTCACCGCCAGGCACGGCGCGCCCGCGTACGCCCGGGTGGACGCCCCGGCCAACCGCGAGCAGAAGGCCAAGCTGGCCAAGCTCGACCCGTCCGCGGTGACCGCCACCGACCTGGCCGGCGAGCCCATCACCGCCAAGCTGACCAGTGCCCCGGGCAACGGCGCCGCGATCGGTGGCCTGAAGGTGACCACGGAGTCCGCCTGGTTCGCCGCTCGACCGTCGGGTACCGAGGACGTCTACAAGATCTACGCCGAGTCCTTCCGCGGCGCCGAGCACCTCGCCCAGGTCCAGCAAGCGGCCCGTGAGGTGGTCTCCGCCGCTCTGGGCTGAGATCCGCACTGGACGCGCTGGTACGAGGCGTCCGGTGACCGGCGCGACACCCCAGGTGTCGGGTCAGGGTGACCAACATGAACAGTGGGTGAATGAACCCCCGGAAGCCCTGCTCGGGTTGGCTTTCGGAGGTTCGGCGGCCTCACGATTGGGCCGTGACCGAAGCGTTGTTCATTCTGGTGGTAGTCGTCGTGACTGCCCTGGCGTTCGACTTCACCAACGGCTTCCACGACACCGCCAACGCGATGGCCACGTCCATCGCCACCGGTGCTCTGAAGCCGAAGGCGGCCGTCGCCCTCTCCGCCGTGCTGAACCTGGTCGGGGCCTTCCTCTCCATCGAGGTGGCCCTGACCGTCAGCAACAAGATCCTCTCCATCCAAGACAGCAGCGGCGCACCGATCGAAGGGCTGATGGGCGTCCCCATCCTCACGATCGTGTTCGCCGGCCTGGTCGGCGGCATCCTGTGGAACCTCACCACCTGGCTGCTGGGTCTGCCGTCCTCGTCGTCGCACGCCCTGTTCGGCGGACTGATCGGTTCGGCCATCGCCGCGCTCGGATTC
>DATDAP010000280.1:0-23601 GCA_036525335.1 Microlunatus sp. | reverse complement strand
TCCGGCTCGGGTGCCCTCGGCGACATCGGGGCGCACCTGATCGACACCACCCAGTGGTTGACGGGACAATCCATCGAAGGTGTCTCGGCCCTGCTGGAGACGTTCGTGACCTCGCGACCGCTGGCCGGGGAGCGGTCCGGTCTGGGCGGTCACGGCGACACCTCCGCCGGAGCCCCTCGGGGTCAGGTCACCGTGGACGACGCCGCCCTGTTCACCGCCCGGTTCGACGGTGGCGCGATCGGCTCCTTCGAGGCGTCTCGCTTCGCCCTGGGTCGCAAGAACGCCTTCCGGGTGGAGATCAACGGCACCGACGGATCGGTGGCCTTCGACTTCGAGGACAACAACGTGCTCGAGTTCTTCGATGGCCGGAACCCCGTCGCCGAGCAGGGCTTCCGTCGGATCCTGGTCACCGAGCCCGACCACCCGTACATGAGCGCGTGGTGGCCGCCCGGTCACGGTCTCGGCTACGAGCAGGGGTTCACCCACCAGGTGGTCGATCTGGTCACTGCCCTCGCGGAGGGCCGTCAGCCGGCTCCCTCCTTCGACGACGGGCTACAGGTGCAGGAGGTGCTGGCCGCTGTGGAGGCCAGCGCCGGACTGTCGTCCGCCTGGACGGCGGTCTGATCGGTTCTGTCGGCACATCTCGGGCCGGTCCGCGACTCCGTAGCCCGATCGCGTAGCTCAGTAGTCACTACGGATGTCCTATCCGGGCGCCGACGGCTCAATGGTGGACATGAGAATTCTGTTCACCGCCAATCCACTCGTCGGGCACGTGTTCCCGATGCTCCCGCTGATGCACGCGGCCCGCGAGGCCGGGCACCAGGTCGTGATCGCCACCGGCGCCGAGATGACCCCGGATCTGCACCGTCGCGGGTTCACGACCTGGACGGTCGGACCGAGCTTCGGCGAGGCCGTGGCCGAGCTCGAGCAGGCGAGCGCCGTGTCGCCCACCACGCACGAGGAGCAGCTCGGCCGGGACGCCATCTTCCTGTTCGGGCGGCCGTCGGTCGGTCGAGCCCTCGACCTGATCCCGCGGGCCGCGGCCTGGCGTCCCGACATCGTCATCAGCGAGATCACTGAGTTCGCCGGACGTGAGGCGGCATACGCCACCGGCGCCTTCGCCGTCACCCACGGATTCGGCACCCACGTCCCGAACACCCGAGCCCTGGCCGGGCTCATCTTCGACCACGTCAGCACCGGCCTCGGCCAGCCCAACCGTCAACGGGACTTCGAGACCGACATCTACCTCGACCCGTGCCCTCCCGGCCTCCAGTCCGACGAGCTGTCCGCCCTGAACATCTGGCCGGTGCGGCCGAGTGTCGGCCAGGTCACCGCGGACGAGCGTCTCCCGCCGGAGTTCCTCGCGCTGCCCGACCGGCCGATCGTGTACCTGACCCTGGGCACCGTGGTCAACGACCCCGGGTTGGCGCGGAGTGTGCTGGACGCCGTCCAGGACCTGCCGATCTCCCTGGTGGTCACCACCGGTCCGGGCGTCGATCCGTCCGTGCTCGGTCAGCGGCCGGCCAACGTCGTCGCCGCGTCGTTCGTCCCGCAGGCGTTGCTGATGCCACACCTGTCGGCCGTGGTGTCGCACACCGGGTCCGGAACCATGCTGGGGGCGCTGGCCTCGGGTCTACCGCAGGTCTGTCTGCCCCGTGGTGCCGATCAGTTCGCCAACGCCGACCGGGTGCAGAGCGTCGGCGCCGGCGTGCGGCTGCTGCCCGAGGAGGTCACCCCCGTCAGCCTGCGGTCGGCGCTCACCGCCGTGCTCGACGACCCCGCGTACGCGCTCGCCGCCCAGCGGATCCAGGCGGAGATCGCGGCGATGCCGACTGCTCGTGAGGTGCTGGACGACCTGATCGCCGAGGCGGTTCCGCAGGCCCGGACGGCCTGACCCCAGGGCCTTCTGTCACTGGCGGTCGGTCGTCGGACTCGGGGGCGGGGTCGGGACAACCATCCGCGCCTTCGCAGGCTCCGGCGCTCCCGCCAGACCCGTCCACGTCCCTCACCCGCCCCGAGTCCGACGACCTCGCATCGTCATCGGTCCGGCAGGGCCGTCCCGAGTCTTCGCTGATTGCTTGTCTGAGCTACCTCAGCTACCTCAGACCTGCGCAGGTGCCCGGGCGGGCCGAAGATGAGGCACCTGCACGATGTCCGGCGGGCCGCCTTAGCGCGACCGTAGAGGAGTCGGATCATCTACGGAGGTAGCCATCATGAGCAACCACTACGCGACCAGCCTGTTGGTCGAGCAGCATCACGCCGAGCTGCGAAACGAGGCGGCCCAGGACCACCTCGCTCGCCTCGCCCGGCTGGGAGGACCGCGTCGGACTCACTGGTGGGAGCGGCTGATGCGCTTCCGGGTCCACGCGCACCGACCCACCGCCACCGTCGCCGCCGGCGACTCCCCCTGCTGAGCGGCGGCGGTGAGCGGTTTCCCGACCGCCGACGAAAGAGACTCGGCAGTGTCGGCGGTCGGTGGCACGATGAATGACGTGGTCAGACACCTGCCTCCCCGGATCGCCGCGACAGCGGCGGCCGGTGGGTCGAGCTCGGCCGGTGGCTCGCTGCCGGTGATGGAGCTGGTCGGCCGGGTGGACGAGCTGGCCCGACTGCGGGACCTGCTGGACAGCGTGCTGGTCGAGGGGAGTCGACTCGCCTTGGTCGGCGGCGACGCCGGCTCGGGCAAGACGACGGTCGTGGACGCGTTCGTGCACGACCTGGCGACGACGGCGGCCGACCGGGGTGCGCAGATCATCCGCGGACAGTGCGTGCCCCTGGGGGGCGACGGCCTGCCGTACGCGCCGATCGTCGGTGCCCTGCGGGAGCTGATCGCCCGGCACGGTCGCGACCAGGTGCTCGAGTGGGCGGGGGCCAGTCGGGTCGGTCTGGGCGCCCTCCTGCCGGACCTGATCGCGCCGCCGCATGACCCCGAAGGCCTCCGGTTGCAGCTGTTCGAGGCGGTGGCCCGGCTCTGGGAGTCGGCCGCGCGGAGCGGGCCCCTGGTGGTGGTGATCGAGGACCTGCACTGGGCCGACGAGTCCACCCGGCACCTGCTGCGCTTCCTGACCGGCGCTCTGACCGATGCGCCCGTGCTGGTGATCGCCACCTACCGCACCGACGAGCTGGACCGGCGCCATCCGCTGCGCCCCTTCCTGGCCGAGGTGGGACGCCTGGCCGGGGTGACGAGGCTGGAGATCGGCGGTCTCAGCCGAGCCGAGGTGGCCGATCTGCTGGCCCGCCTGCTGGGCCGGACACCGAGCGGTGTCGCCGTCGACCTGGTGCACCGGCGCAGCGAAGGGCTCCCCTACTTCGTGACCGAGCTGGCCACGTCCGCGTCCCGCGGTTGCGTGGACATGCCCGACACCCTGCGCGACGCACTGAACGTCAGGGTCCAACGGCTGTCCGATCGCGCTCAGGAGACGCTCCAGGTCGCGGCCGTGGCCGGTCCCCGGGTGGAGCACGAGCTGCTGGAGGCGATCAGCGACCGATCGCCGGCGGAGCTCGACACCGATCTGCGCGAGGCGGTCGACGTGGGTGTCCTGATCATCGACGAGGACGGCTACCTGTTCCGGCACGCCCTGTTGCGCGAGGTCGTGCACGAAGACATGCTGCCGGGGCGACACAGCCGCTTGCACGCCCGATTCGCGGCGCTGCTGGAGGAGCAGCCCGAGCTGGCCACGGGCACCGCCTCGGTCGAGATCGCCCACCACTGGTCGGCCGCGCATGACGTGGACAAGGCGTTCCGCTGGTCGCTGACGGCAGCGGAGACCGGGTCGTCGGCACACTTCGAGGCGCTCAAGATGTACGAGCGCGCCCTGGAGCTGTGGGACCGGGTGGCCGATCCGGAGCTGGTCACGGGATCTCACGTGTCCCTGCTGGATCGCGCCGCGGCCACCGCCCGGGACGCGGGGGAGATCGAGCGCTCACTCGCCCTGACCAAGCAGGCCCTGGCCGAGACGCCCGCTGACGCCGCCGTCGCCGACGTCATCCACCGCTGGACCGAACGCGGCCAGCGGCTGTCGAGCCTGATGCGCCCGGGGGCCATCGAGTCCCTCCGGACCGCCGCCGACCTGCTACCCGCGGACGCGGAGCCGAAGTTCCGGGCCAGGGTGCTCAACCAGCTGGCGATGGTCTCCACGCTGTCCGGAGTCGACGCCACGGACGTGGCCCGGGAGGCCGTGGCCGCGGCTGTCGACGCGGGCTCGCCGGTGACCGAGTCGCACGCCCGCAACACCCTGGGTGTCTGCCTCGTCATTCGCGGTCAGGAGGATGACGGGCTGGTGGAGCTGGTCCGGGCCGGTGAGCTCGGCCGGGGATCGCGGGCCACGATGCTGCGCTTCTACATCAACTACTCCGACGCGCTCTGCCTGGCCGGTCGTTACGCGGAGGCGGTGGAGCAGGCTCTGGCCGGGGTCGAGGTCGCCGCCGGTCTCGGCCTGGAGCGATCGACCGGGGCGATGCTCGCGGGTAACGCCGCCGAGCCGCTGCTCGCGCTGGGGGAGTGGGATCGCGCGAGCCAGCTCGTCGAGCGGTCGCTGGAGCTCGATCCGCCCGCCCACCACCTCGCCCACCTCCGGCTGCTCCAGTGCTGGTTGCGGCTGTGGACCGGCCGGCTGGATGAAGCCGACGCCATCCTCACTGAATTCCGCGGCCTGATCACGGGGCCGCAGGTGGCGCCGCAGTACACGAGTCAGGTGATCCGACTGGACGCCGAGCTGGCTCTGGCCACCGGCGACGTCGAGCGAGCCTGGGCCGATCTCGAGGTCGCCTTCGAGCACTGGGACCTCTACCACGTCGCCCACCGCTACCCGCTGCTGTGGCTGGCGGCTACCACGGCCCGAGCCGCCGACCGGATCGACGGCGGAGGGCGGTTGCCGCGGGTGCGGTCGGCGTACGAGCAGGTCGTGCCGGTGCGGGCCCGGCAGATCTGGGGTCCGCTGATCGAGGCCGAGCTGGCGGACAGCGTCGATGCCTGGCGGGCCGCGTGGGCAGCGACCACTGCGGCCGAGACGCCGTGCTACCTCCGTCCGTACGCCGGTCTGCGGCTCGCCCAGCATCTCGTGTCGCGTCGCGAGCGGGCCGAGGCTCGCGAGGTGCTGGCGGCCTCGACCGCGGAGGCCGACCGGATCGGCGCGTCGCTGCTGGGGTCACGGCTGGGCGCGCTCGCCGCACGAGCCGGACTCGCGGCCGCCGGAACAGTCAGCGACCAGGGCATCCTCGCCACGCTGACCACGCGCGAGCGGGAGGTGTTGCGGCTGGTGGCTGCCGGCCGGACCAACGGCGAGATCGGGACGAAGCTCTTCATCAGCACCAAGACCGCCAGCGTGCACGTGTCCAACATCTTGGCGAAGCTCGGCGTCGGGGCCCGCGGTGAAGCGGCCGCCCTGGCCTACCGGGAGGGATTGCCATTGGACCAGGACACCGACGGCACCGTGATCGAGCTCCGGCCCGCCTGAGCTCGGCCGACCAGGGAGCGGCTTCAGTGCGGAGCGCAGCGGATGCTGGGGTCCGGCGCGAGGCGGACCCGTGTCGGCTACTGCTCGCGTTGAACCGCACCGGTGAAGCTGACCGGCTCATGGAGCCCATCACCCAGGTCGACGGTCACCCGGACCCGGTTGAGCGCGGTGAACGGGATGGCGAAGCCGTAGTCGGCTGTGTCTTCCGCCCCCGGGGTGATGACTCCGAGGAAAGCGTTGGCCAGCCCACCGCTTGGATCGCCGATCAGCGGTGCCTCGATGTCGTCCGGCCCGGACGCTGCGGTGACCAGCACCGTGGTGGCGTCGAGGTCCTGGGTCGAGACGTTGCGGACCAGCACCGAGACCACGACCATCTGGCTCCCGGTCGACTCGGCGCCCTTCATTCCGGTGCTGATGGTGCGCGCCACCGTGCCGGTGATCTCGATCTCGGCGTCGCCGGCGTAGCTGGCGATGTCGTCGAAGGAGAACGAGGCGTCTTCGGCGTCGGTCGGCTCGGCGCTCGCGGCTCCGGGGGTCGACGGCCCGCCGCTCGACGGTGCCCCCGGGGAGGTCCGGTCGGTGGGTTCGGGGTCGGGCGCCACGCCTCCACCGGGTGGTCGCCCGCAGCCGGCGAGCAGCATCAGAACCACGGAGGCCGCCACTCCGGCGCCGCGGACCAGGCGGGCCTCACGCGTCATGGGGTGAACGGTAGCCGCTCGGTGTCGGTGGGCGGGGACGCCGGAGCGCGACGGCTACTCTTCAAGAGTGAAGTGGACGTGGATGTTGGCCCTGGGGGCCGTGGCCGGTGGTGTGGTCTGGGCCGCTTACCGAAGGAATCAACAGGAGCTTGCCGACGCCGCCTTGTGGGCCGAGGCTACCGATCCGGTGATCCGGCACGGCGGAAACAGCTGACACGGCGCCGCGCCGAGCTTCCGACCTCTGTCTCACCGAGGCGAACGACGCTGCGATGTCGCGCCCTCGTTGTGCACAACGGTTGGGTGACGAGCAGGTGTCGAATCGGCGAACTGTTCATTCCCGGCTGATACGTTCCATCGCACCATGCCCCTGAACGTGACCTTCGACCCGCCTGTCCTGACGCTTCCCCCGAGCGGCGGTGCCCACCTTCGAAGCAACGGCGGTCGCCCAGCGACCGACCCGATCGACTCCGAAGCCCTGCTGGTCGAGGCCCTCGCGCCCGCTTTCACCGTGGCGGCGGAATCGACCCGGACCGAGACCCTGACTCATCTGGACACCGTCGACGCGCGGCTGCAGAAGGCGGGCATCGACCTGGCCCACCTGCCGCGCCGACGCCGGATCATCGCCCTGGCCAAGGGCCGCCAGATCGAGCAGCCGGTGACGGGTTCATGGCCACGGCTCGCCTCGGAGCTGCCCGCCGGCGAGGTGACCAGCCTGGTCGCCCCGGCCGCCTGGATCCGTGCGCTGATCCCGTACGCGAGCACCCAGGCCGAGACGGTCACGTACGCGGTGCGCAACGGTGACGGCAAAACCGTCGTCCGGGTGCACTGGACGACGGGGGAGCTGAGCAAGCCCACCGCGGCCCTCCTGCCGGCCCGGGTGGGGATCGAGGTGCTGCGGGGGTACGGGTCCGAGGCCGCGCGCGTACGCAAAGCCCTGATCAAGAACACCGCGCTGGCGGAGAGCGACCGATCCTGGTTCGAGACCGTCCGCAGCCTGCCCGCGCTTCGACCCACGGTGACGCAGCGGTTCGGCATGCGACCCGATCAGGCGGCGGACTTCGCGGTGGCCGACGCCCTGCTCGGCTACCTGGCCGAGATGGACGCCACGGTCGACGGCATCGTCGCCGACATCGACACCGAGTACCTGCACGACTTCCGGGTCGCGGTCCGACGGACCCGGTCGGTGCTCAAGATGCTGGGCGACGTGCTGCCGCCGGGCTCGGCCGACCGGCTGGCACCCGAGTTCCGGTGGTTGGGCGACATCACCACCCCGACCCGGGACCTCGACGTCTACCTGCTCGAGCTCGATTCCCTGGCCGCGACGGTGACCCATCCCGACGACCTGGCGTCCTTCGGGGCGTACGTTCTTGAGCGCCGGACCGAGGCGGCGAAGGAGCTGGCACGTGGGCTCCGGGCGAAGCGCTACACCGATCTGGTCAGCACCTGGCGGGCCGCCCTGGCGGAGGTGATCGCCCACCCGTCCCACGCCGACATGACCGCCTCGGCCCTGGCCGTCGAGCGGCTGCACACGGTGTTCCGCAAGTGCCAGAAGCGGGCCGCCAAGATCACCGCCGACTCCGAGTCCGAGCTCGTGCACGACCTGCGCAAGGCCTGCAAGGAGATGCGCTACCTGATGGAGGTGTTCAGACCGCTCTGCGACAAGACCGCGTACCGGAACGTGATCGCCGACTTCAAGGAGCTGCAGGACCTGCTCGGAGAGTTCCAGGACGGCGAGGTCCAGGCCGCTGCGCTGCGTCAGTTCGCCCAGGAGATGGTAGACGCCGGCCGGGTCGACGCGAACGCGATCTTGGCCATGGGGGAGCTGTCCGGGAAGTTCGAGGCACGGCAGCGAGCCGCTCGGGAAACCCTGACCGCGCACCACGAGAACTACCTCGGACGCAAGGCGTCCGAGCACGTCGACCGATTGGTGACGGCGTGATCTGCTCGACCACGGAGGTGCTGTCGTGAAGGTGATCGCGAGCTACAACCTCAAGGGTGGGGTGGGCAAGACCACTGCCGCCGTCAACCTCGCCTACCTGTCCGCGCGGCAGGGTCGGCGGACCCTGCTGTGGGATCTCGATCCGCAGGGCGCCGCGACGTACCTGTTCCGGGTGAAGCCGCGAGTCAAGGGCGGTAGCCCCAAGCTGGTCCGGGGATCGCGGCCGATGCTGGAGGCGATCAAGGCCACCGACTTCGCCCACCTGGACCTGCTGCCGGCCGACTTCACGTACCGGCACATGGACATCGATCTCAACGACCGGCCCAACCCGCAACGGACGCTCCGACGGCTGCTGTCGCCGCTGGCGTCGGAGTTCGATGTCGTCATCCTCGATACCCCGCCGAGTCTGTCGCTGGTGTCGGAGAACGTCCTGCGCGCCTCCGACGTGGTGCTCGTGCCGCTGATTCCGACGGTGCTCTCGGTGCGGACGTTCGAGCAGCTCGCTGCGTTCACCCACGAGCTCAAGGGCCGCAAGCCGAAGCTGCGTGGCTACTTCTCCATGCTCGATCGGCGCCGGAAGCTACACACCCAGATCCTCACGGACCTGCCGAAGGAGAATCCGCTGGTCAGCTCGATCGCGATCCCGTCGGCCAGTGCGGTGGAGCAGATGACCGTACGCCGGGAGCCGCTGATCGTGTTCGCCGGCAAGTCGCCGGCCGCACAGGCTTTCGGCGAGCTCTGGGATGAGGTGGCCGGCCTGCTGAAGCTGCCGGCGGTGGGGGCTGCCGCCGACTGACGTCGGTCGGGGGTCGGATCCGGTGGCCGTGCGTGCGTGGGAGAGCGGGCGTGCGGGCTCGGGTCCGTTTGTCGCTGGGGAGTCATCCGGTTGTTCGGTAGGGCGAGCCGCTGCCCGGATGCCACCGGGGAGTCAGATCCGACGGCCGGCACGCGCGGGCACTCCCCTTGCGCCACCCACAACCCCGACTTCGCGGGTGTTGCAACACACGCGAAGTCGGAGATCGACCGGGACCGGGTCAGCAGCAGCGGCCTTCGGGATGCTTCTCCTCGTGCTCGGTGCGATGCCGCCAGTAGTCCTTCTCGGACAGGGGCTCGCCATCACCGTGCCGCGCGTGCCAGCTCAGGTAGCCGTCGTACTTCGAGCCGCCGAGCACGCCCGTGGCGTACCACCTGATCCCCGCCCAGACCCGGCGCAGATCTGCCCACTGGATCGGGTCCGACGAGCTTTCGACTGCACGGGAGGTGCGCCATCCGCGGAGTGGAACGTCTCTCATGCTGGAGCTCATCGGTGATCCCTTTGATCGGGTCGGTTGGGTCATGTCGGCAGTCAGTGGTGGGCTCGCCGCCGCGGTTGGTCGGGGACCTCCGTCGTCCACCGGGACTGCAGCTCCTTCTCGGCTGGTGTCGGCACGAAGCCGGCGGGGGCGAAGATCTTCGCCTCCTGCCGCGGGTCCTCGGTCTCGGGCGTTGCTGCTCCCCTGAGCGTACGGACGGTCGAGATGATCGCCGCCGTGATGACGATGATGGCCAGCGTCACGAAGATGATCGACAACGTGCCCTGGACCGTCGTGTTCCGGACCACGGCCGCCATGGCCTCCGGTGTCTTCGCCGTACCCTGGCTGGTCTTCCCGGCGGCGATGGCGTCGCGGAACAGCTGGTTCTGCGCCCAGTAACCGACGGCCGGCACCGGCGAGAAGATCTTGTACAGCGAGGCGGTGATCGTCACCACGGACGCGAACGCCAGCGGCAGGGCCGGAATCCAGAGCCAAGCACGAACCCCACCACGGGCGGCGAGCGACAGGCAGACCGCCAACGCGATCGCCGCCAGCAGCTGGTTGGCGATCCCGAACAGGGGGAAGAAGGTGTTGATCCCGCCGAGCGGGTCGGTCACACCCAAAATCAGGATCGCGCCCCAGCCGGCGACCATCACCGCGGTGCACGCCCAGGACCCGAGCCGCCACGAGGTGTCGCGGAACCTGGGCACGATGTTGCCCAGGGACTCCTGCAGCTGGAAGCGAGCGACGCGGGTACCGGCGTCCACCGCGGTCAGGATGAACAGCGCCTCGAACATGATCGCGAAGTGGTACCAGAACGAGGTCAGTCCGGAGTGGGTCAGCTGTTGCATGATGTGGGCCAGGCCCAACGCCAGGGTCGGTGCCCCACCCGTACGGGAGATGATCGACTCCTCACCGACCGCTTGAGCGGTCGAGGTGAGCATCTCGGGCGTGAGGTTGACCCCGATCAGCCCGAGACCGTTGACGAACGCGGCCGCGGTCTCCGGGGTGCCGCCGGTGACCGCGGCGGAGGAGTTCATTGCGAAGTAGATCCCCCGGTCGATGGACATCGCGGCGACCAGCGCCATGATCGCCACGAACGACTCCATCAGCATGCCGCCGTAGCCGATCAGCCGAGTCTGTCGCTCCTTCTCGATCAGCTTCGGTGTCGTGCCGGAGGCGATCAGGGCGTGGAATCCCGACAGTGCCCCGCAGGCGATGGTGACGAACAGGAAGGGGAACAGCGGACCGGCCCAGACGGGTCCGTCGACGCGGTCGGCGAACTCACTCAGCGGCGGCACGGCGATCACCGGACGCACGATGATGATCGCCACGGCCAGCATCACGATGGTGCCGACCTTCATGAACGTGGACAGGTAGTCACGCGGGGCCAGCAGCAGCCAGACCGGCAGGATCGCGGCGACGAAGCCGTACGCCACGATGATCCAGGCGAGAGTGAGTCTCTCCAGCGAGAAGACCTCGGACCAGTAGGGGCTCTCGGCCACCAGCCGGCCGGCGGCGATGGCGGTGATCAGCAGGACGAAACCGATGATCGACACCTCGCCGACCTTGCCCGGCCGGAGGAACCGCAGATAGCAGCCCATGAAGAGCGCGATCGGCAGCGTCATGCCGACCGAGAAGACGCCCCACGGGCTCTCGCCCAGGGCGTTGACCACCACCAGGGCCAGGATGGCCACGATGATGAGCATGATCAACAAGGTGGCCAGGATCGCCGCGGTGCCGCCGATCCGACCCAGCTGGTCGCGCGCCATCTGACCCAGCGAGCGGCCGCCCCGGCGCATGGAGAAGAACAGCACCAGGTAGTCCTGGACGGCACCGGCCAGGATCACGCCGACGATGATCCAGATGGTGCCGGGCAGGTAGCCCATCTGCACAGCCAGCACCGGCCCGACCAACGGGCCGGCACCGGCGATGGCGGCGAAGTGGTGACCGAACAGGACCCGACGATCGGTCGGCAGGTAGTCGAGACCGTTCTCCTTGTACTCCGCGGGAGTGGCACGGGTGTCGTCCGGTCGGGTGATCTTGCGCTCCACCAGCTTGCTGTAGAAGCGGAACGCGATCAGGTAGCTGCAGACCGAGGCGAAGACGAACCAGACGGCGTTGATCGTCTCGCCCCGGACGATGGCGATCATCACCCAGGCGACACCGCCGAGCAGGGCGATCGCGCTCCAGATGATGATCTTCTTCGGCGTCCACCTGCGGTGCTGTTCGTCCTGAGCGGCGACGTCGATGCTGGTGGGGGGAAGTTCGCGTTCGGCGACGGTGTCGGTCACGGGGCCTGGCTCCTCGATCGGGGAAGGATCGTCGCTACGCAGTAAACCACTGCGTCCACTGGTATGGAACGATCGCCGCACAGGAAACCTTCAGGTTCCGCCGATTCGTCGTGCGCGACCCGGCGACCAGGAAGGCGGTTGCCGAGTGGCGACCCGCCGGGAATTCGTTCGTGACGGGAAGTTGCCTCTCTCCGGAGGACCTGCGGCGTGTCGCGGCTTGCCGAGCGCGCGTTGGGCGCGTCTCCGTCACTGTCCACAGGCGACGCTCTTCGATGATGTCGTCGTGCCTCAGCTCCCGCGGCTGGCCCACCGGGTCCCCCGTGGATGACGGAAAGCCGCACTGTGCGCGCTCTTTCCAACGCGACACGCCGAGGCAGCTGGCGTGAGGTGCACGTTCCCATCACGAACGAATCCGAACGGCCGTTCGGCGCGGCGAGCCCGTGCAGATCCCTCGAGGTGTCAGAGTCCGGCGTTCGTGGCGCCCCAGCCCAGCAGCTCGGTCAGGGAGCGATCACCGTCCGGCGGGTCCTGGAGTCCGGACTGCCAGCCGGTCGGGCCGGTCACACCGACCGTACGGTTGACCAGGCTGAACACACCGAACGTCACCGCGCAGTCGATCGCGCGACCCAGCACGAAGGCGGTGATGGCGGCGTTGGCGGTGACGGCCAGGTCGACGAGGGCGTCCCGGAAGCCGGGTGCGTCACGGATGTCACGGCCGTACGTGTTGACCAGGGCCTGGTCGGCCATCCGGACCCCGGCCAGCAGGGCGTCGACGATCGCCCGCAGGGAGGGATCGTGGATGACGTCCAGATAGACCTGCGGAGAGAGCAAAGCGTCCACGGCGGCCGAGACGGCGCCGCAGCTCGTGTGGCCCAACACGGTGATCATCTTGACCGACGGCAGGTTGGCGACCGCGTAGTTCAGGCTGCCGAGGCACTCACGGCCGGGTACGTTGCCCGCCACCCGGACCACGAAGATCGAGTTGCCAGCCTGGTTGAACAACAGCTCCACCGGAGCCCGGGCGTCGGAGCAGGCGAGCACCGCGGCGAATGGCTCCTGGGCCAGGCCCGCCCCCTCGACCGGCGGCAGCCCGAACGCCTCCGGACCGACCGAGATGACCTGCTGCCCGCCCTGGTCGCCGAGCTTGGCGAAGTCCGCGTTGCCGCTCTCCAGCCGGGCTCGAGCCTCGGCCGGGCTGGCGGGACGGGCCAGACGTTCCTCGCCAGGCAGGGCCTGACGCCAGATGATCTCCCGCTGCTCGGTCATGGCTCACCCTAACGAGGCACGTGTTGCGAGCAGGTGACGTCCTGTACGATATTACGTAATTGCGTACCATCGGATGGAAGGAATGGCATGATCGCCGCACGTCGGGCACCCACTCCTCACCGTCGTACGGTCCTCGTCGTGGCCGCCTGCGCGGTTCTCGCTCTCGTGCTCGGTGTCGTCTGGCGCCCCGCTCCCGCACGACTGCCCGCCACGATCACCGGCGACGCCTCGCTGGGGCAGCTCGGTCGCGAGGTGGTCGGCGACGACCGGCCGGCCCTCGCCGCCGCGTGCGTGAGCCCGGGCAGCATCCGGACCGCGGTGATGGGCGCGGGGGCAACCGATCGGTTCGAGATCGGCTCGATCAGCAAAGGGCTCACCGGTCTGCTGCTCGCCGACATGATCGAGCGCGGCGAGGTGCGGGCCGACACCCGGCTCGAGACCCTGTTGCCGGTGACCGGGGCGTTGGCCGAGGTGACACTGAGCCAGCTCGCCACGCACACCTCCGGGCTGCCGACCCAGCTGCCCACCCTGCAGCAGGCGGGACGCAACTACTGGGCCAGTCTGACCGCCGGCAACCCGTACGACGACACGGTGCGGCAACGACTCGCCGCCCTTCGCGACGTGCCGCTCGACGCGGCACCGGGCACCTACTCCAACCTCGGGTTCGAGCTGCTCGGCGCGGCGCTGGCGTCGGCGGCCGACCTTCCCTACCGGGACCTGGTGCGGGAGCGGATCCTGATCCCGGTCGGCCTGTCCAGAGCTTCCGTCCCGTACGACGACGCCGAGCTCACCGACGCCGATCTGCTCGGGCAGACGGCCGGAGGACGGACGGCCGACGCCTGGCTCGGCGAGGCGCTCGCCCCCGCCGGCGGGGTACGAGCCGACATCAGTGAGATGGCCGTGCTGACCCAGCGGCTGCTCACCGGTGAAGCCCCGGGAATGGATGCATTGACGCCGAAGACCACGGTCGATGACACCCCGACCGGTTGGGCCTGGATCACCCTGCCGTCGCCCTTCAACGAGCGACCCGTGACCTGGCACAACGGCGGCACCGGAGGCTTCACCTCCTTCCTCGGCATCGACCGCGAACGGCAGGTCGGCGTGGTGATCCTGTCGTCCCTGCAGGAGTCACCGAACAGCACCACCCGAGCCGGCTTCGAGCTGCTGGACCGGATCGGGGACTGCGCATGATCATCGCCGGTGTGTTGTGGCTGCTCGCCGTGTTCTGTGTCGTCGTGTTCGTGGCGCGGTCCTGGTCGCTGGGACCCCTGACGGTCAAGGGCCGGGGGCAGCTCCTGCGGTCCGGCGTGGACGCGGTCGTCGCCCTGGCCCTGGTCCGGGCACTCGCGCCACCGCCCGGGCCGGGCGTCTGGCTGTGGGTGGCGGCCACCATCGCCGTCGGAGTCGGAGCGGCCGGAGTGATCGTGCGCTGGCGTACGATGCCGCCGGAAGGTCGACACTGGACCAGCGTCGTCTACGCAGTCGTCGGGCTGTGCCTGGTGGTCGTGCTGGCTTAGCTTAGTGTTCGTGACCCTAGATGCTGGCGGCGATGTGGCGGCCCCAGGCGGACGCCCGCTCGAGCTCTCCGTCGATGAGAGGGCCGTCGATGTCGGTGACGTAGAAGCTCTCGGCGGCTGCGGCCCGCTCATAGCCATGACGGTGGGCGACCCGTGCTGCGCTCTTGGCGGCCGACCCGGGTACATGTCGCATCTTCTCCACCCGGGTGTCGAAGGTGGCCACGGGCTGGGGATGCTCACCGCTCGGCAGGCTGTCGAGCCACTCGCGCAACCCGGTGTCGCCGCCGTGGTCGGCGCCTTGACGCCGGGCCTCCTGGCGGGTGCTGGCCCTGGTCATGGAGAAGGCGTGAGTGGGCCCGCCGGCGACGATCAGCTCCACGTCCGCCGTGGGGGACGCGGGTGCGTCCCGGACCTCGCAGACCTCCACCTTCAACGTCGAGGCCAGACCGTCGGCGACGGCGCGAGCCACCTTCTCGGTGTTGCCCCACATCGACTCGTAGACCACCAGTGCTGTGCCCATCGCGTGCCCCTCTGGTTGTCGCGAACCCCCGCTTGACGCCAGGGATCGCGCTCTTTCCTCCAGGGTGGGCCACGGCGAGCGGCTGCCGACAGGGCACAAGGTCGCCCGGATCTCGCCGTAGGTCCCGTCGGTTGCCCACCGAACCGCCGGTGGCCGAGCTGGGCCCTTGCCACAACCCGACGATCTGGCCTAGGTTATACGTATGCATCTCACCGCCGCCGACCGGACTCGGATCACCGGTTCCTACACCGTCCTCCGGGAACCGGATCGCCCCGACGTCGCGGCCCAGTCCGACCCCGGCGTGATCGCGACCGTCTCCACGATGCTGTCCGACATCGAGGCCGGCGGTCTGGACGCCGTTCGCTCCTACGCCGAGCGCCTCGACGGCTGGACCGGTGGCCTCGACTTCGAGATCACCCCCGAGCAGGTGGAGGAGCTGACGGCTCCACTCCCGACCGATCTGAAGGCCGCGCTCGACGCCGGGGCCGAGCGGACGTACCGGTTCGCCCGCATGCAGCGCGCACACCTGCACGACTTCGCCGAGGAGGTCGTCCCCGGTGTGGTCTGCGGTCAGAAGTACGTGCCGGTCGGCAACGTCGGGGCGTACCTCCCGGCCGGTCGCTTCCCGCTGCTGGCCAGCGCCTTCATGACCGTCGGGGTCGCCCGGGCGGCGGGGGTGCCCAACATCGTCTGCGCCACGCCACCGAGCCGCGACGGTCGACCGCACCCGGCCGTCCTGTACTCCGCGCGGGCGTCCGGAGCCGACCGTATGTTCGCCCTCGGTGGGGTGCAGGCGCTGGCAGCGATGGCGTTCGGGCTGCTCGACGGGGTCGCCTCCGACATGATCGTCGGGGCCGGCAACGCGTACGTGGCCGAAGCGAAGCGCCAGCTGTACGGCAAAGTCGGCATCGACGTGCTCGCCGGTCCGTCCGAGGTGGCCGTGATCGCCGACGAGACCGCCACCGCCCAGATGGTGGCGGCCGACCTGCTGGCCCAGGCCGAGCACGGTCCCAGCTCACCCGCCTGCCTGGTGACCACCTCGGCCGATCTGGCCGCTGCCGTCGAGGTCGAGATAGCCCGCCAGCTCGAAGGATTGGCCACCCGGGAGATCGCCGGTGCGGCGTGGCGCGACTGGGGCTCGATCTACGTCGCCGACTCGCCCAAGACGGCCATCGAGATCATGGACCTGTTGGCCCCAGAGCACCTCGAGATCCTGACCGAGGACCCGGACTTCTACCTGGACAACCTCCGCAACTACGGCTCGTTGTTCCTGGGGGAGTGGTCCACCGTCGCGTACGCCGACAAGGGCATGTCCGGCACCAACCACGTGCTGCCGACCGCTCGGGGCGCCCGCTACACCGGAGGACTGTCGGTGACCGGCTACCTGAAGCAGCTGACCTACCAGCGGGCCACCCGCGAGGCCACCGAGATCCAGGCCGGACCGGTGGTGACCATCTCCGACTTCGAGGAGATGCCCGGCCACCGGGACAGCGCTCAGCTGAGGCTCGACCTGATCGCCCGCCCCTGAGTCCCGGAGTCCGCAGCGCAGATCCGCTGCCGCTCCAGGAATGCATGTCGTTCGCTGAATACGTAAGCATCACTTCTGTCGCGCTGCTCCCACACCCCCTCCCAAGGAGACCCCCCATGCGCCCCACCCGAACGCTCAAGCTGCTCGCCGTCGCGGCGATGTCGGCCAGCCTGATCACCCTGTCCGCCTGCGGTGCCGGCTCCCGGACGGGGGCGAACACCGCGACCCAGGTGGCCTGCGACTTCGAGAACCCGTCGGAGCCGACCACGGTCAACGTGCTCGCGTACAACTCCTCGGCCGTCGACCCGTTCACCAACACGATGGTCAAGAGCTGCACCCACGACAACGTCACCGTCAAGCACGACCCGATCGACTTCGCCGGGCAGGTGCAGAAGACGACGGCGACGCTCTCGGGTGACAAGGGCTCCTACGACATCCTGGAGACCTACAGCTTCATCATCGGCACGAACGCCGCCGACGAGAAGCTGCGGGCGCTCGACGACCTGATGGCGAAGTACTCCGCGGAGTACGAGCTCGACAAGCTGGACAAGGCGATGCTCGAGGGCATGAGCTACGAGGGCAAGCTCTACGGCGTGCCCATGCAGGCCCAGATGTACGTCATGGCCTACCGCAAGGACATCTTCGAGAAGAACGGTCTGACCCCGCCGACGACCCTGGACGAGATGGTCGCTGCGGCGAAGAAGATCCAGGACGCCGGTGACGTGAAGTACCCGATCGCCCTCCCGTGGCTCGCGACCGGCGACATCTCCACCCAGTACCAGGGCATGATGAACGCCTTCGGCACCGACTTCGTCGACCCGGCCACCAAAAAGGCCCAGTTCGACACCGACAAGGGCCGTGCCGCCCTGAACGCCATGAAGTCCCTGCAGCCCTACATGGACCCGCAGGTCACCACCTTCGACCAGCCCAAGGTCCAGCAGCAGATGTTCAACGGCACGGCGGCGATGGCCATCATGTTCTCCGGCCGGATGAACGACCTGACGCTCGAGACCAACAGCAAGTACGCCAGCCAGTTCGGCTTCGCCGCACCGCCCGCCGCGACCGCCGGCGGCCCCCTGTTCAGCCGGCTGTCCATCGACGGCTGGTCGATCCCGGTCAACACCCAGCTCGACGAGAACCTGTTGTTCGAGCTGATCGGCTCCTCGGTCAGCGAGGACGCCTCCAAGGCCTCCGTCCCGGCCGCCTTCCCGGCTCGCCAGGGGGTCGTCACCAAGGACAGCGCGCCCTACGCCCAGGCCGCCCTGGATTCGATTGCCAAGACGGTCCCGCCGGTCTCGGCCCCGTACACGCCGGACGTGTCCAACGCCGTGATCTCGCTCATCGCCCAGACCGTGCTCGGCAAGCTCTCGGTCGAAGAGGGCTCCCAGCAGATGCAGGCCGCCGCCGACAAGGTGCTGGCCGAGTACTGACCGCTCGGGAGGGCGGCGCCACCACCGGCGCTGCCCTCACGGCGTACGACCAGCCCATCACCGCTCGAGTCAGGAGGGTTCGATGCGTCGACGCGAGTTCGCGCTGCTGGTAGGCCCCAGCATGATCGTGATGTTCGGCCTGTTGCTGCTGCCGCTGATCCGCACCGTGCAGTGGAGCTTCCAAGATGTCCAGTACGGCGAGACCGGGGTGTTCGTCGGTCTGCAGAACTACGCTTCGGCCCTGACCGACGCGCGCTTCGGCCGCGCCGTCGCCTTCACGGTCGTCCTCACCCTGCTCGTGACCGCCTGCCTGGTCGTGCTCGGCTACATCATCGCGACCCTGGTGAACCAGCTCGGCCGACTGCGCCCGGTGGTCCTGGGCATCCTGCTCGTCTCCTACGTGCTGCCCAACGTGGTCGGGTCCGCCGCCTTCTCCTGGCTCTTCGACACCAACTTCGGCGGCATCGTCAACTACCTGCTGTCCAACATCACCCAGAACGAGATCCTCTGGTTCACCGACGTCTGGCCCAACCGGATCATGATCGTCCTGAACACGGTGTGGCACCTGCTGCCCTTCAGCATGCTGATCATCCTGGCCGGCCTGCAGGGCGTCCCGGGGGAGATCCTGGAGGCCGCCAGGATCGACGGCGCAACCGCCCTCAAGACCCACCTGCACGTGATCATCCCGACCATCCGCGGCGTGCTGTTCTTCGTCACCCTGATCTCCATCATGGACGTCCTGCGGACCTTCGACCAGCTGATCCCGCTGGCCCCCCAGGCGGTGGAGATCGGCAACGAGTCGATCATGTTGTACATCTACAACATCGCCTTCCGAGAAGGCAGCGAGGCACTGGGTCTGGGTAGTGCCATCAGCGTCCTCACCATCCTGCTCATCTTGATCATGCTGACGCCGTTCATCCGGGACACCTTCAAGGAATCGAGGAACGTGCGATGACGGCCGTCGAAGCCGAGTCCACCGTCAGCCGCGCCCTCAAGGCCGCGGAACCCCGCAAGGCGCCGCGGAAACGGCGACCGGTGCTGGTGCTGTCGGGACTGTTCCTGGCCGCGACCTGCTTCCTCATGCTCAGTCCCTTCATCTGGACCGGCATGGCGGTCACCAAGCCGACCAGCGTGGCTTTCTCCAACCCGCCGGTGTTCAGCTACACCCCGACGTTCCAGGCCTTCGTCGACCTGTGGCAGACGACGTACTTCGCCCAGTATCTGGGCAACACCTTGATCGTGGCGGTGATCTCCACGGTCATCGCCCTCATCATCGCTCTGCCGGCGGCGTACGCGTTGTCGCGGATGCCGGGCTACATCTCGGCGCTGCTGCTGGTGCTCGCGTTGATCTTCCGGGCGCTGCCGCGGTTCTCGGTGGTGCTGCCCATGTACGACATCAGCCGTGCCCTCGGCATCTACGACACCACCTACGCGCTGGCCATCGCGCTGGTGGCCATCAACCAGCCGTTCAGCATCTGGCTGCTGCGCAACTTCTTCGCCGAGATCCCGGCCAGCCTGGACGAGGCGGCCATGATCGACGGCTGCACCCGGATCAGCATGCTGCGCAAGGTGATGATCCCGCTGATGGGGCCGGGCATCCTCACTGCGGGCATCTTCGTCTTCCTGTTCGCCTTCCAGGAGTACCTCACTGCCGCGATCCTGACCGACACGGCCAGCAAGACGGTGCCGGTGTTCATCACCACCCAGCTCGGTCAGACGCTGCCCATGCTCCAGCAGGCCGGGGCCGCGGCCATGCTGCTGACGCTGCCCGTCATCGGCATCGCCTTCATCGCGCAGAAGTACCTGGTCGCCGGGCTGGCCTCTGGTGCGGTCAAGGGCTGACCGGGCGTCAGTGGGTCCTCCGAGTGCGTTCGGTGGTGGGACTTCTCTGGTCCTGCTGCCGGGCATGAACTGCTCGGCGCGGCTGTGGGCGGACGTCGCACCAGAGCAGGCGCTCACTCCCCGGCTGACCGAGCCCAGCCTGACGGCTCAGGTCGACCGACTGCTCGAAGAACTGCCCCCGCGCTTCGTGATCGTGGGGCTGTCCCTCGGCGCGGTGGTGGCGATGGCGGTGACCCGCACCGCGCCCGAGCGGGTGGCGGGGCTGGTCCTGATGTCGACCAACCCGTACGGACCGACCGAGCAGCAGCTCATGTCCTGGCGCCGCGAACGGGATCGCTTGTCCGCCGGGGAGTCCGCGCGGGAGCTCCAGCAGGATCTGCTCCCGGTGCTGCTGAGCCCCGCGTCGCTGAGCCGTCGGCCCGACCTGGCCGAGACCACCCTGGCCATGGCCGACGACGTCGGGGAGACCGAGCTCGACTCCCAGCTCCGCCTGCAGGCCACCCGCGTCGACGAGCGCCCCGGACTACGGGATGTGCGCTGTCCGACCCTGGTCATCGCCGCCCGTCACGACCGGCTGTGCCCACTTGATCGGCACGCGGAGGTGGTCACGCTCGTGCCGGGAGCCCGGTTGCAGGTGCTGGAGCGCGCCGCTCACTTGTCGCCGCTCGAGCGACCGCGCTCCGTCCAGCGTCTCCTCGCCGGCCGGTTCTGAGCTCTGAGATCGCCGACGGTGTCGACGGCGCGGTCTCAGGCGAGTAGGGCGGCGCCCTCTGCCAGGGTCGCCAGCTTGGCGTACACGATGTCGGGATCGACGGCTCCGAACCCGGCGAAGGTGGAGAAGCCGCAGTCGGTGCCGCCCAGGACCCGCTCCGCGCCGACGAGATCGACGAAGCCACGCAGCCGGTTGGCCACCACCCGCGGGTGCTCGATGAAGTTCGTGGTGGAATCGATGACACCCGGGATCAGGACCTTGTCGTCGCTGATCTGAGCCCGGTGCTCCACGAACGCCTCCAGCTCGTGGTTGTGTCGAGGGTTCGCCGTCTCGAACAGCAGCCCGGCCGGCTTCGCCTTGAGGAGCACCGGCAAGATCACCCGCATCTCGACGTCGTGATGGTGCGGTCCCTCGTAGTTGCCCCAGCAGACGTGCATCCGGACCCGATCCGCCGCGACGTTGCGCAGAGCGTGGTTGAGCACATCCACGTGCCGCGAGATCCGGGTCAGGTAGTCGGCGTCACTGCGGTCCTTGAACATCATGTGCCGGCCGAGACCCAGGTCCGGGCTGTCCAGCTGGAGCACCAGACCGGCGTCGACGATCGCCTCGTACTCCGGACGCATGGCCTCGGCCAGCGCCTCCAGGTACGCGTCGTCGTCGGCGTAGAAGTCGTTGGGCTGGAAGAGCGCGATGACTCCGGGGGAGGCCGCGTTCATGAAGCCGGACGGGTCCCCGTGGGCGGCTCGGGCGGCGGCGAAGCGGCGCAGGTCGTCGGTCAGGGGCTGGAGCGTGGCGGGCCGGACGGCGGCGACGCAGCGGGGCCGTCGGTACGTCGGCGTGCCGCCGCCCTTGGCCTGCCGCCCCAGGAATCCCGGAAAGTCCTCAAGATCGGCCGGGGGGCGCCGTGGCGAGTCGCCGTCGAAGCCGGTGATCCGGTCCTTGATGTAGGTCGCGTAGCTGATCTTGGCCATCTCGCCGTCGGAGACGACGGTGATCCCGGCCGCGACCTGGCGGGCCACCGACTCCGAGACCTCGCGACCCACAACCTCGTCGAACCGCTGCACGTCGACCGGTTCACCGGCCTCCGCGGCGAAGATCAGCTCCGTCACCTCCGCGGAACGGGGCAGGGAACCGACGTGGGTGGTGGCGATCCCGGTCATGCTGCGTCGTTCCCGGGGCGGGCGGCGCGCAGGTCGCCCAGATGCCCCATCAGGGTGTGGGCCAGGTTGTAGACCACCAGATCGGCGCCGGCAGCGAAGGCAGTCGCGGCGTGGTCCGGGCCGGTGACGATGTCCATCCGCAGTGACGAGGTGGTCGCCAGCACGGTGTGCACCAGGGCGACCAGGTCGGCGATCGGACTATCTGTCGCGGTCCGGGACGCGCCCAGATCGGCGGTACCGATCATGGTCCCGTCGATGCCCGGTACGCCCAGGACGTCCGCGGCCGCCGCCACACCGGCCGGGGACTCGATCATCCCGAACAGCAGCGTCTCGCTCAGGTAGCGATCTCGGTGGGTGGTGGCATCCACGAGACCGAAGCGGCCGGCGCGGGAGTAGGTGGCGAAGCCACGGTGTCCCAGCGGTGGGTAGTGCACGGAGTCGACGAGCTCACGCGCGGTGGCGGCGTCGTCCACGTGCGGCGCGACGATGCCGGTGGCACCCTGATCGAGGACGCGGAGGGCCAGCGCCGGCTCGTGGGCACCGATCCGGACCAGCACCTCGACGCAGTGCAGCCGGGCCGCGGCGATGTGCTGCCGGAGGGGGATCAGGTCGGCCGGTCCGTGCTCGCAGTCGATCAGGATGAAGTCGAAGCCGCTGACCGCGACCATCTCGACCAGCTCCTCGGCCGGCATCCGCAGCAGCACGCCGAGCAGCTTCTCGCCGTCGTGGGCTCGAGATCGTAGAGACATCACGCCACCATTCCCGCCGACAGGTCGATGTCGGCGCCACAGAGTCCGGGCATCGCGAGCATGGCCAGCACCGCCGAGCCCACCTCGGCCTCGGTCACCATCCGGCCCAGCGCGGCACGGGACACGAAGGTGTCCACGACCTCATCGTAGGTCCGGCCGGATCGCTCGGCCTCGAGCCGGAAGTTGCGGTCCATCCGCGGCCCGTCCACAGGTCCCGGAGAGAGGCTGTTGACGTTCACGCCCGCCGGTCCGACCTCGAAGGCCAGCGTCGAGGTGAGACCGATGACAGCCATCTTGGAGGCGCAGTAAGGAGTCCGGCGCACCAGCGGGCGCTTGCCCGACACCGACGCCAAGTTGATCACGTCACCGCTTCCGCGAGCGACCATGCCCGGCAGGAACGCCTTGCAGATCAGGAAGACACCGCGGACGTTGATGTCGAACACCTCGTCCCAGGCGTTGACGTCGATCTCGGTCAGCGGGGCCACCGGACCGGCGATGCCGGCGTTGTTGATCACGATCGAGATCTCTCGGTCGACCAGCGAGGCGGCCAGGGCGTCGACCGAAGCGGGTTCGGCCACGTCGCAGACCCGCGCGGTCACCCGGTCGAGCTCGTCGGCCAGCGCGTCGAGCGGCTCGGCCCGGCGGCCGGTGATGATCACCGAGGCGCCGGCACCGTGCAGGGCCCGGGTGATGGCCGCGCCCAGACCCGAACCGCCGCCGGTGACGAGCGCGGTGCGCCCGGTCAGCGGACCGGTCGTGGTCGAGACGTCGGGCGTCACCGTCGGGGCCGCGTCGGTCATCGGGACCGGCCAGCCTCCGCCAGGTCGGGCGCGAGCGCCGCGTCGATCCAGTCGTGCTGGTCACCCTCGAGCTTCCAGGCCCGCACATCGCCGGAGCGGGCGTGACCCTCGAACAGCTCGACCCGGGCGGCGCGACCGCAGACGCGACCGAGCTCGGCGCTGGAGGCCTCGTCGGTGACCTCCTGGTAGGTGACGGTCTTCAGGTACTTCCCGACCCAGAGTCCGCCGGTGTAGCGGGCCGCGCCGAGGGTGGGCAGCACGTGGTTGGTGCCGATCACCTTGTCGCCGTACGAGACGCAGGTGTTCTCGCCCAGGAACAACGCGCCGAAGTCACGCATCTTGTCCAGCGCCTGACGGGGGTTCTCGGTCAGCACCTGGACGTGCTCGGCGGCGAACGA
>DATDAP010000279.1:0-3205 GCA_036525335.1 Microlunatus sp. | reverse complement strand
CGCCTCGGCCGGCCAGGCCCACCTGTGGCCGAAGCATCTGAGCTACTCCGTCATGGCGCTCGGCTAGGGGAATCATGGGACAGACCGACGCCTACCTGCTGCCCTGGCCGGACCTGCCGGAACTGGCCGACGGGCCGGACGGGTTCATGGACCTGGCGCTGGCCACCGAAGCGGCGATCAAGAACACCTCCGGCGGCCTGGTCAAGACGTGGAACAACTACTACGCCCCCGACCGGATCTCCTCCGGCGGCTCGCCGGTGGACTCCAACCTGGGCTCGGTGAACCTGCCGGCGCCGGCCCGCACGGTGATCATCACCTACAGCCTGACCGTCGCCGTCGGCACCGGCGGCCAGCACGACCTGTACGGCTACTGGGACGAACAGCAGGTCTTCTTCGCCCGGATGCAGACGCACTCCGACAGCCGCACGATGGACCGGTCATACGTCTTCACCACCGCGATCAAGAACCAGGCGGCCGGCGACCACAGCTTCCGTATGCGGTCCTGGCCGGCCGGTAGCTGCTACATGTCGATCAAGGCGATGATCGGCTCCGTCGTCGCGCTCGGATAGGGGAGACATGGGACAGACCAGCGGCTACGCACTGCCCTGGCCGGAACTGGTGGACGGCGCCGACGGGCCGGACGGCTACCAGAAACTGGCCCAGGCCAGCGAAACCGCGATCAAGACCAACGCGCTGCGCCTGCTCGGGCAGGGTGTCGCCGCCGACATCAGCAGCACAGAGGTGCGCGCCACCCCCTGGGAGGCGCCGTTCACCGTCGCCCTGCCGTCCACCGCCCGGGTGGTGATCTGCACCGTCAACGTGTGCATCGCCTTCGCCGGCGCGACCAGCGGCCTGTTCGACGTGTACTCCGAATGGGACGGCGTCCGGCAGTTCCACGCGGTACTGAACTCCTACACCAACCAGTCCAGCTGGGACCGCGGCTACACCTGGCAGTACGCGCTGAAGAACCAGCCGGGCGGCAACCATGCCGCCTCGATCGGGATGTTCTCCGGGACCGGCGCGGTGATCCACACCAAGACGCTGATCCACTCCTGGGTCGCCCTCGGATAATGGCGCCCCTCGTGTCAACCAACCGGGTAGAGTCCCCCCGGTGACAGACGCCCCGGACACCGTCCGCTGCAACGGGGTGCACCCCGGCGACAAGTGGCTGGCCGACGACCTCGCCGCCGCCGATCTGCCGCCCAGCGCGTGCACCGTGCCCGGCCGCCGGATCGACCTGACCGCGCACGACAGGGTGGGCCGGCACCCGCTGCTGGTCATCGCCGACGAACAGCGCACCCGCGGCGTGGTCGACCAGATATGCCAGGCCGTCACCGTGTGCCTGGCCAGCGCGATGACCAGCGGCACCGACGCCAAGGTGGAGCTGGAGACGCGCGACCCGCGCTACCCGGACCTGGTGCTGACCGCCCGGTGGAACGCCGAGTGATCCCCTGGTGGGTGGTGGCCCTGGCGCTCTGGGTGCTGCCGGCCGTCCTGGTGGGGCTCTGGTGCTGCGTCGAGTCGATAGCCGACCGGGTGACGACAAGGAGAGTGGACCGATGACCGACCCGACACCCAGTGCCCTGCGCCTGGCCGAAGCGCCGAACCCGTTCGCGAACGCGGCGGACGTCGGGGAACTGCTCGGCCTACTGGCCGGCGCCGCGTCGATGTGCTGGATCCCGCAGCCCGGTGAGCAGGAGTTCGACTCGGTGCAGGCCAGCCGGTTCGTCGACCACGCCCTGGCCCGGCTCGAGGAACTGACCGGCCGACCGCAGCCTCGGATCGGCCAGTGAGCGGCCCGCTGGCCGCGCAGGACGCGCCGCGCTCGGTCGGACTGACCGCCCTACTGCTGGCCGTCGGGTGCCGGGACGACGAACTGGACGCCGTCGCGGACATCCTGCGGATGGACTACGGCAACCCGGCCGACCTACAGGACTGCGCCGCCCAGGCCCGCGCCGCGGTCGCCCGACACCGGATCGACCCGCACGGGCCGGCCGTGGTGGACAGCCCACCGTTCGACCCGGACCGGTAATCACCCCGCCGATAACCTGTAAGTCGACCGCGCCGGTCCGCCATTGCCGGCGCGGTTTCCCCGTCCCACCCGAAGGGAAGTGAAACCGCCATGTCGAATGTCATCCACCTGTGCCGGCGCCCGTTCCACTGCTGCTCCGTGTGCAATTTCTGCAAGTGCGGCGAGCACGCCTGGGCCAAGGCGGGTAGCGCGCGCTAGTCGAACATGTCGACGTCGGGCTCCGGCTCGGCGTCGACGAACGGCGACACGGTGCCCTCGACGATCGACTCGCCGGCGGCCAGCGCATCCAATCTGGCCATCACCAACGCGGCCGCGGACTCCTGGACCTCGACGGTGCCCTGATCGCCCAGCACGTTGATGTTGATGTCCGGCTGCCCGGTCAGGCCGACCCGGTCCAGCACCGCGATGGCCGCCTGCACCTTGACGAAATCGCTCTTGGAGTTCTCGGCCAGGGTGAGCAGCACCTTGGCCATCCGGGTGCTGCCACCGGCCATCACCGCCCAGGCCCGCTGGATCGTGTCGGTCGACCCGTACGGGAAGTCGGGATCCTCGAATTGATCAAGGGCGGCCACGCTCATGCCGTCGAGTATGGCCGCCCGTGTCAACCGACGGGCGCCGGGTGGATCATGGGCGACCTCGCCGGTGTCGGTGCCCATGCGCCCGTCCCGCGGCCGGCCGGTTGCGCGCCGGTGTGGAAGGGGGAGCACGGATCCCCCGACCGCATCGGCCCCGCGTCCGGGGGGACGGGCCCCGGACGGTTCCGGGTTGCCATACTCGACCGTGCTCACCGACCACGAGCGACACCGGATCCAGACCCGGGTCACCGATGCCGCCGTCTGCCCGTTCTGTCAGCGCGTCGGCCTGGGCACCGAATGGATCACCATCACCGACCAGCGGGCCGGCAAGGGCAAGCTGACCCAGGTCGACGACATCCTGGTCGTCACCTGCGAGTGCGGCTTCCACGGCAGCCGCCTGGTGACCTAATGCTCGTAATGCCACGTATCGGGACTGCCGTCCTCGTCGTGGCTGGCATCCGCCGCGTACATCCCGGTCCGGGAGTAGACCATCAGCGCGGTGTGCCGGCCGTCCGGGGCGACGTTCGCCTCGGTCACCACGGCCGCCCGGCACCGCGGCGTGCCGCCGGTGGCCAGGTGCACCATCTCGCCCAGCGCC
>DATDAP010000278.1:0-11788 GCA_036525335.1 Microlunatus sp. | reverse complement strand
CCGGACCGTACGCGGCCAGGGTCAGCACCAGCAGCACGATCACCGGCAGCGGAGCCGCTCCCGGCCAGAGCAGCACCACGGTCCAGACGGCTATGGTCAAGATCAGCACACCGAAGATCAGGTTGGAGCGCCGCATCGGGTACCGCGCGGTCAATGCGCCCAGCACCGGTCCGATGATGGTCGCCGCCAACACCATCAGGGTCAGCAGCCAGCCCGCCTGGGTCGGGGAGTACCCCAGACCCATCGTCAGGAACGGAAAGCCCCAGAGCAGCGCGAAGACCATGCCGGAGAACTGGGTGGCGAAGTGGCTCCACAGCCCCAGCCGGGTGCCGGGCTGCCGGAAGGATGCCCGCAGATCGCGCAACGCCTGACGCCAGCTCGCATGGGCCACGCGAGCAGGCCCGTCGGCTGGTCGATCCCGGACGGCGACGAAGACCAGGATCGAGACCAGGACTCCCATCGCCCCGGCCCCCAGGTACGACCACTGCCAGCCCACGCCGTTCAACAGGGCGACCAGCGGGATGGTGCTGCCGATCTGACCGACCTGGCCGAGCAGACCGGTCAGCTGGGTGACCAGCGGCACCTGACGGCTCGGGAACCAGGCCGGGATCAGCCGGAGCACGGAGATGAAGGTCATCGCGTCACCGGCGCCGACGAGGACCCGGGCTCCGATCACCTCGATCGGGGTGTCGACCAGAGCCAACGCCACCTGGCCGGACGCCATCACCAGCGCCCCGGAGGCGATCATGATCCGCGACCCGAACCGGTCGACGAGCACCCCGACCGGGATCTGCATGCCGGCGTACGTGAGCAGCTGCACCACCGCGAACAGCGACAGCACCGACGCGGTGACGCCGAACCGATCCGTTGCGTCCTCGGCCGCCACGGCCAGGGAGGTGCGCTGGAAGACCGCCACCGCGTACGCCGCGACCGCCACCCCCCACACCGCCCAGGACCGCCTCGTCGGGGACGGTGCCCGAGGTGCCTCTGCCGCCATCACCGGGCCATTCTCCGTCCGGCCGACCGGTGGGCGATGATGGGCCGATGAGTGAGTCCGGCGCAGCGACCCTGTCCGCACCTGCTAGCGACTCCGAGGTCGTGGACATCTGCCGCGACCTGATCCGGATCGACACCTCGAACTACGGACCCGATCCCGGGCCGGGGGAGCGGGTGGCCGCCGAGCACGTGGCGGCGCTGCTGGACGAGGTGGGCATCACCCCCGAGCTGGTCGAGTCCGAGCCCGGGCGGACGTCGCTGGTGGCGCACTGGGAGCCGGAGGGCACCGACTCCGGCTTGAGCCCGCTGCTGATCCACGGCCACCTCGACGTGGTACCGGCCGACGCCGCCGACTGGTCCGTCCCGCCGTTCGCCGCCGAGGTGGCCGACGACTGCATCTGGGGCCGCGGCGCGGTCGACATGAAGGACTTCGACGCCATGCTGCTGAGCGTCGTCCGCGCTCGTGCCCGGGCCGGGCGGGCTCCGCGGCGACCGATCCGGATGGTCTTCACCGCCGACGAGGAGGCCGGCGGCGCCAAGGGTGCGATCTGGATGGTGGAGAACCGGCCCGATCTGCTGGAGGGTTGCACCGAGGCGATCGGCGAGGTCGGCGGGTTCTCCCTGACGGTGCACGACGACCTGCGGCTCTATCTGGTGCAGACCGCCGAGAAGGGGATGGCCTGGCTCAACCTGATCGCCGACGGCTCTGCCGGCCACGGCTCGTTCCGGCACGACGACAACGCCGTCACAGAGCTCGCCGCCGCCGTCGCGCGGATCGGCGCGTACGAGTGGCCGCACAAGATCACCGACGCCCAGCGGGCCTTCCTGGACGCCGTCTCGGAAGCGTTCGGCATCGAGCTCGACCCGGATCGGGCCGAGGAGACCCTGTCGCGGCTCGGCAGCATCGCCCGGATGGTCGGCGCCACCATGGCCAACACGGCGAACCCGACGATGCTGCGGGCCGGCTACAAGCACAACGTCATCCCGGGCAAGGCCACCGCTGCGATCGACGGTCGCTTCGTGCCCGGTGGGCGGGACGAGTTCTATGCCACCATCACCGACCTGCTCGGCGAGAAGGTCCGCTACGAGGTGGTGGCCGACCACCCGAGTGTGGAGACCGAGTTCGCCGGGTCGCTGGTGGAGGCCATGCAGGCCTGCCTGGTCGCGGAGGACCCGGGAGCCCGCGCGGTGCCGTACCTGCTCAGTGCCGGCACCGACGCCAAGGCCTGGGACCGCCTCGGCATCCGCTGCTTCGGTTTCGTTCCGCTCAAGCTGCCGACCGACCTCGACTTCGTCAGCCTGTTCCACGGCGTGGACGAGCGGGTGCCGATCAGCTCCCTGCAGTTCGGCTGCCGCGTGCTCGACCGGTTCCTCGACCAGGCCTGACGTCGCGGCAGTGGCAGGCACCTGTGGACGACAACTGCCGTGGTGGTCGACACTGGGCCGACACCACGACGAAGGAGCACCGCTGTGAGCACGTACGCCGTCATCGACCCGTCGACCGGCATCGAGGTACAGGCCTATCCGACGGCCACCGAAGCCGACGTCGAGGCAGCCGTGGCCGCCGCCGCCGAGGTGTTCGCCACCTGGTCGCGCCAGACGTCCGTGGCCGAGCGGGCTCAGCTGGTCCGTCGGGTGGGCGAGCTGCACACCGAGCGACGCGAGCAGCTCGCCGACATCATCGGTCGGGAGATGGGCAAGGCGAAGGCGGCCGCCCTCGGCGAGGTCGACTTCTGCCGGGAGATCCACGACTACTACGCGGATCACGCCGAGGCGTTGCTCGCCGACAAGCCGGTCGAGCTCCAAGGCTCGGGCGCCGCCGTCGTCCGGCGCAGCGCGTTCGGCGTGCTGCTGGGCATCATGCCGTGGAACTACCCGTACTACCAGGTGGCCCGGTTCGCCGCGCCCAACCTGGTCACCGGCAACCCGATCATCCTCAAGCACGCTCCGCAGTGCCCGGAGTCGGCCGCGGCCCTGCAGGCCATGTACCTCGACGCGGGTTTCCCCGCCGGGGCGTACGTCAACCTGTACGCCACCAACGACCAGGTCGCGACCATCATCGGTGATCCGCGGGTGGCCGGAGTGTCGCTGACCGGGTCGGAGCGAGCCGGGGCCGCGGTGGCCGAGATCGCCGGCCGGCACCTGAAGAAGGTCGTCCTGGAGCTGGGTGGCTCGGACCCGTTCGTGCTGCTGTCGGCCGACGACCTCGGTGCCGCCGTCGACGCCGCGGTCGAGGCCAGGCTGGAGAACACCGGCCAGGCCTGCAACGCCGCGAAGCGGTTCATCGTCGCCGAGGGCATCTACGACGACTTCGTCGCCGGGTTCACCGAGCAGATGCTGGCCGGCAGCAACGATCTGTCCCCGCTGTCCTCGGTCGCCGCGGCCGAGACCCTGGCGAAGCAGGTCGATCAGGCGGTGGCCGAAGGCGCCGACCTGGCCAGCACGGGGGAGCGGCGCGGGGCGTACTTCCCGCCCGGCGTGCTGACCGGGGTGACCGAGGAGAACTCGATCTTCCGGCAGGAGCTGTTCGGCCCGGTCGCCATGGTGTTCAAGGCGGCCGACGAGGACGAGGCGATCGAGCTGGCCAACGACACCCCGTTCGGTCTCGGCTCCTATGTCTTCAGCTCCGACGCCGACCAGGCCGCCCGGGTGGCCGATCGTCTCGAGGCGGGCATGGTGTTCATCAACGGCGTCGGCCTCGAGGCGGCCGAGCTGCCGTTCGGCGGCATCAAGCGCTCCGGATTCGGTCGCGAGCTCGGCACCCTCGGCATCGAGGAGTTCGTCAACAAGAAGATGATCCGCACGGCAGGCTGACCGTCCGGTTGCTGGAGTCGTGCACCGGGGACCGGCCGGACACGTCCTAGGCTGGTCGCGATGAGCAGCCGAGTTGTCGAGTACGAGGTGACCAAGGTCCGGCTGGACCGGTCCCTGCCGCGGAGTGCGGTCCGCAAGCTGCTCACCGACCAGGCGGAGTACGGCGGATGGGAGCTCACCCGACTGCGCCGCTACCGCGACGGCAGCCGGGACGTGTGGATCCGACGCAAGATCATCCGGGTGCCGCTCACCGTCTGAACCGCCGTCCCAGGTCGCGGGTGCTGCCCCACCCGCGGAGTCGCGACCCGGGTCCGAGCGGCCACCGCCGGTGGCTCAGCTACCTTCGTCCCCCGGCGCGGGCAGCCGACCGAGGTGTGGTCCGCCGGAGACGTCGTCCAGGGCCGAGATGATCTCGGCCGGCAGCGTCATCGTCTCGGTGGCCAACGCCGGCGCGAGCTGACCCGCCGTTCGGGCACCGAGCAGGGGAGCGGTCACCCCGGGGGCGTCCCGCACCCACAGCAGGGCCACCTGCAGCGGGGTCAGATCCAAACCGTCCGCGGCCATCGCCACCGCTTCGACGACCCCCTTGCTGCGCTGCTCCAGGTAGGGCTGGACGAACCAAGCGAAGTGGTCGGAGGCCGCCCGGGAGCCCTTCGGCGTGCGGGAGCGGTACTGCCCGGTGAGGACTCCCCGGCCCAGTGGTGACCAGGGGAACAGACCGAGACCGAAGGCCGCGGCCGCCGGCACCAGCTCCATCTCCGCCCGTCGGGCCAGCAGCGAGTACTCGATCTGCAGGCTGGTCAACGGCGCGCGACCGGGGACGGCCCTCTGCCAGGTGGCCGCCTGGGCCGTCTGCCAGCCGACGAAGTTGCTCACCCCGACGTAGCGGGTCATGCCCTGGCGGACCGCGTGGTCCATCGCGCTCAGCGTCTCCTCGATCGGCGCTTCGCCCCAGGCGTGGATCTGCCACAGGTCGACGTAGTCGGTGCCGAGTCTCTCCAGGGAGCCGGCGAGATCCCGGAGCAGTGCACGGCGGGAGGTGTCGACCACCCGCTTGCCGTCGCGGACCGCGAAGCCGGCCTTGGTGGCGATGACAAGGTCCTCCCGTCGCGCCAGGTTGTCGACGAGCTTGCCGAGCAACCGCTCGGCGTCACCGGCCCCGTACGCCGCGGCGGTGTCGATCAAGGTGCCGCCGGCGTCGACGAAGGCCTGCAGCAGTCCGCGGGCCTGCTCCTCGGTCGTGTCCCGAGCCCAGGTCAGCGTGCCGAGGCCGAGCCGCGACGTTCGCAGCCCGCTGGTCCCGACCCGACGCGTTTCCATGGTGGAAGAGGCTATCTGTGTAGCCCGCACTCGCTGAGATCGCCCTGAGCCCCGGCTGCGCGCGTTGTTACTCGCCGGTAGGTTCGGCCCATGAGACTGGGACTGAACCTCGGGTACATGGTCGGCGCCGACGATGCGCGGGGGCAGCTTCGGCTCACCCAGCACGCGGAGTCGCTGGGCTACGAGGTGGTGTGGGCCGCGGAAGCGTACGGGTCCGACAGCCCGACCGTGCTCGCCTGGCTGGCCGCCCAGACCTCGACCATCGCGGTCGGCTCGGCGGTGATGCAGATCCCGGCCCGGACGCCGGCGATGACGGCGATGACCGCGGCCAGCCTCGACCTGCTCAGCGAGGGTCGCTTCCGGCTCGGCCTGGGCGTCTCCGGGCCGCAGGTCTCGGAGGGCTGGCACGGCGTCCGGTTCGACCGCCCGCTGGCCCGGACACGCGAGTTCGTGGAGATCGTCAAGCTGGCGCTGGGCCGCAGCACGGTCGCGTACGAGGGCCGCACCTACCAGCTGCCGTTGCCCGACGGTCCCGGCAAGGCGCTCAAGCTCACCATCGCTCCCCATGCCGACCGGATCCCGATCTACCTGGCCGCGGTCGGGCCGAAGAACCTGGAGCTGGCCGGCGAGATCGCCGACGGCTGGCTGGCGCTGTTCTTCGCTCCTGATCACGCCGAGGACCAGCTCGCGCACGTCGACGCCGGTCGGGCAACGGCCCGCCAGGATCGGACCGACTTCGACGTCGTGGCCACGATCCCGCTCGTCGTGGGCGCCGATCCGCGAGCCTGCGCCGACCCCGTCCGCGCCTACGCCGCTCTCTATGTCGGGGGGATGGGCAGCCGGGACAAGAACTTCTACAACCAGCTGGCGGTCCGGATGGGCTACCAGGAGGCGGCTGCCACGATCCAGGACCTGTACCTGTCGCGCCGACCTCGGGACGCGATGGCGGCGGTGCCGTACGAGCTGATCGACTCCACCTCGCTGCTCGGGCCGAAGGAACGCCTCGCCGAGCGGCTGGCCGCGTTCGCCGCGGCCGGGGTGACCACGGCTGCGCTCGCGCCGTACGGGGACAGCCTGGAGGAGAAGCTCGCTGCACTCACCACGGCGGCGGAGGCGCTGGAGCTGGCCGGGGTCTAGCGACCTACCCGGTCGGCAGCGGCTGCAGCACCCCGGTCAGCAGCAGGATCGCCACCAGGGCGGCGAGGCAGAGCCGGTAGATCACGAACGGCAGGAAGGTGTGGGTGCTGATGTACTTCAGCAACCAGTGGATGACCGCCAGACCAACCCCGAACGCGACCACGGTGGCCAGGATGATCGGGCCCCAGGCGGGCTCGACCGGGTCGGCGGAGATGTCGAACAGCTTGAAGAAGCCGGAGCCGACGACCGCCGGGATGGCCAGCAGGAACGCGTACTTGGCGGCGGCTTCTCGCTTGTAGCCCATGGCGAGACCGGCGGCGATGGTGGCGCCGGACCGGGACACCCCCGGGATCAGCGCGAGCGCCTGGGCCAGACCGAACAGCACGCCGTGTTTCCAGGTCAGGGACTCCAGCGGTCGGATGTTCTTGGCGAAGTGGTCGGCGACGCCGATCACGATGCCGAACCCGGCGAGCATCGCCGTGGTGATCCACAGGTTCCGCAGCGTGTGGTCGATCGCGTCCTGGAACAGCAGACCCAAGATCACGATGGGCAGCGAGCCGATGATCACCAGCCAGCCCATCCGGGCCTCGGGATCGTCGCGCGGGATCTTGCCGACCAGGGCCAGCGACCAGTTCTTGATGATCAGCCAGATGTCCTTGCGGAAGTAGATGATCACCGCCGCCTCGGTGCCGAGCTGGCTGATCGCGGTGAACGCCGATCCTGGATCAGTCCCGCCGTAGAACTGCCCGACGATCGACAGGTGCGCACTGGAGGAGATCGGCAGGAACTCGGTGAGTCCCTGCACGATGCCGAGTACCAGTGCCTCGAGCCAGCCCATTGCCCACCTTCGTTCGATCGATGCACCCAGCAGAGGGCCCGCACCACCGTAGAGCGTGGCGTCGGGCACGGGGGCCATGGCCGCGGGCTGTGAGCAAAATCGCGCTCACGTCCCCGAGCCTGAGCGCGGCTCGAGCGCGACGCCTTCGAAGGGAGTGAGGAAATGCCGCTGGTCGGCTAGAACTGATCTCGTGACCATCCACAGCGACCATCCGTTCCTGCCGCCGGAGGGGGAGCGCAGTCCGCTGCGCCGCTTCCGGGGGCGGACGGTCGCTCCTGTCAGCCTGTGGACCGCGTACGCCCACGAGCGCCGGATCGGTTGGACGGTGTCCTCGATGCTGGTCGCCGACGGGCCGGAACCGATGCTGCTCGGCCTGCTCGATCCCGACGCCGACCTGACCGAGGCCCTCCAGCCCGATGACGGTTCGGCGCGTACGGTGGCCGTCAGCCTGCTCGGCTGGCAGCACCGGCAGCTGCCGGACGCCTTCGCCGGTCTCGCACCCGCCCCGGGCGGTCCGTTCCGTCTCGCGGAGTGGCAGCAGACTCCGTACGGCCCGGTGCTCGCCGACGCCGCGGGTTGGTTGGGCGCCACGGTCCTGGAGGGCCGCACGGTCGGCTGGTCGATCCTGCTGACGGCCCGGATCGACCAGGTCGAGATCGGCGGGGCGGACCTCGAGCTGCTCGGGCACCTGCGAGGTCGCTATCTGCCGATCTCGCCCTGAGGGAGGGACCGACCCTGAGGACGGACCAACTAGGGTCGACGAATGGCCACGGTCCTGCTGGTCCGCCACGGGCGGACCGCTGCGAACACGGCGGGCATCCTCGCTGGTCGCAGTCCCGGTGTCGAGCTCGACGACTTCGGCCGGACCCAGGCCGCCACGCTCGGCGAGCGGATGTCCGCCGTGTCGTTGGCCACGGTGGTCAGCTCGCCGCTCCGGCGGTGCCGGCAGACCGCGCAAGCCCTCGTGGCGGCCCGCACCGAGGCCGTACCGACGGCTGTCGACGCCGGCCTGATCGAGTGCGGGTACGGCGACTGGACCGGCAAGAGCCTCAAGGAGCTGAGCAAGGAGAAGCTCTGGAAGACCGTGCAGCAGCAGCCGTCGGCGGTCCGCTTCCCCGGCGGCGAGGCGATGACCGAGATGGCCGCGCGTGCCGTCGGGGCCGTCCGGTCCTGGGATGACAAGGTGCGGGCGGAGCACGGGGAGGACGCGGTCTGGGTCGCCGTCTCCCACGGTGACGTGATCAAGGCGATCCTGGCCGATGCGCTCGGCACCCACCTCGACACCTTCCAGCGGATCCTGGTCAACCCGGCGTCGGTGTCGGTGGTCCGCTACACCGAGACACGCCCGTACGTGGTGACCATGAACTCTTCGGGCAGCGACCTGGCGTCCATGTTCCCGCCGCGCAAGCCGGTGGCCAAGCGCTCCCGACGGGCTCGATCGACGTCCGACGACGCCCCGGTCGGCGGGGGACTGGGCTCGCAGGAGCCGACGCCGTGAGCCGCGGACTAGGCTGACGTCATGGCGATCCTCGTCCACCGCTACGACTCTCCGGACCGCTTCGTGGCCGGCACCGTCGGCCAGCCGGGGGAGCGGACGTTCTTCCTGCAGGCCCGCGAAGGAAACCGCATCACCTCCGTCGTGGTCGAGAAGCAGCAGGTCTCGGTCCTGGCCGAGCACCTGGACAAGGTGCTCGACGAGGTGCTCCGGCGCAGCGGTCCGGCCGCCGACGTCCCCCCGGCACAGGAGAAGCCCAGCGACTTCGATCCGCTGGATGCTCCGATCACCGAGGAGTTCCGGGTCGGCACCATGACGATCGCCTGGGACGCGGAGATCAACAGGATCGTCATCGAGCTCTTCTCCAACGTCGACGACGACGAGGAGGTCGACGACCTCGGTGACGACCTCGAGCTGCCTGCGCCGGCGGCCGCGGCCGCCGCCCTCGAGGGAGCCGACGACGTCGATGCGGACGAGGTGTTCGTGGTCAAGATCAGCGCCGCCTACGCCCGCGACTTCGTCGCTCGCGCCCAGGCCCTGGTGTCCGCCGGCCGCCCCCCGTGCCCGTTCTGTCTGCAGCCCCTGGACCCGGCCGGCCACGTGTGCCCGCGTGCCAACGGCTACCGGCGTCCCCTCTTCTGAGTCCCTGTGCTGAGTTCTGAGTCCCGGTGTTGACGACGTCCGTGCCGCAGCCGCCTCTGTCGGACACATCCGGGCCGAATCCTGAGACGTGTTGACCGACGCTGCCGAGATCCCCGATGAGCCGCATCCGGCCCTGACCGCCGCCCTGACCGACGGTGAGCTGCAGATAGCCGGCCGGCTGGCGAACGCGTCCAACGCCACCTTCCTGGCCGTGCTGACCACCGATGGTGGTCCGATCGAGTGCGTCTACAAACCGATCCGGGGGGAGCGCCCGCTCTGGGACTTCCCCACGGGCACCCTCGGGCTGCGGGAGGTGGCTGCGTACGAAGTGTCTGCGGCCGGCGGTTTCGACGTGGTGCCGGTCACGGTGCTGGTCGACGGCCCTCTGGGACCCGGCTCGTTGCAGGCCTGGGTCGACGTGGACGCCGCGGAGACCGATGCGCTGGTCGACCTGATCCCGACCGATCAGGTTCCTCGCGCGGGCTGGTTCGACGTGGTCGACGGACTGGACGCACGGGACCGGTCGGTGTCGGTCATCCACGCCGACTGCGCCCCTCTGCGGCGGATGGCCGTCTTCGACGTGTTGGTCAACAACGCCGACCGCAAGGGCGGTCACATCCTCGGCAGCGGTGGTCGCGTGTTCGGCGTCGATCACGGTGTCTGCTTCAACACCGATCCGAAGCTCCGCACCCTGCTGTGGGGGTGGGCGGGCACCGAGCTCACCGACGGCGAGCTGGCGGCGGTCCGGCTGGTCCGCGACGAGACCCCGGACCGCCTGTTCGAGCTGTTGGCGGAGCCCGAGATCGAGGAGCTGTGGGGTCGGGCCGAGCGCCTGTTGCAGCGGGGCCGGTTCCCTCGTCCGCGCTCCGGCCACCATCCCGCGATCCCCTGGCCCCCCTTCTGACCGACTCCGCTGGTGTTGCCACTCACGCGGAGTCGCGAGACCCCAACTTCGCTGGTGCTGCAACACCCGCGAGTTGCCTGACTCCGCGGAGTGAGAGGGCCGGCAGCTCCGATCGACCGCTACTAGGGTGGCCCGCATGCACGCATGGACCGCCCGCGAGGTGCCCCAGCTCGATCCCCTCGCGGAGCGGCCCCGACTGCAGCTTTTCGACACCGCCCAGCAGCGGCTGGCGCCGGCCGGACCCCAGACCGGCGACGGCCGCCCGGCCCGGTTCTACGTCTGCGGCATCACCCCGTACGACGCCACTCACATCGGCCACGCCAACACCTACGTCGTCTTCGACATGCTGAACCGGGTCTGGCGCGACGCCGGGCTCGAGGTCCACTACGTGCAGAACGTCACCGACGTCGACGACCCGCTGCTGGAGCGGGCGATCCGGGACGGGATCGACTGGCAGCAGCTGGCCGCCGACCAGACCGACCTGTTCCGGACCGACATGACTGCTCTCAACGTCATCCCCCCGGGGCACTACGTCGGTGCCGTCGAGTCCATCGGCGAGGTCGTCGAGCTGATCGCCGACCTGCAGGCCAAGGGCGCGGTGTACCCGGTCGACGACGCGGACTATCCCGACCTCTACTTCGCCAGGTCCACGGACGCCGACTTCGGCTCGTTGTCGCACCTGAGCGACGCCGAGGCACGGGCGATCTTCGCTGAGCGGGGCGGTGACCCGGACCGACCGGGGAAGCAGGATCCACTGGACTGTCTGGTCTGGCGGCTGCAGCGACCCGACGAGCCGGGCTGGGACTCCCCGCTGGGGCGTGGTCGGCCCGGCTGGCACATCGAGTGCACGGCGATCGCGCTGAACCGGCTGGGGAGCGACTTCGACGTCCAGGCCGGTGGCTCCGACCTGATCTTCCCGCACCACGAGATGTGTGCGTCGGAGGCCCGGGTCGCCACCGACCAGCCGTTCGCGCAGCTCTATGCGCACAGCGGCATGGTCGGCCTCGACGGCGAGAAGATGTCGAAGTCCAAGGGCAACCTGGTGCTGGTCTCGAAGCTCCGGGCAGAAGGTGTCGACCCGATGGCGATCCGGCTGGCGCTGCTGTCCCAGCACTACCGCGACGACTGGATGTGGACCGACGACATCCTGGCCGCGGCCGAGGAGCGGCTGGCGACCTGGCGGGAGGCCGTGCGGCTCGACGCCGCCCTGAACGCCGAAGCGACGATCGCGGCCGTCCGGGCGGCGCTGGCCGACGACCTCGATGCCCCGACCGCGTTGGCCGCCGTCGACGCCTGGGCGGGTGCCTCGGTCGCCATCGACAGCGACGACACCGACGCACCCTCCCTGGTGGCCCGGGCCGTTGACGCGGTCCTGGGCGTCCGGCTCCGGGAAGAGTGACGGAAACGTGCACCTCACGCCGTCGCGCTCGGCGTGTCGCCTGGCGTGTCCTACATCGCGGTGCACGTTTCCGTCACCCCGCCAAGCGGCGTAGGCTTCTCCCGACGAGTTATCAACTCGCGCGTGTACCGGGGTCGGTGTAAGTCCGAACCGGCGGTGACAGTCCGCGACCCGCAGGCAGCCAGTCTGCGGTTGACCTGGTGAAATTCCGGGACCGACGGTGAAAGTCCGGATGGGAGGTTC
>DATDAP010000277.1:0-11555 GCA_036525335.1 Microlunatus sp. | reverse complement strand
TGCGGCCGGAAGTTCGTCAAGGGACTCCGGTGTCCAGGTGCGTGCATCGCCAGGCCGACGAGGGAGGGATGCCGAGTCGCATCGCGACCGAGGAGAACGCAGCGAGGTGCGTGCCTGGGCGCCGGAGACCCCGACGAACTTGTGGCCGTGACCACTAGTGAACACCAGGGCGTCACCCCGGCATCGACATGCCGCCGTAGATGCTCGGCGATCTGGCCCATGACGGCGTGGGCGACTGGCACCGAGCGCTTGGAGCGACGGGTCTTGGGCTCGTTGCCGAGAGTGATCATGCCGTTCACCTCTACCGCGGTGCTGGTCACGATGATGCGCGATCGCCGCTCATCCACGTTCGCACGCGTGAGGCCAGCTGCTTCACCCCAACGCAGCCCCAGAAGGCGTCGACCACGACAAGGCCACGATAGCGATACGGCATCGCGTCCAGGAGACTCAGGACTTCGTCCTGCGTCAGGAACCGCGGGGGCCGAGCCCGTTCGGAAGGTAGAGGCACCTTGGTGGTGGGATTGACCATGAGACGCCGTCGGCAACCGCTGCGTCGAGGCACTGCCGTAGCGCGAACACAGCCTTGCAGGTCGTGGCCGCGGACAGGTGCGCCGCCAGCATTTCGGCGACCCAGGCACGCACCGCCGCATTGTTGATTTTGATCACACCTCTGCCGCGTTCGCGCCCGCACGGTTGACACAACGCTGCGGATGCTGGTCTTGCCGTGACGAAGCCACCTCAACCAACGAAGCCAGAACAACACCCTCCCGTGGAGCTGCCGGCAGACCGAGGGCCGCGGGTTTCACGGTCGAGTCGCGGGACTGCAGGACACGCCCCAGCATGCGATTCCGCAAGTGGTTCCGCTTGAGCGTCATCCATCGACTTCGCGAAGATTGCCGGATTCAGCAATAGGCACAGGGTGCGAGCCGGCACCAGGACTTGTTCATGCGTGAATTCGAGGGGAATCCCCCAAGATCCAGCACATCCGCAGCCCGACGATCACGCTATGACTTCGCCCACGATCCCCGAACGGGGCGGCCGCAGACCTCTGGAGCCGGAAACGACGGGCCTGCCTTACGTGGGCGGATTCCAAGAGACCAATGTTTCGCGCCTCCCGAGGAAGTGGGAGAGTAATCGTCACCGGAAAGGAAGCGGTGTGCCAAGTTCAGACCAACACAACGCCACCCTCGCTCCGGTCGCCTTGGGAACCTCCTGGCGATTCTGGACGCTGCTGGCCGCTGCCGGCGTGAGCGTCGCCCTAGGGGTGGGACTGGGTGAGATCAACCGGCTGTCGGGGGCCCTGCTCGACACGACAGGACGTGCTTGGCGCTTCAGTGACCTCATGGGCCCAACGGCGTGGGCCAGCTTGGACGGCTGGTCCGCTGAGTACGTCGACCACGGAAGCCGCGAGAAACTGACGCACGCCTACCTGCTGCTCGGCTCCGTCTTCATCACCTGCTATGCGATTATCGCCGCAATCATTCTCCTCAGATACTCGAGTCCCCCCGCGAAGACGGCGACAACCCCGTTCTGGCCGTGTCCGCCGAGAGTGCCGGCCGCCACGATCATCAGCCCGGGCGAGGACTCGGCAACCCCGCCGCCGACACCACCAGCGACGGACGAGGCAGCCTCTCAGACCGACCCAGCACCCTCGACGAGGCTGGAGCGGTCGACCGGGTGGGTGAAGCGGCTACCGGCGAGACTGGGTGGTTGGCTCCGGTTGATGGTGAAGCAGCCTGGCAGCGTGTGGCTGGTACCGCTGGGGGTGCTCGTGGTTGCCGATCTCTTGGAGAACGCGATCGCGTGGAATTTGACTGATCCCGTCGGGACCTGGACCGCCGCGGCAGTGGCTCTCGCGGCGATCAGCATGGTCAAGTGGCTGGCCGGTGCGGTGGTTGTCGGCCGAGTCGGCTATGTGATGGTGCGCCGCATCGGGGGCGACGAAAAGAAGGTGCGGCCCGGCGTGGAGCGCGTCCGGCTCGTAGTGTTCAAGCACCGGCTGTCGGTCATCCCGTTGGCGATCTTCGCCCTCGTCGCCTTGGTGCCGGCCGCGAACATCCTCGACCAGGTTCCCGACGTCATCCGCAGCTGGACCGAGGTCGGCTCCAAGCCGTGGTGGCCGATTGTTCTGGCGATCGTGATGCTCGTACTGTGGGCCGCGACCGCGTTCGGGTCCGGCCGGGCCCGCACGCAGCTGTTCGCGCGGAACTGGACGCCGAAGGAGCACCCCGGCACAGCGGCCGGCAACCTGCCGGCAGCCAACCGGCGGCCACCGTTGTTGTGGCTCCTCGCTGCCGTCGCCCTCGCCGCCGCCGCAGCCCTCGTCCAGGTGAAGGGCGGAGAGGTGAAATGGGTGCGGGTCGCGGCCGCATGCTCGGTGCCCCTGGCAGTGTTCGTGCTATCGCTGGCGATTCGCAGATGGCCACGGATCAGCCCGCTTCAGCCGAAGCACCCGCGGACCTACACCCGCGCGGACTTGTCGCTGCTGCTGCGCATGGGCGACGTGTTCGCGGTGGCCCTGGTCTGCGTGGCATCCATCGCCCTGGTTCGCGCCACCTCAGCGATCGTGGTGTTGAGGTACCTCAAGCCCGACGTGTACACCAGTGTCGCGCCGACCGTCTTCGCCCTGGTCGGCCTGATCGGGGCCGGAGCTGTCTGGGCCGTGGCCGGCGCTGTGTTGTGCGGTATCGACCGTCGAGCGGACCGTCTGTCTGCTAGAGGTGAGCTGAAGTCGGGACCGACCGTCTGGCTGACTCCGCGCCTCGGCAATCCGACCGGAGGCGTGGCATGGTTCGCCGGAGTGCTGACGATCGGGTCGTTGGCGCTGTTCGTCGGCATTGCCATGTTCGCGACCTTGGCGGCGCGGCACGGTGGTCCGCTGTTCGTGTTCGGTCTAGGCATTCTCTGCCTTACCGGCATCGTCGCAGGCTTCGGGCTCTTAGCGCAGCTCACCCCGCCGGCCGAGCTGTTCGGCGCCCTGGGCCGCAGGTCGACACCCGTCTTCACTCTCTTCGTGATCATGGTGGTGTTCGCCGGCCAAGTGGGGGTTCGCACCCCGATCCACGCGGTCAAGGAGAACCGCGACGGCCCGAGCCTGGACAGTCGCACGGGCGTGGGCAGTCGAGGAGTCCCCATCGATCCACGGCCGCGGCTCGGAAACGCCATCACCGAGTGGGCGAACGACCGGGTCGCCGGAGGGGTGGCCTCCTGCCTCAAGCTGCAGTCCGACAGCGAGAAAGAGGTCGAGCTTGTCCCGATGGTCATGGTGGCCGCCGAGGGTGGTGGGATCCGGGCCGCGTACTGGGCTGCGATCTCGGTCGAGCACATCGCGCAGGCGCCGTGCGGATCTGGCGCCGTCGTCCTGTCCAGCGGAGTCAGCGGTGGTGCGGTCGGACTCGCCGCCGCACGCTTCAACGACGACCGAACACCGACGGATCCGGCGTCCGCCCTCGACACCCTGCTGATCTCCATGTCGGACGGCCGGGCGCTCGCTGCGGGGCTGGCCGGCCTGCTCAGTCGAGACTTCATCTACGCGGCCACAGGCATTCCCCTGCCCCTCAACCGGGGGGGTTCCTGGGACTTCGCGTGGATCGACCGTGCAGGTTTGATGGAGGAGGCGTGGAACGAGTCCGCCCTCACACACGCCAAAGGCGGCCCGGCCACCTGGCGCGACCTCCCCTTCCTCGACACCCCCGGCACAACGTCGAGGCGCCCGGATCCCGACGCAACCCCGACCGGCCACCTGATCATGAACTCGATGTCTGTGGCCCATGCGTGCCGGATCTGGATCAGCGAGATCCAACTCAGCGACCAGATGACCACGCTCCCCGGAACGCACGGCGACAGACTCACCTGCAGCCAGACCAGCGCGGCCGGCGCATCGCAGTCGGAACATCCGACTGCACGCTCCATCGACCTCATCACCGAGTTCGGCGGCTACGGCATGCCCCGCGACAACACACTGACCGGCTGCGCCCGGGACCTCACGGTCACGACAGCCGCCATGCTCGCAGCCCGCTTCCCCTATGTGACCCCGTCTGGGCAGATCGGCCCGTGCAGCCGACCACACACCCACAAGGGAGATGCCATCGATCAGCTGGTCGACGGTGGATACCTCGAGAACACCGGCCTCGGCACCCTCGGCGACCTCGCCCCGACCTGGCTGTCAGCGGTCCGCTTGTGGAACACCCAGCAACTCACGGCTTCGACCTCGCAGCCGCGGGACGATCCCAAACCTAGACCGCGGATGATCCTCGTCCCCATGATCGTCTACCTCGACAACGACAGCGGCAACGACCGCGCGGGCCCCCGCCAAGACATCACCAACGAGTTCCTGCTTCCCCCCTTGGCGAAGTCCCGGGCGGGATCGGGCGCCATCGCCGACCAGGCGAGCCTGCAGCGGGCAGTCGAGGTGACGAACCCAGAATCGATCTGTCCCACCGCCGATGCCGCCTGCCGTCGCGCCGTGCTCGAACATCTCCCCCGCCGGGTCTTCGCGGTGTATCCGGCGAGCACCCCACAGATCGCGGCCCCCCTCGGCTGGACACTGTCCGGCACCAGCCGAAAGGCAATGAACACGGCGCTGAAGAATCAGGCGGCCACCACCTGCCCGCCACCCCACTCTCACCAGCCGGCGCCGCCCTTCTGCACCTATGGCTACGGCACACTCGGCGACCTCCTCGCGTCCCTGGATGGTGGCTGACCTATGCGCATCGCCGTGGCGGATGACTCCACTTTGTTCCGGCAGGGTCTGATCGGACTGCTCCAAGCTGCGGGGATGGCCATCCCGGTCGAGGCTCGAGATGGCAGTGAGCTCACCGCCCGACTGCTGACGACCCCGGTGGACGTGGCGATCGTCGATCTCCGCATGCCCCCCACCTTCACCGACGAAGGACTGAGACTGGCGCTGCGGCTCCGTCGCGACCACCCGAGCACAGGGATCCTGGTCTTGTCGACCTATGCCGACGTGAGCTCTGCCGTCAGCCTGCTCGCCGACGGCGGACGCGGGGTCGGCTACCTGCTGAAGGACCGGGTGGACACAGTTTCCGCGTTGATCGACACCGTCGAGCGGCTGCACCGGATGGAGACAGTGATCGATCCCAGCCTGGTGGTCCGGCTCGTCAGCCACAACCGGGTGAGGTCGGTGATCGACACCTTGTCGGTCCGGGAACGTCAGGTGCTGGAGCTCATGGCGCAGGGCCGCTCCAACAACGGCATCGCCGCCGAGATGTACATCTCCACCAAGACCGTCGAGAGGCACATCGCCGACATCTTCATCCACCTCGGACTTCCGCCAGACACCTCGGCCAACCGCAGGGTGCTCGCGGTGCTGACCTGGCTGCAGACCAACCATCAGAGGTCGTGAGGAGGCCACCACGACCAACCACCTGGACACGCCAGCGACAACGGGCCGGACTGCAGGCTGGTGGACCGCCGCCGGCGTCCTCTTCCTCACCGCAATCGCCGTCACACTCACCGCCTCGCTGATCGGCATCTGGGATGATCGGCCGGCGGTTGCCGTCGGCTACTGGCTGCGCGGCTGGCTTTTCGCCGCCGCAGCGGTGGTGCTCGTCCGACAGCCGGGCCAGCTGTCCAATGCGCTCATCACCGCCGGCGTCGCCACCGTGATCACGTTCGGCGTGCTCTCGCACTACCTGCTCACCGACCTGGCCCCCCTTGGCTGGCTCCTCAACGGGATGAACCCGGCCCTCGCTGTCTTGCTGCTACTGCGCTTCCCCGAAAGCCGCATCGCGTGGTGGCGTGCCGCTTTTGCCGGACTGTGCGCCTGTGTGCTTTTCATCATCCGGCTGGGCCTGCTGGTGACCACCCGAACCAGCGGGGTCCGGTGGCCAGCGAACGTCCCCTGGCCCGGCCGTCCCGAAGACGCGGCCGACTACCAGCGCTGGATGGTCGTCCGGGTCGTCGCGTACGCCGTCCTGGCACTCGCGTTCGCGGCCCTGTTCCTCCACCGCTGGATCCACCTCGGCGGCCTCGAGCGGCGCATCCTGCGGCCCCTCCTGTGGACGGTATTGGTAACCGCCGCCACCTTCGCCGCCACCCTCGCCGAGATCGCGGTCCCGGCTGGGGCCCAGGCAGCGACCACGGTGCGCCTCTACGCCCCCGCGGCCCTTGCGGCCGCGTTCCTGATAGCCGCGCTACGAGCCCGACTCGCCAAGGGCGCCCTCAGCGTCCTGATCGCCGAGGTCTCCGGTGCCGTAACCCTCAGCAGCGTCCGCTCAGCGCTCCGCAAAGCACTGTCCGACGACACGCTCGACGTCTTCTACTGGATCCCGGCCCGACACAGCTACGTCGACACCGACGGGCGAGATACCGCCCGGCCCACCCCAGCGCCAGACCGCTGGGTCCGCGACACACACACTCCGGACGGGCGGGAACTCGTTGCGGCCGTGTCGATGGACGCACGGCTGCACCGGCAACAAGAGCTGGTCGACAGCGCCATCACCATCAGTCGGCTGGCACTGCAGAACGCCAGGCTGCAAGCCGACCTGCAAGCCCAGCTCGCCGCCGCGAACGATGCTCGGCGCAGACTCCTGCACTCCGGACTCGAACAACGGCGTCAGCTCGAACGCGACCTCCACGACGGCGCGCAGGCCAGGCTCCTGTCCTTGAGCCTGCGAGTCGGCAAGCTGAAGTACCTCGCCGACCACGACGACGCTGGAGAGTTCGAGAGCATCCAAGTCGAGCTGCGCGCAGCGCTGGCCGAGCTACGCGAGCTCGCGCACGGACTCTACCCAGCCATCCTCAGCCAATCCGGGCTGAACGCAGCCGTCCAAGCGCTGACCGACCGGATGCCCGCGACCGTCGATGTCGACATTCCCAGACAGCGCTGGGACCCCGATCTCGAGAGCGCTGCCTACTTGATCATCTCCGAAGGTCTCACCAACATCTTGAAACACGCCGGTCCATGTGCAGCCGCCGTGCTCGTTACCGAGAACGGTCCCCAGCTCAGAGTCCAGGTGACCGACAACGGCCACGGACAAACCGACCTGAACCGGCCCACCTCCCTCGCCGGCCTACGCGATCGGGTGGTGGCGCTCGGCGGCACCCTGCAGATCGACAGCAGCCCCGACCATGGCACCAAGATCACCGCGCAACTCCCCCACCACATCGCGCCGGACTCGGAGGCCGTTCCAGCCAACATCCACGCCACCGGCGACGTGGCACCCCCCGACCGCACCGGCGATGACTGACCACAGGCCATCGCCTATCCGGCTGCCGACCTTGGCCGGTCGGTTTCGGGTCCGCCGGGTGTGGTGTCGACGTAGAGGGCGCAGTGGTCGGACACTGCGGTCACGATGCGTCCGCAGACCCCGTCCTTTGGTAGCGGTTGTGGGTATGCCTTGGTATGCGTTGGGGTTGAAGTTGGGTAGCTGCGCCGCGGGGCATGTCGCGGTCTTCCGGCCAAGGATTGCGATGACGTCGGATTCGGCGATCACATGGGACCCGGATGCTCGACCTCGGCCAGGGCCCGGACCAGCCGGCCCCGCCGCCTGATCGACAGCTCAGGGTCGGCGGCCTCGCGGATCAACGCATACCTGAACAGCCCGACCGTCCGGGCCCGCTCCGCCCGGACCTGCTCCTCGTTTCTGCCGGTCACGTTCTCGTCTCCTCATCTCGTGGTGAACACACGAGTCGCGAGGCTGCCCGACCGGCCGGGCGGCGCCAAGGGTCAGTTCGTGTTGGCCGCCGCCAACCCCAGACCCGCTGCCAGGAGTCGTCCCTCAGTGACCGCTGAGGCCAGTTGCCACGGCGACACCGCGCCCACCACCCCGAGCCGGCGAACCGCCGCGGCAGCGTGCGACCACCTCGACCGCATCAGCGAACGCCGACCCGGCCGGGCGGAGCGGATGGTGCAGCGGGTCGAGCTCGACCAGGAGACCGACCAGGATCGAGCGCGCGGACTCAGCGTGACGACCGAACACGCGCAGCCAACCCCGAACCGTGGACGCCGGCCGGTCCAGCCGGGCAGCGATCGGTCGATGCCCGGTCCCGGCCGCCTTCGCCCGTAACGCGGCGCCGATCACCTCCACGGCGTCAGCCCGCCGCCACAGGCACACGATGCTCAACAGCACATGCGTCACCCGGCAGCCGGCGCAGCGGACCCGCCGCGGCCGCATCTGCCCGGCCCCGCGGACCGTCCTCGGACGCGCATAGCCCCAACGGGCCAAGTCGCCGCCGCAAGGGCATACCGGTTCGCCCGCCGACAGCCGCCGCTCGACCTCGGTCGAATCCGTACCTACCATGATCACGGGTGCCTCCATGCACCAAGGAACGGCCCTCCCTTCCGGCCAAGGAATGGGGAGGGCAGTTGCGCTTCCACCACCGTGATCGAATTGTCGTCGCACACCAACCAGCAGCCGCGTGATCGGCAACCTCGTGGACGTCGTCACCGGCAACGTCGCTGCACCGCTACGACATGCTCACCCCAGGTATCGCCCAACAGGCGGTGCGTCTGGCCGCCGGCAGCATGGTTCCCCAGCCGCTGGGAGTGTCGTAGCGGCAACGGCCACACTTGTGGCCGCGAACAAGACGAGAACGAGCATGATCAGGTGGGGTGGGTCGTCTACCTGCGTGATTCCCCGAGCGTGTGTTGGAGGAATCATTCGCTGATTCGAGGGATTGCCCTCACGCCGACCTTCGGCGGGAACGGGAAACTTCTGTATAGGCGGACTTTCGCACTCTTAGGGCTCGGTCTCTGCAGCCACCCGAAGTAGATGACACGAGCGCAACCTCAGTCAACAGTCAGAGTAATGCCAGAGGAGGTAGTTCATGGTTGGGTGATTCGGTTGCTCCGGAAAGAAGGTTGACAACTTCGCAAGATATCGGGCTTGAGCGAACGAGTCCGAAAGACGACTGCGGTTGACGGAGATGAGACCTCTTCGCGCCGTCAGAGTATATCCGTATTGCGTTTCGGACGGGCTGGAATAGACGAGTTCTCGCTTTAGAGTGGGCTTCGTGGTCGCCACATCGACAGCTGAACCGTTCTGATCCCATTACCTGGTCCGAAGTGCTTCACCATCAGATGGGAAAGAAATGGCTGCTATCAAAAGAATCGAACTGCGAATCATCACAGGAGACAGAGCGGATGCTGGCACCGATGGAAACGTCTTGCTTGGTCTCGCTGGTCGAGAGTTCAACGTCGACTCGTCCGGCGTCGATGATTTCGAGCGGGCTTCCGACCGGAGATATATATTCGGAGAGGGGTCAAATGTTCTGCGGCCTGCGCAAAATGACCCGCGAAGCCCCTGGCAGCTTGATACGGATGATATCGGACGCTGTCCGCGGTACATCCGATTCGAGCTTGGCTCAGGGGGCGACTGGAATGTCGAGTTGCTAGAGCTCTTTATCCCGACGCCTAGCGGCGGAGTCAATCTCCGTCGCCTGGCAGGGGGAAATCATCTTTGGCTGGGTGCAGGCCAGAGCAAATTCATTTGGTTTCCGTAAGGCGGAGGATCTACCTCGGTGATTCATGGGTGTGCCGGGTCAGCTGCGCACCGTCACCGGGTGCACACCGCGACGCCGGCGGCTGCGCGCACCGACCAGTCGTCCTTGCCCGCGGTGCTGGCAGGCGCTGATAGGTACCGAAATGTCACCCTATCTTCGTCGCACCTAGTCATCACGGCTTCTGCGTCTTGTGACAGGGGTCGAAAGACGATGCAAGACTCGCCGAGATGCCCTTTTCAAGGCGGCGGCGCGGGTTCGAATCCCGTGGGGATACGAGTGTGTGCTCTGCCGGTGGCGCCGTCAGTCCCTCGGCGGTGGCCGAGCCGATGCGTCCCCCGATGACGACAGCACCTCCCCGTCCTGGTGGACGGGGAGGTGTCGCCATCCGGATCGGACGACCGATCGACTACCCGGCTGAGCTCTGATCCTGCCAACGATCGGCGATCCGGTCGAGGGCGTCATGGTCCAGGCTCATCCCGCCGAAGTTGGCGAGCGTGCTCATGGGCATGGTCCCGATCACCTCGACGAGCTCGTCCTGCAGCACAGCAGCCGGCTGACCCTGTTCGACCTCACGCGCGACCAGGTCCCGGCCGGCCGGGTCGCGGACCCACTCCTGCAGGGTCGAGTCCCGGGTGAGGGGCTCGCTCAGCGACGGCGCCTCGATCGAGACGGCGAGCTCGAGGGGGAGATCGCGCGAGTGGTGTCCGACGCCGATCACGAAGTCGCCCGCCTCCACCGCCCACCGGCCGTGCCGGATCGACCAGAACGAGAAGGCGCGCTGGTCCAGCTCGATCGAGACCTGCTGGGACTCCCCGGGCCACAGGGTCACCTTGGCGAAGCCCTTGAGCTCGCGCACCGGCCGGGCGACGGTGGACTCGATGTCACCGACGTAGACCTGCACGACCTCCGCCCCGCCGACCGAACCGGCGTTGGTCACCGTGACGGTCACCGTGGCGGCGAGAGTGCCGTCCGCCGCCGACCCCCGGGTGCTGACGTCCAGGTCGGACAGCTCGAAGCTCGTGTAGGAGAGCCCGTACCCGAAGGGGAACGCCACGTCCTGGGCGGACTTGTCGTACCCGCGGTAGCCGATGAAGATCCCCTCGCCGTAGCGCACGACCTGGGAGTCACCCGGGAAGTTCAGGTAGGAGGAGTTGTCCTCCAACCGGAGCGGGATGGTCTCCGCCAGCCGACCGGACGGGTTGACGGCGCCGGTGAGGACGTCGACGATCCCGCCGGCGGCGGCCTGGCCACCGAGCCAGGCCTCCACCAGTGCCTTGGCGTGCGGGAGCACCCGGTCGAGGACGACCGTGGACCCGTTCACCAGCACCACGACCACGTTCGGATTGACCGCAGCGACGGCCGCGAGGGCGGCCAGCTGGTCGGCCGGCAAGTTCAGGTGGGTCCGGTCGAAGCCCTCGGACTCATCCTCACCCGGCAGACCGATCACCATGATCACGGTGTCGGCGGAGCCGGCGACCCGGGCCGCTTCGTCGATCAGGGCCTGGCTGTCGCCGTCGGGACCACCGACGAGACGGTAGCCCGGGGCGAACGCGACGTCGCCGTACACGGCACCGAGCTCGGTGAGGAGCACGTCGAGCCGGGTCGGGACCACCTGCGAGGAGCCGGCACCCTGATAGCGCGGGGTGCGGGCGAACTCGCCGATCACCGCGACGCCGGTCGTCGCCGCGAGCGGCAGGATCGCGTCGTCGTTCTTCAACAGCACCACGGACTCCGCGGCCGCCGCCCGCGCCAGGGCGTGGTGGGCGTCGGCGTCGAAGGTCTCCTCCAGCTCCAGCACCGCCATCCCCTTGCTGACCAGCTCGAGGACGGTACGCGCCCGGGCGTCGAGCACGTCGATCGGCACCGTACCGGCGTCGACGGCGGTGACGATCTCCTCGGGGCTGCGGCCGAGCGCCGGGGGCATCTCGAGGTCGAGCCCGGCCAGCAGTGCGGGCACGCGGTGGTAGACCGCACCCCAGTCCGACACCACCAGGCCCTCGAAGCCGAACTCCTCGCGCAGCACGGTGGTGAGCAGCCAGGTGTTCTCCGACGCGGACTGACCGTTGACCTTGTTGTAGGAGCACATGACC
>DATDAP010000276.1:0-2920 GCA_036525335.1 Microlunatus sp. | reverse complement strand
TGGCGGATGGCTTCCCCGCGTTCGCGCGGATGCACCCGGCTGGATCTCCCAGGGCTTGACGCGCAGCTGGGCTCTCCCGCGTTCGCGCGGCTCCTTCCCGGGGGCGGTACCTAGGGTGCCCTGGGTCCCTCCTAGGCTCTCCTCTGTCAATCAGCGTCGAACCGGGACCCGGGTTCAGCGTGCAATCGGGACCCACACCGAGGGTTGAAGCCAGTCTTGCCGAAGCGGCTCATCCCGGTAGTCCACAGGAGGGACCCGCGCGTCGCGCAGCGCCCGTCGGTGTGGCTGGCGGAGCGGCGCGCGGGAGGTGCTTGTGGGCCCACCGGGGTGAGCTGCGGGGAGGTGAGCGGCGACGCGCTCAGTTGCGGTTCTTGAAGCGCCAGCTGTCGTTGCCGGTTTCGAGGATGTCGCAGTGATGGGTGAGCCGGTCGAGCAGGGCCGTGGTCATCTTCGCGTCACCAAAGACGGTCGGCCATTCGGCGAAGGCCAGGTTGGTGGTGACGATGATCGACGTGCGCTCGTAGAGCTGGCTGACCAGATGGAACAGCATCTGCCCGCCGCTCAACGGGAACGGCAGGTAGCCGAGCTCGTCGAGGACGACGAGATCGGCACGGACGAGCTCGGCAGCGAGCCGCCCGGCACGGCCGATGCGGGCTTCGGCCTCGAGCTGGTTGACGAGATCGACGGTGTTGAAGAACCGGGCACGCGCACCGTGGCGCACGCAGTTGGTGGCGATCGCGATGGCGAGATGGCTCTTCCCGGTGCCGGTGCCGCCGCAGAACACGGCGTTGCGCTGCAGGGCCATAAAGCCACCCGCGTGCAGGTCGTGGACGAGGGCCTGGTTGGCCGGCGAGGCTGCGAAGTCGAACTCGGCCAGCGTCTTGGCCAGCGGGAACCTGGCCTTGCCCATGCGATAGGCGGTCGACCGGGCGCGGTTGTCGGCGAGCTGGGCCTGCAGCAGCTCGCCGATCACGTCCTGGACGGGGTGCTGGCGCTTGAGCGCGACGGTGATGATCTCGTCGTAGGCGGCGCGCATCCCAGCGAGCTTGAGGGTCGCCATCATCTCGAGGATCTCGTGGCGCTCCATCAGCAGGCTCCGACCGGCTGTGGCCGCAACCGGTCGTAGCGTCCGCAGTCGGCAGCCGGCTCGACGGTCAGCACCAGCTGCGCCGGTATTGCCAGCGACGCCGGCGGCGGCGGTTGCCGGCGCCGGGCGAGCAGGTTGAGCACGGCATCGCGGCTGCAGAGCCTGGCGTCGAGCGCCTCGAGGCAGGCCGCCTCGACCGCCTCGAGCCCGTCCTCGGCGACGGCGGCCAGGAGATCGACGAACTGCCGGTCGCCGTCGGCATGGCCGGTGAGACGTCGTCGGATCTGCGCCAGGCCGGGCGGCAGGACCCAGTCGCGGAACGGCTGGCCGTTACGCAAGGCGCCGGGCTTGCGCGCCAGCACGGGCAGGTAGTGCCAGGGATCGTAGACGGTCTGGCCGCGGCCGAAGCGGCGCGGGTGCTCGGCCACGATCTCACCCTCATGCCAGACGACGATCCGGTCGGCGTAGGCCCGCAGCTGGGCCGCCCGCCGGGCCGCCTTGACCGCGACGCTGTAGCGGTTGTGGTCGAAGCGGACGAGGCTGCTCTTCGAGACCGCGACCTGCGCCTCATGGAAGCCGTCGAACGGTCCGGGGTAATGGATCAGGCTCGGTTGCTCGGCCTCGAACACCGCGAAGATGCTCCGGTCCTTCTGCTCGGGATGCGCCGTCTCCCGGGCATGGGCGACGCAGCGGTCGGCCAGCCAGGCATTCAGCTCGGCATAGCTCGCGAACCGCAGCCGTGGCGTGAAGAGCCGCTCGCGCAGGTTGCCGACCTGGTTCTCGACCTGGCCCTTCTCCCAGCCGGCTGCCGGCGTGCAGGCGGTCGGCTCCACCAGGTAGTGCGAGCAGAGCTGCAAGAAGCGCCGGTTGAAGCGGCGCTCCTTGCCGAGGAACACCGCGTCAACGGCGGTGGCCATGTTGTCGTAGATCCCGCGCCGACAGGATCCGCCGAACAGGCGGAACGCCCGGTCGTGCGCCTCGAACACCATCTCCTGGGTCTCGCGCGGGAACGCCTGGATCAGGAACATCCGGCTGTGGCACAGCCGGATGTGGGCGACCTTCACGGTCGTCGTGACGCCGCCCAGGACCACGACCTCGTGGCTCCAGTCGAACTGGTAGGCTTCGCCCGGCGCGAACCAGAGCGGGATGAACACCTCGCTGCCCCGGCCCCGGGCGCGGCGCCACTGTTGGACATGACGCTGCACGCTGTCGTAGGCGCCATCGTAACCCTCGGCCCGCAGCTGCTCGAACAGCCGTCGCGCCGTCAGTCGCTCGCGCCTCGGTCGCTTCGCGTTCGCCTCGAGCATGGCGTCGAGCCGGACCACGAATGGCCCCAGCCGCGGCTGAGGTTGGACCTGGCGCTCGTAGCGGAACTCGGTGCCCGCCGCGCGGACCGCTTTGCGCACCGTCTTCCGGGATACCCGAAGCTCGCGGACAATCTGCCGGATCGGCTTCTCGTCAACGAAGAACGCCCGCCGAATCCGGCCAATCGTCTCCACCGTCAGCATCCCGGGCCTGCTCCTCCGGCCGCAACCGGAGCGAGCATTATCCGATCGTCTGGGTGGGTCCCGATTGGACGCTGATCACCCCCGATCCCGGGTCCCTATTCCACGCTGTTTTCCAGCCGAGTGTCCGCCATCGCCGAGATCAGCGCGAGACGGTACTCACCGTAGGCTTACGGTTCAGATCGCGGCCCGCTTGAACATCGAGGCAGCTATTGGCCAAAGGCGCGGCGGCAGGTGCGGACCCAGCCCCAGATGCCGGTCAGCCTTCGGGTGCGGTCCTGGCAGGGTCCATTTCGGCCTGGAAAATGGGACACCGCGATGGTACACC
>DATDAP010000275.1:0-3769 GCA_036525335.1 Microlunatus sp. | reverse complement strand
TCGAGGACGGTGCCGAGTTCTTCGGTCCGGATCCGGGTGTCGCGGGCGACGATCTGGTCGGCCAGGACCCGTCCCGGTGTCCGGCCTCCACCGGATCCTGGACCGCCCGCCTGACCACTATCGAACATGAAGCCGATTCTAGCCAGGGGTTCTGACAGTCGGTCCGCGGACGGCGTTCTACGTCTGGTCGCGTCGCCGACTTCGCCGCCCAGGTCCGCGGCCGGACCGGGAACGACTACACCGTCCGCCAAGCCGCCTACGACCTGCGCAAGCTCCGCGGCAAACAGCTGGTCGCCAAACCCGGCAAGGGCCGCCGCTACCAGGTGCCCGACGACGCGGCCCGGACCGTCACCGCGTTGACAACCCTCCGCGACCAGGTGATCGAGCCCGTCCTCGCCGGTGCGCGGAAACCCGTCGGACGCCCACCCAACGCCTACACCCGCATCGAACGCGACTACGACACGCTGCGCACCGGGCTACGAACCTTGTTCGCCGACCTCGGCATCCGCACCGCCGCATAGACGACGAATTGTCGATAGAAGAGCGCAAGCACCTAGCCTGCCGCAATGGCGAATCCAGTTCTCGTCCGTTTGTTCTCCGACTGCGCCGACACCGTGATCTGGGCGCCGTACGCGATCGACCGGGATCCTCGGTGACGAGTTCCTGATCAGGATCGACAGTGGCGAGGAGTTCCGATCGCCGCACCCGGCCCGGTCGCCGGCCGTCGCTGCTGCGCTGCGCGCAATCGATGACAGGAATAGCGCCGAGCGCGGGGAGATCGAGCGACTCCGGGCCGATGGCGACACCTTCGAATGGCGTGCCTACTGACGCTCCGACGGCAGCGTCTCGGTCAGGAACGCCAGCATGGTGGTGATCAACAGGATCCGTGAGCCGGCTCGACGGTACTCGTGACCCTCACCGTCGAGCTGCAGGTAGTGCACTGGCCGACCAAGATCACGAAGAGCCGCCACCACCTGATGCGCCTCGCCGATCGGCACGTTGGTGTCGAGCTCGCCATGCACGACGAGCAGCGGTACGCGGATGTTCTCGGCTCGGTGCAAGGGGGAGATCGCCGCGAGCAGCGCGGCGTCGGCGACCGGGTCACCGTACTTGCTGACCGCCGCCGCGGCGATCCAGGGTTCGGTGTCCCGATAGAACGTGTGTAGGTCGGACATCCCGCAGATGTCCACCCCGCAGGCGAAGTAACCCGGATAGAAGGCCAGGCAGGCCAGGGTCAGGTAGCCACCGTACGACCGGCCGGTGATCGCGATCGTGCGGGGTTCGGCGATCCCGAGCCGGACCAGCTCGTCGGCACTGGTGATCACGTCCTCGAAGGCGTCCCGGCGCCCGTGCACGTCGTCGGCGTGGACGAAGGCCCGGCCGAAACCGGACGAACCACGGATGTTGGGCGCCAGCACCGCGATCCCGGCGGCCGCCATCGCCTGGTGCTGAGGGGAGAAGGCCGGTCTTTCCTGGGCCTCCGGTCCACCGTGCAGAGACAGCATCGCCGGGCCGGGCCCGGTTCTGCCGGGCACCCGGTAGAGCCAGCCGGACAGCTCGAGGCCGTCGTGGGCCCGATAGCGGATCAGCTCCGGCTCCACGAGGGCGTGGGCCGCCCGGAACGGTACGGCGCCGACCCGCGTCCACTGCAGCGTGCGGGTGCTCAGGCACCACAGCTCCCGAGGTCGATGCGGGCCTTCGACACTCATGATCACCCGCCGCCCGTCCCGGCTGAGCAGTGCCCCGGACACGACCGCGCCGGGCATGCCGGGAAGGGCCCGGCCGACACCGGTGACCGTGTCGAAGAGCTCCAGCTCGCTGCGGCCCGCCACGTTCCAGACCAGCAGCAGCTGGCGTCCGGCGTCGTCGGCGTCCAGGCCCTCCAGCTCCGCGTCCTCGCGGGCCGCCAGCACCCCGGACACCCCGCGCCAGCCCTCGGCGCCGAGCGGAACCGCCACCAGCTGGCGGCGGGGCAGACCGGCATCCGTGCACACGTAGGCGACCAGTGGTGTGCTGTCGCCGGGCGGGGCGGGCCGGATGATCGCAACTTCCGTCGACCCGGTGGCCGGGAAGGGGAGCAGCGGATGATCAAGGTCGGCGACGCGGTCCACCACCACGCAGAACTGCTTGCCCCGTTGGCCATCCCGCACGATCACCAGGTGCTCGTCGACCGACAGGTCCAGCACCCCCAGCAGGTCCCCGGTGGCCAGGGGATGCAGCTCACCGGTCGTCGGATCGGCCAGGAAGCAGTGCGAGCGACCGTCTCCGGTGTAGTCGGGGATGATCACCGTGACCCGGTGACCGCTGCGCGTCCACGGGCCGAGCTCGGCGTGCTGATCGGCCGAACCGGCGATCCGCCGGGCGTCGCGACCGTCGGGCCGGACCACCCAGACCTGGGTCCGTACGCCGCCGCCGGTTGCCACCGCGCACGCCAGCCAGGCGCCGTCGGCGGACCAGTTCACCGACACCACCGGGTCATCACCGAAGGTGATCAACCGCGGCCGATCCACGCTGCCGTCCATCCGCAGATCGGAGACGAAAACCTGCGGACTTCCGTTGCGATCACTGAGGAAGGCGAGCTGCTCGGCGTGCGGGCTCAAGGTGGGTCCCCAGCTTCCCCACGCCTGCACCAGCTCCGCGCCGAGGTCTGCGGCCGCGGACCGCAGCCGGGTGCTGGATCTCAGGGCGCTCGACCCGACCGAGCTAGATCCCATGGTGCTGCAGCCACATCTCCAGCAGCGCCAGCTGCCACAGGGCGTTCGAGCCCAGGGTCGTCCGCGTCGTGTTCGGGTCGGCCAGCAACCGGTCGACCAGGGCGGGATTGAAGAGCCCGCGATCCTGCGCCGCCGGGTCGGTCAGAGCGGACCGCACCCGCTCGAGATAGGGGCCCTCGAGCTGGCGGATGGCCGGCACCGGGAAATAGCCCTTGGTCCGGTCGATCACCTCGTCCGGTACGACCCCGCGCGCGGCCCGCTTCAGGACACCCTTGCCGCCGTCGGACAGCTTCAGCCCGGGCGGGATCGTCCCGGCGAGCTCCACCAGCTCGTGGTCGAGGAACGGCACCCGCGCCTCCAGCCCGGCCGCCATCGTCATGTTGTCGACCCGTTTCACCGGATCGTCCACCAACATGATCGTGGTGTCGTTGCGCAGAGCGGCGTCCACCGACGTCTCCGCCCCGACCCGCCCGAACCGATCGGCGATGAAGGCGGTCGGCTCGTCGACCGACGCCATCCACTCCGGATTCAGGACCTCGCCCAGCGCGGCCCAACGCCGGTCGAAGAACACCGACGAGTATGCCTCCACGGCATCCGCCCGCGGCACCGAGGCCAGCGGGGGATACCAGTCGTACCCGCCCAGCACCTCATCGGCTCCCTGCCCGGACTGCACGACCTTGACGTGCCGGGACACCTCCTGACTCAGCAGGTAGAACGCCACGCAGTCGTGGCTGACCATCGGCTCGCTCATCGCGTCGATCGCCGCGTCGATGCCGGGGAGCAGCCGGTCCGACGGGATGGGGATCCGATGGTGGTCGGTCTCGAACCGCTCGGCCACCAGCGTCGAGTACTCGAACTCGTCCCCGGACTCCCCGCCGGCGGACTCGAAGCCGATGCTGAACGTCTTCAGGTCGTGCTGCCCGGCCTCGGCCAGCAGGGCGACGACCAGGCTGGAGTCGATGCCGCCCGACAACAGCACCCCGACCGGGACGTCGGCCACCATCCGGCGATCGACCGCGGTGCGCAGGGAGGACAACAACGCCTCCTCCCAGTCC
>DATDAP010000274.1:0-12013 GCA_036525335.1 Microlunatus sp. | reverse complement strand
GGCGGACGACAGATCGCTGCAACGGAGCCTTGAGACCCCGGTACGGCATCGCGGACTTCATGTAGCGCTGTTGCTGGTCGGCTGTCTCCGGATCGGCGTGTGCGGCCAGCCCCTCTCGGACCGCCGCGATCAGCTGCCGTGCCTCATCGCCGAGCTGCGTTCTCACCCGACCATGATCAGCGCATACCGGTACGAGGGTCCGGCTGCCCTCTAAGATCGAGCCCCGTGAGCCGACCCCGACCGCTGTCCGGATTCCCCGAGTACACCCCCGAGCAACGCATCGTCGAGCAGTACGTGCTGGATCGGCTGCGGGAGACCTTCGAGCTGCACGGGTTCGCCTCGATCGAAACCAGGGCCGTGGAGCCGATCGACCGGCTGGCCAAGCAGGGGGAGATCGACAAGGAGGTGTACGTCGTCCAGCGCTTGCACGCGGCCGCTGACGCGCACGCCGAGCTCGGTCTGCACTTCGACCTGACTGTGCCGTTCGCCCGCTACGTGCTGGAGAACGCGCACCAGCTGCAGTTCCCGTTCCGGCGGTACCAGATCCAGAAGGTGTGGCGCGGCGAGCGCCCCCAAGAGGGCCGGTACCGCGAGTTCACCCAGGCCGACATCGACATCGTCGACGCCGGCACGCTGGCCGCACACCACGACGTCGAGCTGCCGCTGGTCACTCTGCAGGCGCTGGAGCGGCTGCACACCGACCTCGGCCTGCCTCCGGTGCTGATGCGGGTGAACAACCGGCGGCTGGCCCAGGGCTTCTACGCGGGTCTGGGCATCACCGACCCCGCCGCGGTGCTCCGACAGGTCGACAAGCTGGACAAGATCGGGCCGGACAAGGTCACCGAGCTCCTCGTCGGGCTGGGGCTGTCGACCAGCCAGGCCGCCGCGTGCCTGTCGCTGGCCGGCATCTCGGCCGCCGACTCCTCGTTCGTCGACCGGGTCCGTGCGCTCGGGGTGAAAGACCCCGAGCTCGACGCGGGGCTGGAGCTGCTGGCCGCCGTCGTCGAGACCGCCGCCCGGCACGTCCCCGGTCGCCTGGTCGCCGACCTGAAGATCGCCCGCGGGTTGGACTACTACACCGGCACCGTCTACGAGACCGAGCTGGTCGGCTTCGAGGGCTGGGGTTCGGTGTCATCCGGTGGCCGGTACGACTCGCTGGCCAGCGACGGCAGGACCACCTACCCCGGGGTCGGTCTGTCCATCGGCGTCACCCGGCTGCTGGCTCCGCTGTTCTCCCGCGGTCTGCTGACCGCCTCCCGGCCGGTGCCCACGGTGGTGCTGGTGGCCGTCGACGACGAGGAGACCCGCGACTCCGCCGTTGCGGTGGCCGAGCGGCTGCGCTTCCGCGGGATCGCCACCGAGGTGGCTCCCAAGGCCGACAAGTTCGGCAAGCAGATCCGCTACGCCGACCGCCGCCGGATCCCGTACGTGTGGTTCGGGGCGCCGCCGCACAGCGAGATCAAGGACATTCGTACCGGCGAGCAGCTGCCGGCCGACCCGGACCGGTGGGAACCCGATGGCGATGACCTGCGACCCACCGTCAGTGGACCGGCCTAGGGTCCCGTCATGACCCCCGACGAGGCCCCTGCTCTCGACCGGGAAACCGTGTTGGCCCGCAGACTGGCCACCCAGCGTCTCGTCGGGCCACCGCTGCCCACGGCGGCGGTGGTCGACCTGCTGACCTGCGTCCAGGCCCAGGAGTGGGCGCACGCGGTCTGGTCGCTCGGGATGCGTTCGGCCGGCACGACGCACGACGGCATCGTGGCCGCCTTCGACGCGGGCGACCTGCTTCGGACGCACCTCCTGCGGCCGACCTGGCACCTCGTCGCCCCGGCCGACATCGGCTGGATCCTGGCGGCCACCGCGGAGCGGGTGCACCAGAAGAACGCCGGCATGTACCGCCGGGAGGGTGTCGACGCCGCGACGCAGTCACGCGTCCTCGACCTGCTGACCGGGATGCTCGAGGGTGGCCGGAGTCTGACCCGGACCGAGATCGGCGAGGCCCTCGCGGCGGCCGGTGTTGAGGCGCCGGTCGGCATGCGACTCACCTACCTGGTGATGTACGCCGAGCTGGCGGGGCTGATCGTCAGCGGGCCGTTGCACGGCCAGCAGCACACATACGCGCTGCTGACCGAGCGTCTGGCCGGCCGACCGGTGATCACGCCCGACGACCCGTTGGCCGAGCTGTGGCGTCGGTTCGTGATGGGGCACGGGCCGACCAGTGTGCGGGACTTCGCCCGCTGGTCCTCGCTGACCCTGACCGTGGCGCGGGCCGCGGCGAGCCGGGTCGCGGACCGGCTCGAGTCCGCGACGATCGGCGAGGAGGAGGTGTGGTGGGATCCGGCCGCACCCGACATCGCCGCGGCAGCGGTCCAGGAGGTCGTGCGGCTGCTGCCGCTCTACGACGAGCTGCCGCTGAGCTATCCGCGACTGAACTTCCCTCTCGCCGTCGGACACCCGCACCCGCCCGACGCCGACCTGCGCTGGGGCTCGGTGAACGCGGGACTGGTCAACGTGGGAGTGTGGCGGCGGACGATCGTCGACGGCCGGCGGCGCACGGTCCGGGTCGCCGCGGCCCTCGCTCCGGGGACCTCGGCACATCAACGAGCGGCCGTGGACGGTGAGGTGGACCGGCTGGCGCAGTTTCTCGACGCGGAGCCGATCCGAGAGGAGTGGAACGGACGATGACCACCGCCGGTAGCGGGCACATCGTGCTCGCCGACGCTGACAGTGAGGCGTTCGGATCCCTCCGCCGCCGACCCACCTCGCGCAAGGAGCGGTACGCGATGGGCAAGGCGCTGCGCCAGAAGGTGCCGCGCTCCTCGCTCGCCGACTGGGCGGTCCGCGCCGACCGACCGGACCCGGTCGAGCTCATCCGCCAGTCCCACCAGGGTCGGCTGGACTGGCTGATCCCCACCCGGGTGGCTCGAATGGTCGGCTCACCGTACGGGTTCCTGCGCGGCAGTGCGATCGTGATGGCCAGCGACGTCTCCGCCCTGCCGGCCACCGGCATCACTCCGGTGATCTGCGGTGATGCGCACCTGGGCAACTTCGGTTTCTACGCTTCGCCCGAGGGCGAGCTGGTGATCGACCTGAACGACTTCGACGAGGCCCACCCCGGCGGCTGGGAGTGGGACCTGCGTCGACTGGTGGCCAGCATCTGGGTGGCCGGGCGGGAGAACGGCAGCAGCGAGCGGCAGTGCGCCGACTCGGTCGCGTCCTGTGTCAGGGCGTACCGGGACGAGGTCGTGTTCCTGGCCGACGAGCCGCTGCTGATGCGCTCCTACAACCGGCTGGACGTCCACCGGCTGCACGAGACCGCCACCGAGAAGACGTTGCGGGCCGAGATCGCCCGCTCGGCCAAGCGCGCCCGGGAACGCACCTCCGACCGGGCGCTGCCCCGGTTCACCCGGGAGCACAACGGCAAACGGCAGATCGTCGAGGAGCCACCGCTGATCACCCACGTGATGCGGGCGGACGAGGACGCGATCGCCGAGGCGCTCGACGGCTATCTCGCGACCCTGGCGCCGCACTGGCGCCGGGTGGTGGGCGGCTACACGATCCTGGACGTCGCCCACAAGGTGGTCGGAGTCGGCAGCGTCGGTCTGCGGGCGTACGTGGTGCTGCTGGAGGGGAGCAGCCCCGACGACGTGCTGTTCCTGCAGCTGAAGCAGGCGAGACGCTCGGTGCTGGCGCCCTACGTGCACGGCGAGTCGGCCTGGCACGCGCACCAGGGCCTGCGTGTCGTGGAGTACCAGCAGGCGCTGCAGACCGTCAGCGATCCACTGCTGGGCTGGACCACGGTGGGGGAGTTCCAGTACTACGTCCGGCAGTTCCGGAACATGAAGGGCACCATCCCGCTGGACTCGATGGACACCGCGGCGCTGACCGACTACGCCGGCATCGTCGGGCACCTGCTGGCCAAGGGCCATGCCCGGACCAGCGGAGCCTCGATGATCGCCGGCTACTTCGGCCAGGGGGACAACATCGCTCAGGCGATGAGTCGGTTCGCCGCGGCGTACGCCGACCAGACCGAGGTCGACCACGCCGCCTTCGTGGCGGCGGCCCGCGCCGGTCGGCTGCCGATCGAGGAAGGTGCGCTGGATCGGGCTGGGTCGGCCTTCCGCCCCTGACCCCCCACCCCTGGTCTACGAGGAGGGCCGCCGCCAGAGGTAGGCCAGGCCGATGCCGATCAGCGCCCCCAGGCCGAGCACCCCGACCCCGCCGATGACCAGACCCCTGGTCAGCCGGGCATCGGTGGTCTCGGCCCGTTCGGTCCGGTCCGACGCCCCGGGGAGCGGCTGCGTCGCCCGGCCCAGGACGCGCGGCGGCGACGAGGCGGACAGGTTGCCGCTGCACAGCGTGGTGGTCAGCCGCAGCTTGGCCGACTTCCCCTCGCCCTGGATGACCCCACTGGCGAAGATCACCCAGGTCGAGCCCACGTCCGGGGTGAGCCCACAGCCCGCCGAGTCTGCCGGCGTGGTGATCGCCTGGTCGGCGTAGACCGTGCCCTTGTAGACCCGGCTCACGTCGAAGCGAAGCCGGGTCGCCCGCTCACCGCCGACCCGGGACTCCTCGACCTTGGTGACCGTCCCCAGGAACACCGCTTCGGCCTGCTCAGCCGCTCGGCGGGTGGAGATCCCCAGGCACGAACAGGCCGCGGCCGGCGTCGGGTGGACGACGCCGACGAACGCGACCAGACCCACGGCGACGAGGGCCAGCAGCAGACGCCTCATAAACAAGTTCTACCTCGCCTGTCCAGGGCCCGTAGGATCGGCCAGTCGTGCCCCTACGGGCACGAGCATCGTCTCCGAGGAGGAACAGTCCCGTGATCCGCACCCACGGCGCCGGCACGCTGCGTGTCACCGACGCCGGTCAGTCATGCGTCCTAGCCGGCTGGGTGGGCCGGCGTCGAGACCACGGCGGGGTGGCGTTCGTCGATCTGCGGGATGCGAGCGGCGTCGCCCAGGTCGTCATCCGGGACGAGATCCTGGAGGCCTCCGGCGCGCACGACCTGCGCAACGAGTTCTGCATCGCCGTCACCGGGGTGGTCGAGCTGCGGCCCGAGGGCAACGCCAACGCGGAGCTGCCCACCGGCGAGATCGAGGTCGCGGCGACGGCGATCGAGGTGCTGAACTCGTCGGCACCGCTGCCGTTCCAGATCGACGAGCGGGTCACCGTCGGTGAAGAGGCCCGGCTGAAGTACCGCTATCTCGACCTCCGTCGCCCGGCTCCGGCGCACGCTCTCCACCTGCGCAGCCGGGTCAACCAGGTCGCGCGCAACCTGCTGGTCGAGCGCGACTTCGTCGAGATCGAGACTCCCACGCTGACCCGATCGACCCCCGAGGGCGCTCGCGACTTCCTGGTGCCGGCCCGGCTCAAGCCCGGTAGCTGGTACGCCCTGCCGCAGAGCCCGCAGCTGTTCAAGCAGCTGCTGATGGTGGCCGGCATGGAGCGCTACTTCCAGATCGCCCGCTGCTACCGCGACGAGGACTTCCGTGCCGACCGGCAGCCCGAGTTCACCCAGCTCGACATCGAGATGAGCTTCGTCGACCAGGACGACATCATCGCGCTGACCGAGGAGCTGATCGCCGCCATCTGGCTGCTGATCGGCTACCAGACCCCCGCGACGTTCCCGCGGATCACCTACGCCGAGTCGATGGAGCGCTACGGCTCCGACAAACCCGACCTGCGGTTCGAGACCGAGATCACCGACCTGACCCGCTACTTCGTCGACACGCCCTTCCGGGTCTTCCAGGCCGAGTACGTCGGTGCGGTCGTGATGCCCGGCGGAGCCGGCCAGCCCCGACGTACGTTCGACGCCTGGCAGGAGTTCGCCAAGCAACGCGGCCACCGAGGGCTGGCCTATGTCACGGTCGCCGACGACGGCACCCTCGGGGGACCGGTGGCCAAGAACCTGTCCGACACCGAGCGTGACGGACTGGCCGCCGCCGTCGGCGCGCAACCGGGGGACTGCGTCTTCTTCGCCGCGGGCGCCCGACGAGGGGCCCAGGCGCTGCTCGGCACCACCCGGCTCGAGGTGGGCCGCCGTTGCGGTCTGATCGACGAGTCCGCGTGGTCGTTCCTGTGGGTGATCGACGCACCGCTCTTCGAGCCCGCCGCCGCGGCGGTCGCGGCCGGTGACGTGACCGTCGGCTCGGGCGCCTGGACCGCCGTGCACCACGCCTTCACCTCGCCGAAACCGGAGTCCCTGGAGACCTTCGACACCGATCCCGGCGCGGCCCTGGCGTACGCGTACGACCTGGTCTGCAACGGCAACGAGATCGGCGGCGGGTCGATCCGTATCCATCGCCGCGACATCCAGGAGCGGGTGTTCGCGGTGATGGGGCTGTCGGTCGAAGAGGCGCAGGCCAAGTTCGGGTTCCTGCTCGACGCGTTCGCCTTCGGCGCGCCACCGCACGGTGGCATCGCCTTCGGCTGGGACCGGATCTGCGCCCTGCTGGCCGGCACCGACTCGATCCGTGAGGTGATCGCTTTCCCGAAGTCGGGTGGCGGCGTGGACCCGCTGACCGATGCACCGGCGCCGATCACGCCGGCCCAGCGCAAGGAGGCCGGGGTGGACGCCAGGCCGGCGACCTGACCCCTGCGGAGCTCAGCTGGTCTGCGCGGCGGCCCGGTCGCGCAACCGCCGGGCGCCGATGACGTTCGGCAGCACCACCCACAGGACCGCGGTGACGATCCACTGCGCCCAGTTGAGCGCGGTCATCGGACCGGGCACGAGGTGGCCGGCGGCTCCGATCGGGGTGATCCAGTCGGCTGTTCCCTGCGGCGTGAGCAGACCGACGATCACGGTGAACGTCAGTGGGACCACGACCGTCGACAGGGCCGCGAGTCCCGCGCGGGGAATCAGCAGCCCCGCGGCGCAGCCGACGCCCACGGGGATCAGCTGGACCACGAGGCTGCCGACGACAGCGGGCGCGGCGCCAGCCCAGGGGTCGAAGGGCGGGTTCGAGCCGACGATCACCGCAACCGCGACGGCGGAGATGATCGCTCCGGCCGCCCCGACGGCCACACCGTAGACACCGGCGGCGATCCAGCGGTTGCGGAGCGGCGCGACCGTCCGCGAGCGGAAATCACCCTCGGGATCGCGGAGGTCGTAGAGGAGCACCGCCGTGGACAGCGGGGTCAGCACCGTCATGATGATCTGGACCAGCGGGACAACTGCTACGAAGGTTCGGTCGGAGGGCTGCAGGACGAAGGGGAGGATGAACGCCGCGGCGGCGCCGACAACCAGGGTGGCGAGGGCCAGGGCCAGCCGCGTCTCGCTCGCGGCCACCAGGTCGCGCAGCGCGCCCCCGACGGTGGTGCTCCTGCTGTGATCGGCGCTGTTCGCTCTCATGCGACCCCGTTTCGTCCTCATTCGACGAACCGTATCCCGACCCGGACGCCGGGCTGGGATCATCGGTGGATGGAGCCGGAGTTGCGGCCGTGGTCGGTTGCGGACGCTGCCGATCTGCGACGGGCGGTGGTGACCAGCCCGGACCTGGCGTGGGAGCTCGGCGACACGGACCTCGGCAACGAGACGGCCTGCGCCCGCTTCATCGAGGGGGTGCTGGCTGCGGTCGAGGTCACGAAGGTGAACTGGGCGATCTGCGTCGACCGGACGGTGGTCGGGAACGTCGGGCTCAGTCAGATCGAGCACCGTCACGACACCGCCTGGGCCTCGTACTGGGTGGCCGCGCAGCATCGCGGGCAGGGACTCGCGACACGTGCCTTGAACGCGCTCGCCGACCACGCCTTCCGCGATCTCGGCCTCTTCCGAGTCGAGCTGGGGCATCGGACCGACAACACCGCGTCCTGCCGGGTCGCCGTCCGGGCCGGGTTCGCGGCCGAGGGCATCGAACGGTCCAAGCTCCGTTACGGCGACCTGCGCTTCGACGTAGAGACCCACGCGAGGCTGATGACCGATCCTGACCCGGACCCGAACTGGTCCTCGAGTGGTACAGTTGCGTTGTGAGTGGGACATTCGCAGCGGTGATGGGAGACCGGGGGCGACTGGTGATCCCCGCTGATCTCCGAGCTCGTCTTGGCCTGACGGCCGGGACGCCGGTGGTCTTGGTGGAGACTCCCCGCGGTCTGGTTCTGACGTCTCGCGATCAGGCCAAAGCGATCGTGCGGAACCAGCTTGCGGGTGGCAGCCTCGTGGACGAGCTGTTGGCCGAGCGTGAGGTCGATGCCGCCGCCGATCGGGCATGACGGTCCTCGACGCATCGGCTCTGTTGGCCTTCCTGCAGGGCGAGACGGGCGCTGAGCTGGTCGAGCAGCTGCTGATCGACGGCGCTGTCTGCGGAGCGGCGAACTGGTCCGAAGTGGCCCAGAAGGTACAGCGCCGGAGCGGGGACTGGTCCCTGGCTCGAGCTTTGCTGCTCAGCTACGACCTCACGGTCGAACCGGTGACGGCGGTCGACGGCGAGCGAGCGGCACAGCGGTGGGTCGACCGGCCCCAGCTCTCCCTCGGCGACCGACTCTGTCTTGCCCTGGCGGAGAGGTTGGAGTCCGCCGCCGTGACCGCTGACTCGGCCTGGGGCAGCTCGGAGCTGATCCGTCAGATCCGCTGAGCACGTTCGCGCGACGCCGCCAGGTGCTGGGCGATGACGGCCGTGTCCAGTCCCCGGCGTTCGGAGATCGCCAGCGCCTCCTCGTGGCCGGCGATCGCCGCCGCGTGCCGGCCGTCGAGCGAGTCCAGGGTGGCCAGGTTGTTCAGCGAGTCGGCGATGGCCTGGTCGAAGTGCAGGTCCCGGGCCAGCTCCAGGCACTCCGTCTGCAGCCGGCGCGCCCGGTCGTGCTCGCCCTGGGCGAGGAGGATGTCGGCGAGGTTGGAGAGCGCCCGTGCCTCACCGAAGCGATCGCCCAGCTCCCGCGTGAGCTCCAGGGTCGCCCCGTGGTGCGTCAGCGCCTGGACGTGTTCGTCCGCCTGCTCGTGCGCCACGCCCAGGTTGTTGTGGGCCACGGACTGTCCGGCGGGGTCGTCCTCGGCGACGGCGATCTCGAGGGCCCGGTAGCCGTACCGGAGAGCGGCTGAGGTGTCTCCGCGGTCGCGGCTGATCCCGGCCAGGTTCATCAGCACCCGCCCCTCGCCGTCCAGGTCGCCGGCGGTTCGGTAGAGCTCCATCGCCGAGCTCATCCGCCGCTCGGCCTCGGTCAGCCGGCCGGAGCTCCAGGCGGTGATGCCCCACTGGTTCAGCGTGCGGGCCCGGTCATCGGGGTCGACGGCGGCGGCCGCAGCCCAGCCGTGCAGGCGCTCGGCGTCGTCGTACCAGCCGGTCAGGTCCAGGAACCGGAACAGCAGCAGCGACATCCGGACGACGTGCTGCGGGCGGTCGTGGTCGCCGGGGTGGCGCTGGGCGTACCCGACCGCCTGCAGCAGATTCGCGCGCTCGTCCTCCAGCCAGTGGGCGGCGGCCTCGTGGTCGCCGAACGTGGTGCCGGGTGGGAGCGGGGGCAGTGCGGGCTGACGGTGCACCTCGTGCGGACTGAACAGGCCCATGGCCGCTCCGGTGACGGCGGCCTGGGCGTCGAGCAGCCCGTTCAGGGCCGTCCGCCGGAGCGAGGGCGGGTCCTCGGTCAGGCTGCGGGTGGCGGCGTACACCCGCAGCACGTCGTGCAGGGAGTAGCGCCCGGCCCCGGCCGACTGGAGCAGGGACCGATCGTGCAGGGCCGTCAGCATGCACTCCGGCCCGGACACGCCGGCGACCGGGGCCAGCAGAGCCGGCGTCACGGTGGCCCAGGGCAGGGCCCCCAGCAGCCGGAAGATCCGAGACTCCTCGGCCGAGAGGTCGCCGTAGGACAGGGCGAGGGCGGTGTCGAGCCCGTGGTCGAGCTGCCCGGACCGCCGGAGCTCGGCGATCTGGTCGGCGTGGTCGATCAGCGACCAGTCCGGCCGGGCAGCGATCCGAGCCCTGGTCAGGACCAGGGCCAGCGGAAGACCGCCGGTGAGCTCGACCAGGCGGCGGGCAGCCAGCTCGTCCTGCGCCGCGACCTGGCGACCGATCACGATCCGTCCGTCCGCCGGGCCGAGTGCCGGCAGCTCGACGATCCCGGCCGCGTCCGGCAGCTCGAGCCGTCGACGACTCGTCACCAGCACCCAGGACCCCGGCTCCGTCGGCAGCCAGTCGAGCTGGGCGGGATCGCCGGCGTCATCGAGCAGCAGCACCACCCGCTGCCGAGCGAGGCGCTCGCCGATCAGGACACCGCGGTCGCCCAGAGCAGTCCCGGCCACGTCCTGCAGGGGCGTCCCGAGTCGCAGCAGCAGGGCCTCCGTCACGGTCGGCGCGCTCGGCACCGGTAGGTCGGCGTAGGCGTTCAGCTGGACCCGTAGTGCGGTGTCGGCCCGCCCCGAGCGCAGCAGCGCGACGGCTGCGGCGACCGCCAGGGCCGACTTGCCGACACCGGGCATCCCGGTGACCAGCCAACACCCGGGCCGATCCAGCAACCGGGTCAGCTCTGCGGCACGCCCGACCAGGTCGACCGCGTCCGCCGTTCGGATGTCCCGCAGCGGGGCCGGGTCGCCGGTCGCCGGGTCGAGCCGGCGCAGACCGGCCGCCGCCCAGGCCGCTCGCCAGGCGGTTAGCGCCGCCGGTCCGCCACCGAGAGCCCGCACGACGTCGAGCACCAGATCGAGGTCGAGCCGGGTCCGCCCGGTCTGCAGGCACCGATACACCGTGTCGTACGCCGGCACCTCGGGGATCGAGCGTCCGCGGCGGTCGCGGGCGATCCGGCGGTGTAGCTCCCGGTAGGAGACCCCGGCCTCGAGCCGAACGCGCTGCAGACCGGCGGCGAGGTCGTCGTAGTCGGCGACCGGGTCGGGCGGCACGTCCATAGCGGAGATCCTGCCGGACCGGCGGGCCACTGCCCGGTTGACCGACCTTGACCGGAACCGACGACACCGGGTCGAGCGCGGGTCGAGAATCCGGTCATGCGAAGAATTCTGATGACGGTGCTGATCACCCTGCTGGCGGGCGTGGGACTGGTCGTCACGGCGCCGAGCGCGGACGCCGCGACCGGTTGGACGACCCTGCACCGCTGGGGTGCCGGATCGGTGCTGCTCGCCTGCCAGTACACCGAGACCGGCGGCTACGGACCGGTCTGGCACACCCGCCTGGTGCTGGCCCACCAGCCGGGAGAGTCGGTGGTGCACCTGCGGGGCAGCTTCACCGTCAAGCGCATGTCACCCGACGGCGTCTACCGGTCGATCGGCACCACCCAGCTCGCCACCGACAGCGTGGGTCAATGGGATGTGAAGGACGCGTTCGGCTCCCAGATCGGCGCGCAGTACCGAGGCCGTTGGTATCCCGACCGCTGGTCCCGAGGATTCGGCGACGAGACCGGGGGAGCCGGCGACACGAATCCCACCACCTTCGGCACGCTGCGACACTGCTGAACGGACGCCCTAGGCTGGCCGCGTCATGAGTGAGGACCTGTTCGGCGGCCTGATCGGCTCGCCCGCGACCGCCGCGTCGGCCACCACCGGCGGCAGTCTGGCCGACGCCAACCGGGCCGGCGACGGTGAGCACAGCGGGTTGCCCCTGCCGGTCCGGATGCGGCCGCGCACGCTGGATGAGATCGTCGGTCAGCAGCACCTGCTGGCCCCGGGATCGCCACTGCGGCGACTGGCCACCGGCGAGCCGATGTCGGTGTTCCTGTGGGGTCCGCCCGGGGTGGGCAAGACGACGATCGCCTCGGTCGTGTCCCGGCAGACCGACTCGAAGTTCGTCGAGATCTCCGCCGTCACCGCCGGGGTCAAGGACGTGCGGGCCGTGCTGGACCAGGCGCGGCGCGACCTGCGGACCGGTCGGCAGACCGTGCTCTTCGTGGACGAGGTGCACCGGTTCTCGCGTACCCAGCAGGACGTGCTGCTGCCGGCCGTGGAGAACCGACTCGTCACCCTGATCGCCGCCACCACGGAGAATCCGAGCTTCTCCGTCATCTCGCCCCTGCTGTCGCGCTCCCTGCTGCTCACCCTGCGGCCGCTCACCGACGACGACATCTCCGG
>DATDAP010000273.1:0-3401 GCA_036525335.1 Microlunatus sp. | reverse complement strand
CAGCACCTCGCCGGTCTTGATGTTCATGGTGAGGGCGAAGCCGAAGTCCGCGTCGGTCTTGGCCACCTGCTGGGCCACCCGCCGCTGGGCCGCCCACTGCAGCTCGGAGTCCAGGCTCAGCTGGTAGTCGTAGCCGTTCTGTGCCGGAGTGATCTTGCTGGTGCCCAACGGGATCTTGCTGCCGTTCGGCGCGCTCTCGTACTCCTCGTGGCCCTCCACCCCGGCCAGCTGGGTGTTCAGCTTGTACTCCAGGCCCTCGAGGCCGTTGCCGTCCGCGCCGACGAAGCCCACGATCGGTCCGGCCAGCGGTCCGTTGGGGTAGGTGCGGATGGGGTCGCTCTCGCGGAAGATCCCGTACAGGTTCCGGTCGGCGAGCGCAGCCGCCATCCTGGTGTACGTCATCGCCGGCACCTTCTTCTTCAGGTACACGAAGCGCGTGTTCGGCTTGGTGAGCAACGGATGCAGCTCCGCGACGGTCATCCCCAGGAAGGGCGCGATCACGTCGGCGAACTCACCGGGTCGCTTGCTGGTCAGACCCGGGTCGGCGGTCACGGCGACGGCCGGTTCGGTCGCGGCCAGCACGGTGCCGTTGCGATCGGTGATGTCGCCGCGGGAGGGCAGCAGCGGCAGCTTCTGGGTCAGCGCCGCGGCCGACTCGGCCGCGTAGGCCGAGGAGTCGAACCCCTGCAGCTGGAGCAGGCGGCCCGCGCACAGGGAGAGACCCATCGCGAGCATGATCAACACGACGTGCAGCCGGCGGCCCCCGTCGGCGAGCGGCACCCGCCGTACCTTGGGACGGCCCTTCCGCTTCTTCGCGGCGGGGCGGGCCGTGCCGCCGTTGCGCAGGGTGCGACCGGCCTCGTCATGGCGGCGGTGGCTGCGGGGCGCCGTCGGCTGGCCCGAACGGGACTGACCGTTGCCGGCGCTCCGCGGCTCTCGCCGGTGACCGGTCTTGACACCGCTGCCGGCGTCGGTGCGGAGCTTCCGGCCCGCCGCGGGGTGTGGTCGCCGCTCAGCCATCAGTTACCCCCACCCTGTTGGGCTTTCTTCTTCGCGGCCTCGGCCGCCTTCTGCTTCGCCGTGGCGTCGGCGGCGGCCTTCCGGGCTGACGCGTCCCCCACGGCTCGCTGCTCGGCGGCTTCCGCCGCGGCCTTCTGCGCCGCCTTCTGCTGGGCGGCTTCGGCCTTGGCCTTCTGCTTGGCCGCCTCCGCGGCCGCCTTCGCCTGCGCCTTGGCCTCTCGGGCCGCCTTCTCCGCGGCCAGCTGGGCGGGGGTCTTGACGATCAGGCCCTTCATCTCGTCGCCCGTGATCCGGTGCTGCTCGCCGATCACCTTGCCGGACGGCACCACCAGGAAGGCCGGGTACGGATTCGCCCGCATCCCCAACGCGGACGCCTTGGTGGCGACCTGCTCGGGGGTCCGCACCTGGTTGAGCTGCGATTGCAGCTCGGCCTCGGCGTAGACCAGCTGCGCCGCCTGGCGATTCAGGGCCCGCGACTCGAACGCCTGGTTCTGCAGGGAGGTGTTCACCACCAGGAGGCCGACCATGCCGACGCCGAAGATCGCGATCAGCACGGTGATGAACGGGATCCGGGCCATCCGGCCCGGCAGGGCAGGTACCGACCGCAGCCGGCGCGACTCGCCGTCGCGACCTCGGCGTTCCCGTCGGTCGTCGAGCGGCGCCTGCAGGGGCGCCCAGAGTGCGCTCATGGGCGGAGCCTGCCGGGAGTGAGGAGCGGTGGGTGCCGACGCGCTCTTTGTCGGTGCACACCGCGATCGAACGAGCGGGACCCTGCGTAGCCCATGAGCTCTGAGCGCGCAGCGCGACCATAGAACACAGCGCTCACCGGTGCGCCATCTGTCGACCCTGGGGTTCCCGGATCCGTTCGGCAGCGCGGAACCGGGCCGAGGCGGCACGACGGTTGACCGCGATCTCGGCCTCGCTCGGCTTGTGGGCGCCGCGGGTCAGCAACCGCAGCCGGGGTTGGTACTCCTCCGGCACCATGGGCAGGCCCGGGGGTGCGGTCTCCCGGGCTCCGGCGGCCAGCACCTGCTTGATCAACCGGTCCTCCAGCGAGTGGTAGGCCAGCACCGCGATCCGGCCGCCGAGGGCGAGCGCGGCGACCGCCTGGGGAAGCACGGACTCGAGGGCGGCGAGCTCGGCGTTCACCTCGATCCGCAGGGCCTGGAAGGTCCGTTTGGCGGGGTGGCCACCGGTCTTGCGGACGGCGGCGGGAATGGACTGGTCGAGGACCTGCACCAGCCGGGCCGAGGTGTCGAACGGCTGATCTTCGCGGACGGCGACGATCCGTCGGGCGATCCGGTCGGCGAACCGCTCCTCTCCGTACTTCCGCAGGATCCGGGTCAGCTCGCGGGCGCTGTAGGTGTTCAGCACCTCGGCCGCGGTGAGCTCCTGCCGGCCGTCCATCCGCATGTCCAGCGGGGCGTCGACCGCGTACGCGAAGCCGCGGCTGGTGTCGTCGATCTGCAGCGAGGACAGTCCCAGATCGAGCAGCACCCCTTGGACGCGCGGGCGCCCGAGTCGGGCCAGCACCTCGGCGAGCTCGTCGTAGACCGCCTCGACGAACGTGGTCCGGTCCGCGTACGGAGCGAGCCGCTGGGCCGCCAGGGCCAGGGCCGCCGGATCCCGGTCGAGGCCGATCAGGTGCGCGCCGGGGCAGGCCCTCAGCAGGGCTTCCGCGTGACCACCGAGACCGAGGGTGCAGTCGACCAGGATCGGCGGGGTGCTGGGGTCGCGCTCGACGAGCACCGGCGCCAACATGGCCACGATCTCGTCCAGCATCACCGGCTCGTGGCGCGGTGGGATGGGTGGGGTTGCCATCTCGACCCTTCGTCGTCCTGCACCTGCTCGTGCCTTGCCATCTGCTGTGCGACGGGCCGTACGGCCAGGTTTCAACCCGAGACCCGCGGTTCGTGACCTGGCACCGGGGAAGGTGTGTCAGGGCACTAGGACCTGCGGGTTGAAGCCTCGCCGTACGCGCCGTGCTGTCGTGCTGTCCTGCTCAGGCAGCGCCCTGGTGGTGCTGTCTCCCGGACCGGGCTCACAGCCCCGGGAAACCCTCGTCGTTCATGTCGGCGAACTCCGACTCCTGCGCGGTGGAGTACGCGTTCCAGGAGGTGGCGTCCCAGACCTCCACCCGATTCATGGCACCGACCACGACGCACTCCTTGTCGAGGGCGGCGTAGCCCCGCAGGTGCGGCGGGATGGTGATCCGTCCCTGTTTGTCCGGCACCTCGTCCGACGCTCCCGAGGCGAGCATCCGCTGGTAGTCCCTGACCTGTCTGCTGCTGGAGGACGCATTGCGCAGCTCAGCGGTCTGGGCGATGAAGGCCTCCATCGGCCAGACCGCCAGACATCGGTCCTGCCCTCGCGTGATGACC
>DATDAP010000272.1:0-2123 GCA_036525335.1 Microlunatus sp. | reverse complement strand
CCCGAGAACGGCTCCCCGCCCTGCCCGCTCTCCTCGCCCGGGTCCACGCCCGGGCCCAGGCCGGTGCTGAACGTCTCGCTGCCGCGCAGGCGGTCGGTTCCGGCGAGCAGTTCAGCTGCCGCGGCGAGCTGCTGCACCGCGCCCCGGAGCGGTCTGGGCCCACCGCCAAGACGTGGACCGAGGACCCGGTCACCGGCGGCCGCCGCGACCTGTCTGGGGAGGAAGACCGGGCGTTTTGGACCTGGGCGGCGATCGAGACGCTACGGCACACCGGTGTCCGGATCGAGGAACTCTGCGAGCTCAGCCACCACAGCCTGGTCCAGTACACCCCACCCGACGGCGTCGAACTGATCCCGCTGCTGCAGATCGCCCCGTCCAAGACCGACACCGAACGGCTCCTGGTCGTCAGCCCCGAACTCGCCGACGTGCTGGCCGCCGTCATCGGCCGCATCCGCGAACCCGGCGGCCCGGTGGCCGCCGTCGCGTCCTACGACTCCCACGAACGAGTCTGGAACCCACCCATGCCGCTGCTGTTCCAACGCCGGTTCGGCGGCGGCAACCGGTCGATCCCCGCCGGAACCATCCGCGACTGGATCTGCCAAGCCATCCCCGACACCACCACAGTAGATGGCTCGTTGACGGACCCGGCCGGTCGTCCGCTGCGGTTCACCCCGCACGACTTCCGGAGAAGCTTCATCACCGACGCCGTCCTGCACGGCATGCCACCCCACATCGCCCAGCTCGTCGCCGGGCACCGCGACATCAACACCACCATGGGCTACAAGGCGGTCTACCCCGAAGAAGCGATCAACGGCCACCGCGCGTTCATCGCCCGACGGCGCGCCCTCCGACCGGCGGAGGAATACCGGACTCCCACCGACGCCGAGTGGCAAGAGTTCCTCGGCCACTTCGAGCACCGCAAGGTCTCCCTGGGCACCTGCGGCCGCTCCTACGCAACCCCGTGCATCCACGAGCACTCCTGCCTGCGCTGCCCGCTCCTACGTCCCGACCCCGCGCAACGCCGACGACTCATCGACATCCGCGACAACCTCCTGACCCGGATCGAAGAAGCCCGCCGCGAAGGCTGGCTCGGTGAGGTCGAAGGCCTCCAGATCAGCCTGGCCGGGGCCCGCGCGAAGCTCGCCCAGGTCGACCAGATGAACCGCAGCACACCACACCGGCCAGTCGACCTCGGCCTCCCTACCCGAGCACACCCCTGAAGATCACGAAGTTCAGAGAACAAGCACGGGTTCGGCTATCACCCGCTGCTTGCCCTGTACCTGGTCGAGGGGGCTGGACAACACCGACGAAGCCCTGGCCGGCATGCTGCGACCCGGGAACGCCGGCTCCAACACCGCCGCCGACCACATCCAGGTCACCGACGACGCGCTCGCCCAGATCCCCGACGACCAGCGGCACGGCCAACCGATCCTGGTCCGCAGCGACGGCGCCGGCGCCACCAAGGAATGGCTGCATCACCTCCGCGGTCTGCGCGACGAGCAGGGTCTGGATGTCCGCTTCTCGGTCGGGTTCACCGTCTCCTGTCAGGTCAAAGACGCGATCGCGATGCGGCCCGAGGCGGCGGGGACGGTCGCGGTCGACGCGACCGGGGAGCCCCGCCCGGTCGACCAGACCGGGCTGCCGGTCGCCTCGGTCGCCGAGCTGACCGGGCTGCTGCCCGGACTCACCGACGCGGGCTGGCCGGAGGGGATGCGGGTCCTGGTCCGCCGCGAACGTCCCCATCCCGGCGCCCAGATCAGCCTGTTCGAAGCCCACGACGGGTGGCGCTACCAATGCGTGGCCACCGACACCGACCGCGGCCAGCTGCCGTTCCTGGAGGCCCGGCACCGCGCCCACGCCCATGTCGAGGACCGGGTCAAAGCGATCAAACACACCGGGATGGGCCGCTTCCCGTCCCGGGAGTTCGCCATCAACCAGGTGTGGCTGCAGCTGGCGTTGACCGCCGCCGACCTGATCGCCTGGACCCAAACCACCCTCCTCAACGGCGCGCTCGACCAGGTCGAGGTCAAGAAGCTGCGCTATCGGCTGCTGCACACCGCCGCCCGGATCGTCCGCGGCCAACGCAAGGTCCGGATCAGAATCGACTCCAGCTGGCCCTGGGC
>DATDAP010000271.1:0-16725 GCA_036525335.1 Microlunatus sp. | reverse complement strand
CATCCCCACACCGTCACCGCGATCGGTTCCTCCTTGGGTGTGTGGTTGGCAAGGCCGCTTCCGGGAAAGGCCCCTGGAGGTGTGGAGCGCACCCGAGGCCTTCCTGAAGGAGGAGCCGATCCTTAGGGCTCCGGGTCCCTGACGATGCCCCTTCATTCAGCCACGCGGTGTGCGCGAGATCGTGCCCATCGCGAGGGTTCACATGCGGTATGGATGGAAGTCGCACAAGACAGCGGACTCGCAGTTTCCCGGCTTGGGCAACGTGAAGTTCTCACCACCCTTGCGTGACCAGCAATATGGCTGCTTCTCACGTGCGGGCGATCTAGTCGACGCCGTCCCTGTACGTCCTCAGCTTCGCGCGTCAGCGCCCGCCAGCTGCTGCCTGACTCCAATCGTCGCGCCGCGCCCTGCTGCGATTGGCGTGGCAGCTAACGCCCTGCCCCCATTAGTTCTGGCACTTGTGCGGGTTCGTTGACGCAGGTGCGGGCCAGGTCGGTGATCTTGAGGTGGTGCCGGCGCGCATGTGAGCGGAGCATCTCGAAGGCCTGGTCGGGGGTGATGCCTTGGGCTTGGGTGACCGCGCCCTTGGCTTGTTCGATGATGACTCGGCTGGTCAGGGCCAGCTGCAGTTGCTCGGCCAGGAGTGCACCACGACGAATCGCACGTTCCTGCAGCAGGCTGATGGTGGCGACGTCGGCCAGCGCACGGACCACGGCCAGCTCGGAGCTGTCCAGCTGCCGCCCGGCATGGGTGAACACGTTGAGGGCGCCGATGACGCTGTCTCGTAGCCTCATCGGGATGGCCTGCACCGCCCCGAAGCCGGCAGCGGCGGCCTGGGGTGCGAATCTGGGCCATCGATGTATCTCCTGGGCGATGTTGTCGCTGGCGACGATGGTTCCGCTGCGGAAGGCGTCCAGGCAGGGGCCTTCGTGGTTCTGGATCTGGAAGAGCTCCAGCATCGCCGCGGCCTCCTGGGAGGCGGCGATGAAGTGGAGCTCGCCTTGCAGATCGGCCAGCATCAGTCCGACAGCCGTCGCGTCGACCAGGTCTGCGGTGTGGCGGGTGACGGTGTGCAGGAAGTCGATCAGGTCGAACTCGTCGACCAGCGTGTCCGCGACCTCCGCGATGACGGCGGCGAACCTCTCAGCTGAGAGCCGGCTCATGGTGCTCCTTCCGGGGTAACGCGGCGGACCGGTCAAGTCGCTCCGTGCCCATTATCGGTCCTTGTCGAGGTGGAGGCTGCCGGCGAGGACATCGTCGGCGACGTCGCCGAGCCGAAGCTGGCTTCCCCAGGCGTGGGCTCGTAGCCGTGCCATCGCCTCAAGCAGATCGATCTGGAGTTGCACGCTCACCATGCCTTGGGCCTGGTAGATGCGGTAGTCGAAGGCGTCCTCCATGCCCGCCGGCGAATGCCCAGCCGGTGCCGACTGCTGCCCGTCGAGCAGGGCATCGAGGGCGAAGTCGGCGAAGACGAGGCCGTCGGCGAGCTCGTCGCCGGTGAGGGGACCGGCGACGTCCCGGTAGACGTCGAGCACTGCGATGCGCGCCGCACCCACCTGAATCGGGAAGGCGAACACGGCCCGTACACCGGCGGCTTGGGCGGCTGGCGCGTATCCGGTCCAGTCTCGCCACAGGCGGTCCTCGAGGTCATCGACGAGGACGGGGTGGCCGAGCCGGACGGCATCGATGCAGGGTCCCTCACCGCACACGAACTGCAGCTCCTCCAACCGCTCACTCAATGGGCCGGTGGCCGCGATTACTCCACGCCAGCCGTCTCGACCCATCATGGTGATGCCGGCTCCGGTGCCGTGCATCTGCTTGCGCGCAGCGCGGCAGATGCCTAGGAGCAATGCCGGGTGGCAGACCCTGTGCTGCCCGGCTCGGCGGCGACTACCGCCCTCAACCGGACCCTGCGGTGGGCGGACTCGGGCACGGTCACCACGGCCCCGCGGAATCGGGCGGATCCATCGAGGACTTCCTCATCGCCTGGGACTCCAGTCGGCGGCTGCGCGCTCTTGGTGGAGGCTGACGCTTCCCACTCGATGCCACTTGAACCGCACCCTACTCCGCCAAGGCCTCGCGTCCGTCGGCGCGGCTGGTCACCGGGAGTCAAAGGGGTGCCCTGGTGGGAAGACCGGTCCGTAGGGCTAGACTGCGATCCATAGTGGTGCGCCCCGGACCCTGGCGTTGTACTCAAGCAACCAAAGGGAGTTCTGTGTGGCTACCGATCTTGATGGTCCAGCGCCTGGGTCTCCGCATCACGGTTTCATGATCATCGTCGTGGTTGAATTGGCGCCACGATCCTGAAGACCACCGGTGACAGGTGATCGGGTCAGGTGTGGGGACACCCTCCTGCTTGCAGCGCACCGGCGGAAACCTGTCGGGCTCCGAGACCCATCGATGTGCTTCGGGACGCCAATCGGTTTCGTGGTTGGTGTCTCGGCGGATCTCGGGGGGCCGGGGCGACCAACCACCGCACCCCAACCAGCCCGGCAGGGTGCACCCTGACATCGTTCGCCGCCGCCACGCCATGACCCACCCCCCAACCGGGCCGATGGGAGCACGAAGCCCGAGACGGGACACCCAGGACCAGTGACACCTGGGCCGGCAGGTCGCGAAGGGGAATCCGACCGAGGCGACCCGCACCGGATCTACCGAAGGAGCATCCCGTGCTTGACATGAACCCCGCCCTGCAGGCTGGCCTCCAAACCCACCCCGAGCGACTCGCCCAGGTTCGGGAACTGCTGGACAAGCCGGTCCGCAGTGAAGTGCTGGCGCCCGCCGCCTCAGCGGCTCCCGCGAACCCCGTCCGCTGGGCAAGTCTTGGACCTGCCTCCGGACTCACCCCGGACCAGGAGAACATCCTCGACCACTGGAGTCCGGCACACCGAAAGGGCAGCAGCCCATGACTGAACCCGCCGACTCCGCCGAACCTGAATCGTCCTCGGCATCTCAGATCCATGCACAGCGCCGTGGATGGCGCCGTCGAAGCCTGGCAGCATCCTCGGAGGGCCCGCAGCGTCAATCGGCTGGGTCCGTCGTGACAGAGCTCAGCAGCCGCGGCGCCTCCGACACGTCGCCCCTCGTGATCGAGTTCGATGACCAGGTCCGAGCCCTGCTGGTCAGGATCGACGCGCAGGAGCTGCAGGCACGGGCCGCGCAGCCCGACCTCGGCACTGTCCGCACCTGGCCGTCATGGTCGATGGACACCGGCCTCACCCAGGCACAGGAGACGTTCGTCGAGGCCTGGTCCCCAGAACGCGTGCTCGAGACGTCCCGAACGATGCGGCAGCTCGTCCTCATCCTGCAGCACTGGACCCGCACCCACCGCGATGACGCTGACCTGGACGAGGCCCTGACCATCTTGGCGGCGCTACCGGGCCTCTAGCCTCGTGGGGCCTGCCCGAACGTTGCGACGGCTGACCCGGGAGGTATCACCGCCCGGGGGGTCCGGCTCGGCCTCGATCAGGCGGAGACGCACCAGTGGATCCGACGGACCGATCCTCACGTGTGGCCAGCGGCGGTGGTAGGCCCGGACCGCACCGTCGTAGCCGTCGTCGCCTGGTTGCAGCACCTCGCCGGACGCCTGATGCCACCGTCCGCCATGCAGCAGCGACACCGCTGTCCGGCGTCGCAGGTTACGCCACCACTTCTTGGTTTCGGGTCGCCCCGGGTAGACCACCAATTCGCTGCTGTTCTCCCAGGCGAACATCACCGGTAGCTCGTGCATGGTGCCGGTCACGATGCCGGTAACCCGCAGAGCGACCGTGAAGCCGTCGAGCAGGCGGTGCAGGGGTGATCGAAGTGTTCGGATGAGGAGCCTGTTTTGCAGCGGTGGCTTCCAACGTCTCGCCGTCGGGTCGGGTCGGCCGCCACGCCGGTCGCTCAGCGTCGGGGCCATCGACCTATCCCACCGTCGTTGGTGAGGGCACCGCAAGGGCTACCCCCGGTGAGCGCTTTCGCGGCAACAGCAGCCGTTCGCGCGGCAGCCACGACACAATTCCCAGCAGGGCGAACACCAGGACCAGCTACAGCAGACCGGACACGAGGTAGATCATCTGAGCCCACATGAGCGTGTGGATGAAGCCGATCTCGGTGATGATCCAGATCAGCATGCCGAAACCCGCGACCGCCGACCACGCCATGGCCGACTCACAGCGAGCGAGAAGCAAGATGGTCGCGACCACCTGTGTGCCGCCGACGACGACAGCCAGAATCAGTCCAGGGATGATGAAGGTTGTGAAAGGGGTGTCGCTCAGCATCGCTTTCGGCATCGAGAGTCCGTCGGCAGCGACCATGCCGACCCCGCCACCGATAGCGAGACGGCGCTGAAGATCGCCACCACGACCAGCACCCAGTACACGGTCGTCCGGAGAGTTCTTGTTGACATGTCGTGCCACCCTTCCCAGGCCACGACGCGACCAAGACAGCTGCATCGTGAATGCCTCTACGCCTCCACTCTAAGCACCGTTACATGGGTGTCCCAGGACCAAACGACCTACCTCGCCGGCAGCCGCAATCATTGACCACTCCCGCCCGATGCGAACGCCGCGGGCTCCTCCCAGGAGCGACTAGCTGTGATTGGACGCGCCGCCGCACGATTCCGGGGATGGCTCCACCAGACCGCGGCATCCAAACGTTAATTGACCGAGGGCTTTGCCGGACCAGGTTGTGTCGGTGGAGCGGCTGGGCGCTCCTTGGTTGGCCGGTGTTCTTGCTACCGGTGGACTTGTTGGTGTGCTGGCTGCCGGGCGGGCAAAGTGGACGCTACTGTGCCGGTATGCAGGCGGCGGTCCAGACCAGGTACGGCTCACCCGACGTGGTTGGGGTCGTCGAGGTGGACAAGCCGACCATCGGCGACGCCGAGATACTCGTCCAGGTTCATGCGACCACGGTGAACCGGACCGACTGCGCGTGCCGGGCGGCAAAGCCCTTCTTCATGAGATTGTTCACCGGGCTGATCAGGCCCCGGGCCACGATCTTGGGCAATGAGTTCGCCGGGAAGGTCGCCGAGGTCGGCGGAGGCGTCTCGGCGTTCTCGGTCGGCGACAACGTGTTCGGCTACAACGAGGGCCCGTTCGGTGCCCACGCCCAGTACCTGGCGATCCCGGCCGATGGTTCGGTGACGACCATGCCAGCGAACCTGAGCTATGTGGAGGCTGCTCCCAGCACTGAGGGCTCCCACTACGCCCTCGCCCACATCCGGGGCGCCAAGATCACCGCAGGTCAAGACGTCCTCGTCTACGGCGCAACGGGAGCGATCGGCACGGCAGCGGTCCAGCTGCTGAAAAGTCTCGGCGTCACCGTGACGGCAGTCTGCGACACCGCCAACATGAACCTGGTCGACGGCTTGGGCGCAGACCGGGTCATCGACTACACCACCACCGACTTCACCAAGGACGACCAGACCTACGATGTGGTCCTCGACTCTGTCGGCAAGAGCTCCTTCAGCCAGTGCCGGCCGCTGTTGAAGCCAGCCGGCATCTACATCTCGTCCGAGCTGGGACCCTATGCGCAGAATCCTTTCCTCGCCCTCCTCGCTCCACTGCAGCGGGGAACGAAGGTCATGTTTCCCATCCCGAAGCATGATCAACAGATGATCCAGTACTTCAGCGAACTCACCGCGTCTGGCCAGTTCAAGCCGGTAATCGACCGAACATATCCGCTGGACCAGATCGTCCAGGCCTACCGCTACGTTGAGACCGGCCAGAAAGTCGGCAACGTCGTCATCACCGTCGAGCATTCCGATTAGCGCATCGTCGGAGTTCCGGACCACCGTGCTTTAGTCTTCGAAACCCGAGGCGAGGGGGGCACCCCGCCACACGTTGTTCGTTGCGACGACGGACACCGAACCGTGGTGTTCCGTTCCCCAGGCCGGACTGTTGGGTCGAACATGCCCACACAGAAGGCAACAGCGACAACTGACGACCCGGCGACATCGCCCTGTCTCTGGCTTTGGGCGCTCTGAACAGTTCGCCGGGTCCGCCGCCCAGCTTCGCGTCAACATGGTCGGAATGACCGTGGTCGGTGTGGCCCCCCTGCTCACCCAACGAGCGCTCCGGAGGACGTCCGCACCCGACGGACCAACGCCGGACCACCGCATCACCCTGTCAGCGCACGTCGGTCAGCACACTCACTCGGAAAGGAAGTCCAGCACGAGCTGGTTGAACTCGCCGGGCCGTTCGATCGGCAGGACGTGTGAGGACCCGTCGCCGCGGATGATCTCGAATCGTGCTTCGGGGATGGCGTCGGCGACCTCCCGGGCAATCCAGGGTGGTGTCACCAGATCCTGTTCTCCCACCACTACCAGGGTCGGCGCTGTGATGGTGGCCAGCCGGTCGATTGCATCGAACTGGAGGTAGGCATCTGCTTGTCGCTGGTACGCCTGCGGACTCATCGGGTAGGGGTTGCTGGCCAGCAGGGCGGCGGTGTCGCGCACAGCCTGATGGTTCCGCAAGAAGGCTGTGGAGAAGAGCGATACGAACTGGTGCCCGCCGAACACATCGCCGGTCGGATCGTTGGCTTTGATCCAGTTCCAGATCTGGATCGGGTCGACGGCGCTGCGTGCTGGTGCTGCTCCGGTGCCGGTGAGCACGAGCCTTCCGAGTCGGTCGCCGTGTCGGAGGGCGAACTCCAGCGCGATCATGCCTCCCATGGATAGGCCCAACAGGTGACTCTGCTGGATACCGAGGGCGTCGAGCAGACCGGCAAGGTCATCTGCCATGTCGGCAATCGTGTACGGCGGACGGGTTGTCGAGCTGCGACCGGCGTCGCGGTTGTCGACCAAGATCACCTGGAAGTGGGTGGACAGGATCGGGACCTGCTCCAGCGTCCAGAGTGAGGAGTCGTACCCGATGCCCATCACTAGAATCAGCGGCGGTCCTTCTCCGTGGACCTCGTAGTACAGCTCCTGCCCGTTCGCTGGGACGGTGCCCGATTGCGCGAGCTCTGTCGCCTGGGTATTCATCTGGTGTCCTCACCTAGATCGGGGTCGCCCTGTGGGGCTTGTCAACCTGTAGGCGTGAGGAAGACTGTTACCGGGGTGACCCTCAGCGTTACCAGGGAGCGAAGCGTCTCCAGATCGGTGAGCGATGGACGGCGCGGCCGAAGCGGGACTGTTGGAGCAGGGACGCAACGCTGCCTCGACCGGTGATTGGCCGCGGGCGTTCGATCTGCTCGTCCAAGCGGATCAGGGCACCCGGCTGTCCGTTGACGACCTGGGGCTGCTGGCCGAGGTCGCCTACGCCGCTGGTCATCTCGACATCACGATCGTGGCGTGGGAACGGGCGCACGCCGACTCGGTGCGTGCCGGGGATTCACTCGCGGGAGCTGACGCGGCGACCCGGGTCGCTCTGCACCTGCTGATGGACACCGCGCTGATGGCCCCGATCCGTGGCTGGGTTAGGCGAGCGGAGCGACTTCTCGAAGGGCACGACGATAGTCCGACGCACGCCTGGCTAGCGCTCATCAAGAGCTACGACTTCCTGATGCGGGGCGACCTGCCCGCCGCGCGCGGATGGGCCACTCGGGCGATCGGGTTGGGATCGCTCGGGAACCCGGCGGCCGCCGCCATCGGCCGGGTGGCCGAAGCACACGCCGCCATTCTGGCGGGTGAGGTTGGTCATGGCCTCGACCTGGTCGAGGAGGCGGGGGTGGCGGCCATCTCCGGTGAGCTCGATGCCGTCTCGACGGGAATGCTGTACTGCGAGCTGGTGTGCATGCTGCAAGGACTTGGTCAGTACGATCTCGCCGCGGAGTGGACCGAGGCGATGGAACGGTGGAGCCGGGTAAGCGCGATCGGCAGCGCCCATGGCCGATGCCGCGTGCACCGGGCCGAGATCCTCCGCTTGCGCGGCGCGACCGCCGACGCCGAGCGGGAGGCCTTGGCGGCCTGTGCGGAGCTGCGACCCTACCTGCGGCGGGAATTCGGTTGGCCCCTGACCGAGTTGGGCCGCATCCGACTCCAGCTGGGCGACCTGCAAGGTGCGGAGGAGGCGTTCCTGTCAGCGCGGGAAGCGGGGTGGGATCCGGAGCCGGGACTGGCCCAGGTACGCCTTGCCCAAGGCGACGTTGCCTTGGCTGCGGCATCCATCCGTGAGGCGTTGAACCATCCTGTGACCGTGCCGTCCAAGGAGCTGCCGCCGAACACAGACCTGCGGCGCGCCCCCCTGCTCGCCGCGAGGGTCGAGATCGACCTGGCCGACAGCAACCTCGTCGGTGCCCGCGCGGCAGCCGACGAGCTTGCCCGGGTGGCGGCAGCGTTTCAAAGCACCGCGTTGGCTGCCAGCGCGGCGATGGCGGACGGACGGGTGCGGCTCGCATCCGGCGACCTGGCCGCTGCCCGGCTTGGGTTCGAGACTGCCGTGCACCTGTGGAGTCTGGTCGGGGCTCCCCTGGAGGTCGCATTGGCACGGTCTGGGCTCGCGCAGGCCCACTCCGGGGCAACGGTCGACGGCCCCCTGCTGGTGGCTCCACCGTTGCCGGTGACAGCACGGAACGTCGATGGCCCGCAGAGCCCCAACGTCTTCCGTCGGGACGGTGACTACTGGACGATCTCGTTCGACGACCACATCTTTGCCCTGCGTGATCTGAAAGGGCTCCAGTACCTGGCGCGGCTCCTCGCGGAGCCCGGTCGCGAATTCCATGTCCTCGACCTCATGGCCGGTGGGGCGACTCGGGCCGCAACGTCTCCTGGCACACCGGACCCGGAGTTGCAGCCTGGCTGGGGAGATTCGGGTGTCTTTCTGGACGCCCAGGCCAAGGCTGCCTACCGCCGGCGGCTCGGCGAGATCGATGACGACATCGAGGAGGCCCGGCTGCTGAGCGACAGTGGACGTCTCGTCCAGGCGGAGACGGAACGTGACTTCTTGATCCGTGAGCTGTCGCGCGCTGTCGGACTCGACGGGCACACCCGGCGGGCCGGCTCGGCACCGGAACGGGCGCGAGTCAGCGTCACCCGCGCCATCCGCCATGCCATGAGCCGCATCCGCCACCACCACCCGCCCCTCGGTGAGCACCTCGACCGGGCCATCCGCACAGGCGTCTACTGCGTCTACCTCCCCGACTCACGGATCACAGCGTCCTGGACGACATGAGCTTGTCGTCAGCCGCCACTCATTCGCACAGGCCTGGACCTGGCGCTGAATGATCCACGCAGAAGCCGACCAGACCATCGCCACGACCGTCACCAGTACCGTCGGAGGCGACCAGAGTGTCGACATATGTCGGCGATTAAGGCGGGCCTCGACTGTGCGCTTGGGCCGGGACTGCTCGCTGCTGGTTGTCTGCCGAAATGGGGCACCTGGTTGAGCCACCGAGGTTCAATGGAGGGGAGGCAGGCCTTCGGATTGCGCCGCTGGCCGGGAGTCCAGGGCCAGGGAGCGAACGGGGGAGAGGCAGTGAGTACGCACGTGCACCGTGATGGCGCGCACCAGATCACGGTGCGCGATGACGCCGGTCGGGAGGTAGCTCTGGTCGAGCATGACCGTATCCTCCAGATCACCACCACGGGTGTAGGACCACACCTCACTCCTCAGATGGCTCATGACTTGGCCGGGGAACTGCATCAGTGGGCAAGCGTCCAGCAGACGGTGCGTTGGCAAGGCCGAGACCGCGCCCGATGAATGGGTCGACGTCGAACAGCCAGAGCGGGTCCGGCTCCAGCTCGTCGTCCGCCAGCTAGGTCCCGGTCGTTCGGGTTGAGAAGGCACACCGGCACGTGCGGAGTCTGCCGGGTGGCGGGGATGATGGGCAGCCTGGTTGGTCACCGTGACTCGGCCCGGGACCGCCGGAGTTGACCAGCCTCGTGCCGTCTGACCAGATGGTGCCGCAGGTTCGCTTCGGAGTGGGAAGACTCGGCCATGGTGGAGATCATGGTGCGGGTGCTTGGTGAGTCTGACTGGTCGCTGTACCGCGGCGTTCGGCCGCGTGCCCTGGCGGAGTCCCCTGGTTCGTTCACCGCGTCCTTGGCGGAGGAGTCGGACCGTGGGAGCAGTTCTGGCGTGATCGGCTGACCCGGTCGCATCGACTGGTGGCCGAGCGGGGCGGCGTGCCGCAGGGAATCGTCAGCGTCGGACCCTGCGCGGACGACAGCACAGGGGCCGAGGTTTCTCGGTTTGTACGTCGTCCCCGACACCCGTGGCGCTGGCGTGTCGTGGCGGCTGGTCGAGGCCGCGGAAGCTCAGGCCGCCCGGGACGGTCATGTGCAGCTGTATTACTGGGTAGGTACCGACAACGGGCGCGCCATCGGTTTCGCGATCAACTTTGGGTTTCGGTCCACCGACGATCGGCGTCCAGCGAACAGCTCCGATGCGGAATTCGGCGAAGAGCAGATTGCGCTGGTGCTGTGGCTGGAGCCCGACACCACGGTGGCACCCAACCCGACCAGCAGGAAAGCAGGCACCCGCGTCGGCCCGGCCAGGTAAGTACGGCGAGACGGTTCGGCGGAGAAACGTTGAAGTTCCTGCCTCGAGAACCGGATTCACTGGCTCAACCTCACTCTCCCAGAGGCGACCGTTGGCGGTTAGGCGCGGATCTGTGACTGGGGCGGGCCTGTTGGCGATGGCGCCGACGGCAAACCCAAGAAATCTTCCAAGGCCAGCTACGACCAAGCCGCCGCCGCCCGGCTCTGGCAGGTCAGTGCCGACCTCGTCGGCCTCACCACACCGCACGACACATACCAGCTCTCACACCCCCGCCCGAACGCACAGGAGCGAACCTCATGACCACCAGCGCCGCGACGAGGAAGGCCGGGACGGGTCCGAACGCCAGCCACAGCAGCCGGAGGAGCAGGGCGCGCATCCACAGCTCCTCGGTGATCGCCGCCTGCAGGGCCAGGCCGAGCCCGGTCCATGCCGGGGTGGCACCGACCACGGTGATGTCGTAGGCACAGTGGCGACCAGGACACCCATCAGGACCGCCATCATCGCCAGGCCCAGCACCGCCCCGACGGCAAGGCCGGGCAGCGCCGGCCGGACCGCGAGCTCGGCTGCCCCGCGACACCCTCGCGCAACCGGACGGCCAGGGCGTAGCTGCCGAGGGCGGCCGCGCAGGCGATGACATGCCCGGCGAACTGCAGGGACCCGTTGTCGGGTGGCAGCAGGTCGACGGCCACCTGCAGACGTAGGCCGAACGCGGTTGCGATCACATAGAACAGCCAACACCAGCAAGGCCACGGCCCGCAGCCATTGCCAACGACCCGGGTGCAGGACGCGCCGTTCCCCCAGCTGCACCGGGATCCCCCGACCGACGGCGTCGATCAACGAGATCAGTCGGATCGGGAGGTGATCAGGGCTGGCCCTGCGGGCAGGTGATGTCACCATCAGGTCGCCTCTCGTGTTGGCTGTGTTGCCCGCTCGGTGGTCGTCAGGTCAACCACCTCCACGGAGATCAGAGTGACGCCAAGGTCTCGGATCTTGGTGAGCAGACCGTGCAGTTGCGCCTGGTCCGCGATGGCACCGGTCAGGCAGGTGGTCCCGTCGTCCTCGTGGGTCAGGGTGAAGTCACCGAACCAGGACGACCAGTGCTGGTCGAGGTGCCCGTTGACGCGCAGCCGGTAGCCGGAGGGGACTTGTCGTCCAGGTGTGTGGGGCATCACGACCCGACCTTCGCGGTCGCCCTCTCGGTGGGTTCGCGGGTCCGGCGGTGGACGGGTCGGCGGAGGACGTACTCGGCGACGGCCAGGTTGATGACAAAGGCCGCGCCAAGGCTCAGGTCGAGCGTGAGCTGGCTGGAGCCGAGGATTGCGGGTCCGATGCCCTCGGTGAACACCTGGGTACCGGCACCCAGGGCCAGAGCGTAGGCCCGGGTCATCCAGGCCCGATGGCGCATGACGTCGCCATGACGGATCGCGGTGAAGCCCAGGACGAGGCAGGCCGCGAGGCCCGACCCGAACGCGAGCCGGAACAGGAACGCCAGCACGCCGGTGCCCGGCTGGCGGGGATAGAACAGGGTCATCCACAGCGCCGAGACCGCGACCGTCAAGCCGAGGACCACTAGAACTCGCCCGGTGACCCGGTGCCAGCCCGGCCGGCGGCGCCGCAGCGCTGCGGAGAACTGGAACGCGCCGAGGATGGCGTACGCGACGGCGCTGACGATGTGCACGATCACCGGCACGGGCGAGGCGGTCATCCGCGGGTCAGCGGGCATCAGCTGTGGGCCGCCGCTCAACCCGATGAGTCGCAGTGAGCCGAAGAGGGCCGGGATTCCGACGAGGGCGACCAGCGCGAACGGCACCCACCGGCCCGATCGGCCTGGTCGGCTCGACCCGGCGGCGACAGGATGGTTGGTCACTTGGCGCCGGCTGGATCGAGCTGGGAGCCGACCGGGCTAGGCAGTGTCCGCGTGCTGCGCTGGTCGCGCCACAGGGAGTATCCGAGGCCGATCAGGGCGACGCCGGCGGGAACGGCGAACAGCCGTTGGGTGAGTTCAGGAAGCTGGAAGGTGGCGACGGTCGCCACAGCGCCAACCGACATGAGCACTGCCGCCCACCGGGCGAGGACTCCTGCCCGGAAGAGCGCGATGCCGAAGACGACACCGCCGACGATGTAGGCGGCAGCGATGTGGCTGAGAGTCTGCATCCGGCTGACGTCGCCGACCGGGGTGCCACTGGTGGCGACAGAAAGGACGTCGTTGACGTAGCCGGGCTGACTGGCAGCAAGGTCCGGCAGGACGAACACGCCGATGACCTGGACGCACAGGATGGTGAGATAGCCGACGGCGAGGATGACGTACCCGATCAGGCCGAGCACTCCGATCTTCTGGACCTGCCGCAGGTAGATCCCGGTGATGCCGATGAGAGAGAAGAAGGCCATGCAGATCTTCGCGGTCTCACGGACCGCGTACTCGGTCGTGGTGGTGAAGGGGGCGTCCAGGAGAGGGTGCTTGATCTGGACAGCGACGAACAGCAGGCCGCCGGCCATCGCGGCAACGGCTGCGGCTTTTGTGAGTGTGGTGGGGGTGATGGTCATCTCGTGCTCCCTGGTGTGTGAGTTCTTCGGCAGAGCGCCGCTCTGTGACCTCAACGTAGGAACGGGGAGGGTGACGAGGCGTCACCTGACGATGTGACGGAGAGGGTGATTTCCCGCGCTGGGATGACTACAACAAGCCACGTTCACGGGCCCGGAGCACCGCCGCCCGCCGGCTGGTGGCGCCGAGCTTGGTGAAGATGTGCTTGGTGTGGCTGCTGAGCGTGTTGCGCGAGACGAACAGCTCGCGGGCGATCTCCGGCCCCGTGAGCGCACTGTCGAGCAGGCGAAGGACCTGCAGCTCCCGATCGCTCAGCGCACCCGCCGACGAGTCCGTGGCGGGCGGCTCGACTCCGGGAGCCGTGTCCCGACTGAGCAGCCGCCGAGGGTGGTCGCCGCCGATGCCGTGGTGCACGGCATCGCGCAGCAGGCCGGTCATGGGGGCGCCCTCGTCCAGGAAGAGCCGAACACAGCTCTCCGGTTCGGGCGCCTCGGCGAACGCCCGAGCCAAGCAGTCCAGGGCCACTCCCTGGCGTCCGCGCACAGCGTGGACGAGGGCCCGCAGCACGCCGATCTCGAGGAGACTGCCGGCGCGTCCAGAGGCCTCGGCGGCGCGGCGCAGCCGGTCCAGTAGGCCACCCGCCCGGACGCCTCCCTCGTGGTCCAGGTTGGCCCGCTGCCGCGCCAGGAGCAGACGCACGAGCGTCAGGTGGTCGAACTCGTGCAGATAGCTGGCGTCGTCGGTGACGGACACGCCTCGGTACCGGGCCCAGTCGTCGGCGTCGGCCAGGTTGCCCTGCGCGATCCAGATCCGCGCCTTGAGTGCCGGGATGGGGCGCACGTCTGGGAAGAACCCAGGCCGGTAGAGCGCGGCCGCCTGGTCGAGGAGCAGGACGGCCTCCTCTGGTTCGCCGTCGGCTCTGGCCAGGAGGCCTCTCGCAACGAACCAGCGAAAGCGTCCCTCGTTCATGCCGGCACGGTCTGCAAGAGCTGCAGCGGCTTCAAGGTGTTGCCGGGCGCTCTCGAGCTCTCCCGCCTCGACGTCCAGCTCGCTCAACCCCACGTGCAGCTCAGCGGTTGCTCGCGCCACTGGTGAGCCGTGTGCCTCGGCCACCCGCAGAGCCTGCGCACAGAGCCGGCGGGCCTGGCTCGGCCGGCCGGCCGCGACCCACAGATCACCGAGGACGACGGTGCCGGTCAGTCCGTCGACGAGGCTGCCGGCGGCGTGCAGGCTGGCCACCGCCTTGGTGAATGTCTCCAGCGCAGCCGACACGTCGCCCTCGGCCCAGGCGGCGAAGCCGAGAAATCCAGCCGCGCCGCCGCGCGCCAGATGGTCCTTCGGGCCGGCCAGGTCCAAGGCGCGCTGGGCGTGTTCGGCCGTGCCGGCCGCATCACCTCGGGCCTGGGCGAGCGCGGCCCGGTACATTGCGATGGTGGACGGCAGTGTCAGGAGGTCGGCGGTCTCGGTCCAGGGGACCGGACCTTCGGGGACAGAAGCCAACGCACGTTCCGCGTCGTCGAGTCGGGGCTCGACCGCGTCCAGGTCGCCCGAGGCCATCAGCATGGCTCCGTAGAAGACACTGAGCACGGGGCGGCGGCGCACCGCGTGGTCGGGCAGTGCCTTCAGCCAGCCGTACATCATCGCCTCCTGCCGGTGACGTCGGATCTCCGACGCCGCAAGCTCGACGAGGTGCGCCGCGCGGTCGAAGTCTCGTCCGGCGAGTGCGTGCCGGACCGCCGCCTCGGCCAGATCGTGGCCCTCGTACCACTCGCTGGCCCGCAGGTGCAGGAGCGCCACCTGGTCCGGATGCTCGCTGAGCATCCGTGCCCGCAGCACGTCGGCGAACAGATGGTGGTAGCGGTACCACTCACGCCGGTCGTCCAGGGCGACGATGAAGAGGTTCGCACGTTCCAGCGCCACGAGCATCTCGCTCCCGTCGTCGCCACCGGTGACGGCGTCACACAGCGGCCCGGTCAGCCGGTCGAGCACCGCGGACTGCAGCAGGAAGCGGCGAACCGCATCGGTCTGGTGCCGCAACACCTCCTCGACCAGGTAGTCCACGATGTAGCGGTCGTCCCCGGCGAAGCGGGCGATGAAGCCGCTGGCGTCCTCGCGTCCCTGGAGCGACAGCGCCGCCAGCTGGAGTGCCGCGATCCACCCCTCGGTCCGCTCCTCCAACGCAGCGATGTCCGCCGCGGCGAGGTCCAGGCCGGTCACTGCGGTGAGGTACGCGGTGACTTCGGCGGAGGTGAAGCGCAGGTCAGCAGCCCGGATCTCGACCAGCTCGCCGCGTACCCGCCAGCGGGCCAGCGGCAGATCGGGGTCCGCCCGGGTGCTCATCACGACATGCGCCTGGGCCGGAAGATGCTCGAGCAGGAAGGCCACACCCTCGTTGATCTCGTGACTGTCGACCAGGTGGTAGTCGTCGAGCACCAACCACACCTCACCCGGCGCGGCGACCAGCTCGTTCAGCAGCGTGGTGAGGACCGAGTCGGTGGGCACCGGGGAAGCCGCGAGGGCGTCCAGCGCTCTGGTACCGACGCCCGACACTGCTCCCTCCAGCGCGGTTGCCACGTAGGTCCAGAACTGTGTGGGTTCGTTGTCCGTGGCGTCGAGTGAGAGCCACGCCACGGAGCGGTCCGCGGGGGCTGTCTCGTGCAGCCACGCCGCCAGCACCGTCGTCTTGCCGAACCCGGCCGGGGCCGATATGAGCGTCAGTCTTGCGTCAGCTCCGGCCTGCATCCGCCTCATGAGTCGGGGGCGTCCCACCGATCCGCGTCGCAGCTGGGGGACGTACATCTTCGTCCCCAGCAACGCATCCGTCATGCCCTGCTCATTCCACGAAAACATTCCTGCCGGTGGTTCTCGCCGGGCACGCGCTGACGCCGCGGCCCGAACATGCTGACAAGAAGGGCTGTCGCGTGGAGACGCTGGCCATCAGCCTATGCCCTGTCACGCGGCTCGAGCACATCAGGATCGCGAGCCGGCCGGCGCGGGGATCACCGGTCGCCGAGCGCCCGGTTGGTGGCGTGGACGAGACGTCGGAAGCTGGCGTCGGCCGACTGGGGCAGTCCGAATCCGCCGCCGAGTTCCTACCGGACCTACGCGTTGACCCACCCGGGCGGGTCACGAGCGTCGTAGGACCCCGACCCAGAGCGGCAGGCCTTCTGGTCGCGATGGGTGCGGGCGGGCGCCGAGGCGGACCAGGTGGACGTCGTCGGCGGCGAAGGACTCCATCTCCGACCGGTCGAGCAGCCACGGCGGCCCTTCGTCGGCCGCGCCGTCCGGTCGGACGAACTGGATGACCAGCGCCTCGCCGCCCGGCGCGAGCAGTCGACGGATGCCGGCGACAGCTGTGGACCGCAGTGCCCTCGGCATGGCCTGGACAGTGAACACCTCGATCACCAGGTCGAACGCGCCGATGAGCTCGGCGGGCAGGTCGAGAAGATCGGCGACGAGATAGGTGACCTCGCTGTCGGGGTGCCGTCGTCGCGCCAGCTCGACGGCTGACGGCGCGATGTCGAAGGCGACCGTGGAGTAGCCGCGGGCGGCCAGCAGCTCGGCGTCGGCGCCGAGTCCCGCACCCACCACCACCGCTCGTCGACCCTCACCCGCGCCGGTCGCGTCGACGAAGTCGAGGACGGGCGCGTACGCGGAGTCGCGGTCCCATGGGACGTCGATCTCATCACGGGCTCCCGCGGACCAGATCTCCTCGAACCACCGGGTGGGCTCGCCATCGTCGACGGCGCGTGCTCCGCG
>DATDAP010000270.1:0-19207 GCA_036525335.1 Microlunatus sp. | reverse complement strand
CACGGTCCAGTGACGGAGAAACCGTCTCTCGCAATGCCGTGCGTTATCTTGTGCCATCGCCAGCGGGCCAGTGACGTCCCGGAGCTTGGCGCGCCGATGCCGATCTGCCACCACCCCCCGTGGCGGAGACCTGGGACTCCCACAGACCACGGACTCCACCACTGGCTTCGACGACGGGAGTCTTGAATGACTGTCGCTCCTGGCACCAGCCAGCTTCCCCAGACCGAGCCACTGGACCCACGGCTCGCTGCCGCCGAGCACGGCCTCTATGACCCGGCGTACGAGCACGACGCGTGCGGCGTGGCGTTCGTCGCGACTCTCAGCGGGGTGCCGAGCCACACGATCGTCGCGCAGGGTCTGGAGGCCCTCCGAAATCTCGACCACCGCGGCGCCACCGGCGCCGACCCGCGCACCGGTGACGGCGCCGGCATCCTGATCCAGGTCCCGGACGCGTTCCTGCGCGCGGAGGCCGGCTTCGAGCTGCCCGCGGCCGGCGCGTACGCCGTCGGCAACGCCTTCCTGCCGCAGGCCGACGACGCCGCGGACACCGCCCGGCAGCGGATCGAGGCCATTGCCGCGGAAGAGTCCCTGGACGTGCTCGGCTGGCGGGTGGTGCCCACCGACGACACCTCGCTCAGTGACCTGACCCGGTCCAACAAGCCGCGGTTCGAGCAGCTGTTCGTGGCCTCGGGCGACCGCTCGGCCAGTGGGATCGCGCTGGACCGGCTGACCTACGCGCTGCGCCGTCGCGCTGAGCACGAGGTCGGGGTCTACTTCTCCTCGCTCTCGGCCCGCACCCTGGTCTACAAGGGCATGCTCACCACCGAGCAGCTCGACCAGGTGTTCGGTGAGCTGCTGGACGAGCGGATGGCCAGTGCGCTGGCGGTCGTGCACTCCCGGTTCTCGACCAACACCTTTCCGGCCTGGGAGCTCGCGCACCCGTTCCGGATGATCGCCCACAACGGCGAGATCAACACCGCCAAGGGCAACCGCAACTGGATGCGGGCCCGCGAGGCGCTGCTGGCCAGCACGGCGCTGCCCGGCGACCTGGACCGGCTGTTCCCGATCTGCACCCCGGACGCCTCCGACTCCGCCTCCTTCGACGAGGTGGTGGAGCTGCTGCACCTCGGCGGCCGCTCGCTGCCGCACGCGATGTTGATGATGATCCCGGAGGCCTGGGAGAACAACGAGCTGATGGACCGGAAGCGCAAGGACTTCTACGCCTTCCACTCCTGCCTGATGGAGCCGTGGGACGGCCCCGCCGGCGTCGTGTTCACCGACGGTACCCAGATCGGCGCCGTGCTGGACCGCAACGGGCTGCGGCCCGGCCGCTACTGGGTCACCGACGACGGACTGGTGGTGCTCGCCTCCGAGGCCGGGGTGCTGGACATCCCGGCCGAGAAGGTGGTCGAGAAGGGTCGGCTGCAGCCGGGCCGGATGTTTCTGGCCGACCTGGCCGAGCACCGGATCATCTCCAACGACGAGATCAAGGACCAGCTCGCCCGGGAGGCCCCGTACGGGGAGTGGCTGAGCGCCGGCCGGATCCTGCTCACCGACCTCCCCGAGCGCGAGCACGTCGTGCACACTCATGCCTCGGTCACCCGGCGCCAGCAGGTGTTCGGCTACACCGAGGAGGAGCTGCGGCTCATCCTCGCGCCGATGGCCACCGCCGGCGCCGAGCCGATCGGCTCGATGGGCACCGACACCCCCATCGCCGCCCTGAGTGCGAAGCCGCGGCTGCTGTTCGACTACTTCTCCCAGCTGTTCGCGCAGGTGACCAACCCGCCGTTGGACGCCATCCGCGAAGAGCTCGTCACCTCCCTCTACAACACCATCGGCCCGGAGCAGAACCTGCTGGCGCCCGGTCCGGCGTCCTGCCGCCGCCTGGTGCTGCCGTTCCCGGTGCTGGACAACGACGCCCTGGCCAAGATCGTCAAGATCAACCGGCTCGGTGACCTGCCCGGCTACGCGACCTACGTCGCCCGCGGGCTGTACGAGGTCAGCGGTGGTGCCGAGGGGCTGGAGGCCAAGCTCGACCAGATCTGCGCCGAGGTGTCGGAGGCGATCGAGGGCGGGGCCCGGATCATCGTGCTGTCGGACCGGCACTCGAATGCGGAGCTGGCGCCGATCCCGTCGCTGCTGCTGACCGCGGCCGTACACCACCACCTGGTCCGGCAGAAGAGTCGCACGCAGGTCGGCCTGGTGGTCGAGGCGGGCGACGTCCGCGAGGTGCATCACGTCGCGCTGCTGATCGGCTACGGCGCGGCCGGGGTCAACCCGTACCTGGCCATCGAGTCGGTGGAGGACCTGGCCCGCAACGGCGTCTACACCTCGGTCGAGCCGGAGAAGGCCGTCGTCAACGTCGTCAAGGCACTCGGCAAGGGCGTGCTGAAGGTGATGTCCAAGATGGGCATCTCCACCGTCGCCTCCTACACCGGCGCCCAGATCTTCGAGGCGCTCGGTCTCTCCAAGCCGCTCGTCGACCGCTACTTCACCGGCACCACCTCCAAGCTCGGCGGCATGGGCCTGACCGAGCTGGCCGAGGAGATCAAGCTGCGGCACCTGCGGGCGTACCCGTCCGACGGCATCCCGCTGGCCCACCGACTGCTGCCGGTCGGTGGGGAGTACCAGTGGCGGCGCGAGGGCGAGCCGCACCTGTTCGACCCCGAGACCGTGTTCCGGCTGCAGCACTCGACGCGGTCGGGCCGCTACGACATCTTCAAGCAGTACACCCAGCACATCGACAACCAGTCCGAGCGGCTGATGACGCTGCGCGGGCTGCTGAAGTTCGCCTCCGACCGCGACCCGGTGCCGATCGAGGAGGTCGAGCCGGTCAGCGCGATCGTCAAGCGCTTCTCCACCGGCGCGATGTCGTACGGCTCCATCAGCCTGGAGGCGCACCAGACGCTGGCCATCGCCATGAACCGGTTGGGCGGCAAGTCCAACACCGGTGAGGGCGGCGAGGACGCCGACCGGCTGTACGACCCGGAGCGACGCAGCGCCATCAAGCAGGTGGCGTCCGGCCGGTTCGGGGTGACCAGCGACTACCTGACCAACGCGGACGACATCCAGATCAAGATGGCCCAGGGCGCCAAGCCCGGCGAGGGCGGTCAGCTGCCCGGTCAGAAGGTCTACCCGTGGGTGGCCAAGACCCGGCACTCCACCCCAGGGGTCGGTCTGATCTCGCCGCCCCCGCACCACGACATCTACTCGATCGAGGATCTCAAGCAGCTGATCCACGACCTGAAGTGCGCCAACCCGTCCGCCCGGGTGCACGTCAAGCTGGTGGCCGAGGTGGGGGTCGGTACGGTCGCCGCCGGGGTGTCCAAGGCCAAGGCCGACGTGGTGCTGATCTCGGGTCACGACGGTGGCACCGGCGCGGCGCCGCTCACCTCGCTCAAGCACGCCGGGGGACCGTGGGAGCTCGGTCTGGCCGAGACCCAGCAGACCCTGCTGTTGAACGGTCTGCGGGATCGGATCGTGGTGCAGGTCGACGGTCAGCTGAAGACCGGTCGCGATGTCGTCATCGGCGCGCTGCTGGGCGCGGAGGAGTACGGGTTCGCGACCGCTCCACTGGTGGTCAGCGGCTGCATCATGATGCGGGTCTGCCACCTCGACACCTGTCCGGTGGGGGTGGCCACGCAGAACCAGGAGCTGCGCGCGAAGTTCACCGGCAAGCCGGAGTTCGTGATCAACTTCTTCGAGTTCATCGCCCAGGAGGTGCGGGAGTACCTGGCCGAGCTCGGCTTCCGCTCGATGGCCGAGGCCATCGGTCACGCCGAGGTGCTGAACACCGTGGCGGCCGAGAAGCACTGGAAGGCGCACGGCCTGGACCTGGCCCCGGTGCTCTACACCCCGGAGCTGCCTGAGGGCGCCTCCCGGTTCAACACCACCGGTCAGGACCACGGGCTCGACGCCGCCCTGGACCAGGAGCTGATCGCCATCTGCCAGCCGGCCCTGATCTCCGGAGAGCTGGTCCGGGCATCGCTGGCGGTGCGGAACGTGAACCGTACGGTCGGCACCATCCTCGGGCACGAGGTGACCAAGGCGACCCGGGGCACCGGGCTGCCCGACGGCACCATCGACATCACCATGATCGGATCGGCCGGGCAGAGCTTCGGCGCCTTCCTGCCCGCCGGGATCACCCTGCGGCTGGAGGGGGACAGCAACGACTACCTGGCCAAGGGGCTGTCGGGCGGTCGGATCGTGGTGCGCCCGGATCGCTCGGCCGGTTTCGTGGCCGAGGACAACATCATCGCCGGCAACGTGATCGGCTACGGTGCGACGTCGGGCGAGATCTTCCTCCGCGGTCAGGTCGGCGAGCGCTTCTGCGTCCGCAACTCAGGAGCCACGGCGGTCGTCGAGGGTCTGGGCGACCACGGCTGCGAGTACATGACCGGGGGAGTGGCCCTGATTCTCGGGCCGACCGGACGCAACATCGCGGCGGGCATGTCCGGCGGGCTGGCGTACTTCCTCGATCTCGACCGGGGCCGGCTGAACACCGATCTGGTCGATGCCCACACCCCGTCTGCGGCGGATCTGGAGACGATCCGCCATTTGGTCACCCGGCACGCCGAGGAGACCGAGTCCCCGGTCGCCCAACGCCTGCTCGCCGACTGGGAGACGTCCGCGCCCCGGTTCACCAAGGTGCTGCCGCGGGACTACGCCCGCGTGCTGGAGGCCAAGGCCCTGGCCGAGTCCGAGGGTCTGGACGAGGCCACCACCACCACGCGCATGATGGAGGCCGCACATGGCTGACCCCAAGGGCTTCATGAAGACCCCCCGTCTGGTCGCCGATCGGCGACCGGTGGAGGAACGTGTCCACGACAGGAAAGAGGTCTACCCCGGTACGCCGGGGCGGGCGCTGCTGCCGATCATCTCCGAGCAGGCCGGTCGCTGCATGGACTGTGGCATCCCCTTCTGTCACACCGGCTGCCCGCTGGGGAACCTGATCCCCGAGTGGAACGACCTGGTCTGGCGCAGCGACTGGGACGAGGCGCTCGAGCGGCTGCACGCGACCAACAACTTCCCCGAGTTCACCGGGCGGCTCTGTCCGGCACCGTGCGAGACAGCCTGCGTGGTGGGCATCAACCGGGACGCGGTGACCATCAAGAACGTCGAGGTCGCGATCATCGACAAGGCGTGGGACGAGCGTCGGGTCAAGCCGCAACCGCCGGAGTGGCACACCGGCAAGACCGTCGCCGTGGTCGGCTCCGGCCCGGCCGGTCTGGCCGCCGCGCAGCAGCTGACCCGGGCCGGTCACACCGTGGCCGTGTTCGAGCGGGCCGAGGAGCCGGGCGGTCTGATGCGGTTCGGCATCCCGGAGTTCAAGATGGAGAAAGCGGTCCTGGACCGGCGGATCCGGCAGATGAAGGACGAGGGCACCAACTTCCGCTGCAACGTCGAGGTCGGCAAGTCCGTCACCGGACCGCAACTCAAGCAGCGGTACGACGCGGTGGTGCTCGCCACCGGGTCGACCATCCCGCGGGACCTGCCGGTGCCGGGCCGGGAGCTGACCGGCATCCTCCAGGCCATGGAGTTCCTGCCGCAGGCCAACCGGGTCGCCCGGGGCGTACCGGTGGAGAACCAGGTGACGGCCGCGGGCAAGAACGTGGTCATCATCGGCGGCGGCGACACCGGAGCGGACTGCCTCGGCACCTCGATCCGGCAGGGTGCGAAGACGGTCACCCAGCTGGAGATCCTGCCGACTCCCCCCGACGAGCGGCCCGCCCACCAGCCGTGGCCGACCTATCCGATGACCTACCGGGTCTCCTCGGCTCACGAGGAAGCCGGCGAGCGGGTGTACTCCGTCTCGACCAGCGAGTTCGTGGGCGACGACCACGGCAACGTGGCCAAGCTGGTGTTGTCGGAGGTCAAGTTCGACAACGGCAAGCTGATCGCCATCGAGGGCACCGAGCAGGAGCTGGACGCCGAGCTGGTGCTGCTGGCCATGGGCTTCGTCGGTCCGGAGCGGGACACCGTCGTCGGCCAGCTCGGGGTCGAGCTCGACCAGCGGGGCAACATCGTCCGGGACGACAACTACGCCAGCACCGTCGACGGGGTCTTCGTCTGCGGCGACGCCGGTCGGGGTCAGTCGCTGATCGTCTGGGCGATCGCCGAGGGCCGGGCCTGCGCGGCGGGAGTGGACGAGTACCTGTCCGGCTCCACCAAGCTGCCCCGCCCGATCCCGCCGACCGCCCGCCCGATGATGGTCTAGGTCTCAGCTCGCCCCGGGCTGCGTACCGGAGTCGGGGAGATCGTGATCGGACTCGTCGGCTGTGCCAGCCAGCTCGCCCCCGTCGATCGTGCCATCGGGATCGTCCTCGATGGTGAGGCTGCCGTACTCCTCGGTCGACAGCGCCTCGCCCTCGGCGTCGTCGGGTGCGTGGTCGGGTGTCGTCGATTCGGACACGAGTCCTCCTGGGTCGGTGCTGGATGGTCCTCGCCCGCCGCCGAGGTGCTCGCTCACGTTACCGCGGTCGGCCGCGGCCCGAGCTGCGGGCGTCGCCTGGACGTTGCTCGGCGATCGCGTCGCAGATGCGCCCGACCAGGTCGTACGGGAGTTGCTGGGTGTGACGGAACGTCACCGCGTCCTTGCCGGACCGGTACGGCGCGACGGCGGACTCCAGTGGTTCAGCGAGGACCGGGACGGGATAGAGCGCCACGTGCTTCTTCCATCCGGCGAAATGAAGCCCGTAGTGCTCACCCACCATCATTGCCGGCATCCCGTAGCGGATCGTCTCCTCGCCGCCGTCGAAGTGCTTCGTGATGGTCGCCCGAAGCTTCGTCAGCCGCTCGGCCACCTCGGGAGGGAACCCGGCGATGTAGGCGTCGACGGCGTTCGGGGTCCTCGCAGCTCCTTCCTGAGCGTTCCCGCGGGCCCGCGCCGCCGTCAACCTCGCCACGGCGCTCGGGCCGACACCGTGCAGCTTCAGCAGCACGTCCAGGTCGTCGGGCAGGTCACCGAGCGACCTGTAGCCGGCGTCGACCAGGGCACCGGTTGCCGGTCGTCCGATCCTGACCTCATCGAACACCGCACCGCGGTCCTGAACAGTGGCCATGATCTGTCGACCCGTCAGGAGCTCTGAAGTCATCGGAGCAGGCTCGCTCACTCTCATGTTGACCCTGAGACTCCTGTGACTCAAGTGAAAAATAAGTACTCCTGGGGCTGACGTGATGCTTGAGGTTTGCTTACGCTGAGCGCGCCCGTCTTCCCCCCGGCCCTGGAGTGCTCATGTCGTCGTCGACACCCTCACGATCGACCTCCGCCCGACGTTCAGGTCTGCACGTCCTCGTGGCCGGTGGGGCACTCGCCCTGGTCGGTGGTCTGCTCGCCCCGACCCTCGCCCTCGCCAGCCCGGTGCCAGACCCGAAGGCCCCGAACAGCGCGGCCGAGAAGGCCGGAGTGCAGCGCGGCAACGCGACAATGGGCTGGCGGGACGGAGTCGAGCGCGCGACCTCCGATCGGGCGACCTCCGATCGGGTCGGAGCGTTGGCCAAGATCACCAGGGCCGGGAAGCTGGTGCCGATGACCGGTGTGCTGGGGATCGACGTGTCCAGCTACCAGGGCGTCGTCGACTGGGTCAGCTTCACCAAGGTCAAGCGGAGCTTCGTCTACGTCAAGGCGACCGAGGGGAGCAGCTATCGCAACCCCTACTTCGGTTCGCAGTTCCGCGGTGCGAAGTCCGCGGGCATGTACGCCGGCGCCTACCACTTCGCCAACCCGAGCGGGAAGAGCGGCAAGAAGCAGGCCACCTACTTCGTGAAGTACGGCGGTGGCTGGACCAAGGACGGGAAGACCCTCCCAGGCGTGCTCGACATCGAGTACAACCCGTACGGCGGCAACATGTGCTACGGGCTGTCCAAGAAGAAGATGAGGGCGTGGATCAAGAGCTTCCTGGTCACCTACAAGAAGCTCACGACCCGCGACGCGGTGATCTACACGACCACCGACTGGTGGACCAAGTGCACCGGCAACACGACGAAGTTCAGCAGGACCAACCCGTTGTGGGCCGCTCGCTGGACCCCGACCACGGGTGCGGGAAAGCTGCCGGGCGGCTGGCCGTACTACACGTTCTGGCAGTACTCGGCGACGATCATCGACCAGAACCGGTTCTCCAACGATCTCGGCCGGTTGAAGGTGCTGGCCACCAACGCGAAGTAGACAAGGGCGAGACCGCGTCGACAGCAGTTGCCGCCCGTCGACGACTCGCTACGGCTTGATCGTCCAGGAGTCGATGAATCCGGTGTCCGCGGCGGCGGCATCGCGGACTCGCAGCGTCCATGTCCCGTTTGCCGGAGAGCCCGACATGTTGACCGTGAACGACTGATCGACGTTGTCCGCGCTTCCACCCGATCGGTTGAGCAGGTTCGTTGTCGCTCCGTTGGGCGCGACCAGGTCGACCACCAGGTCGCCGCGCCAGCTGTGCACGATGCGGACCACGGCCGTCGTGGTCGCCGAGGCGTTGCCGGAGCAGCCCGTGATGGTGATCCTGGATGTCGCGGTCGAGAGATCCGGGATGGCGATATCGGTGCTGTTCGTCACCACAGCGCAGCCCGAAGGCGGGGGACTGCTTCCGCCCACGTACAGCGACCTGTTGGGAGACCCGGCGCCGATCGCGGTGATCTTGTTCGCGCTCGCGTTGTCGATCAGGGTGGCGGCCACGGTGGCCGGCGTTGCGGTCGGAGTGGCGCCGAGGATCAGCGCAACGGCGCCGGCGACGTGCGGCGTGGCCATGGAAGTGCCATCCAGGGTGGCGGTAGCGGTGTTGCTCGTGTACCAGTCCGACGTGATGCCCTGCCCCGGCGCGAAGATGTCGGTGCAGCCGCCGTAGTTGGAGAAGGAGGCGCGAGCGTCGGTTCTGGTGCTCGCATTGACCGTGATCGCCTCGGTCACACGGGCAGGCGTGAAGTTGCAGGCGTTCGCGTTGGAGTTGCCGGACGCGATGGTGTAGACCACCCCGTCGGCGATGGAGTTCCTCACGGCGGTCTCGGTTGCCGAGTCGCTACCCGCAGCCCCCAGGCTCAGGTTGGCGACGGCCGGCTGACCGGGGAGGTGGTTGCCGGTCACCCAGTCGATGCCGGCCACCACGCCGGAGAAGGACCCGCTGCCCGTGCAGTCCAGGACCTTGACGGCAACCAGACGGATTCCCTTGGCGACGCCATGCGCTGTCCCTCCGACGGTGCCCGCGACATGGGTACCGTGACCGTTGCAGTCGGTGTTGGTACCGTCGCCGACGGTGTTCGTGCCCCAGACGGCGCGGTCAACCACGTCGTTGTGCGTAGTGCGGATTCCGGTGTCGATGATGTACGCCTTGACGCCGGAACCATCGTTGCCGTAGTTGAAAGAACTGTTCAGCGGAAGGTCGCGCTGGTCGACCCGATCTAGTCCCCACGACGGAGTCGGAGTCTGCCGCGCAGTGAGCGTGACGACGCGATCCTGCTCGACGAACGCGACGGTCGGGTCACTAGCGAGCCGTTTCGCCTCTCTCGCAGACATCGTGGCCGAGAATCCCCGGACGGCGCTGGAGTACTGATGCGTGACCGCCGCGCGGTGCCTGGTCGCAAGCCGGTTGGTCACGGTCTCGACCTTCGACTTCTTGACGACGCTGTCCTTGAACACGACGATGAAGCGACCTTGGATCGCCTGGGGCGAGTTCTGGTACTTGATCTCTCCCGGAGCAGCCATGGCCGATGGTGCTTGGCCGAGAGCGGCCACCGCCGAAAGGGCGACAGCGAACGCGAGTGCGAGGCGCAGGCGTCGAGTCGTGGGTGGTGTCAAAGGCATGGTCTTCAACTGTCCATTCTGAGAGCTCGGACTCGGTGCGTCACCGAGATCCTCAACGGCTGGTGCTGATGGATCGAACGAAGCGCGAGACCTCCAACTCGGCCGCGCGCAGGCTTTCCAACTCGCTCTGGTGCTCCTCGATCAGGCGAGCCTGTTCAGCGGACTCGACGGCGTACCACCTGCCGACCAGGTTTGTCTGGGCCTTGCACGCCACGTCGGCCTCGGCGGTGGCGCGCTCGGCGGCGCCGCCCGGGTTGCCGAACCTCGGATCGGCGGGAGGCTCGAGCGGAGCCGCGTACGAGTGTCCCTGCTTGCGCATGCAGGAGGCCCAGTCACCGAACGCCGCCTGAACGCGCGGATCGCTCTGGCTGGTGGAGAAGGAGGCGAACGACAGAGCTTCGGGCAGGTCCTCGTTCAACGACTTCCGGGTGACCGGATCGACCGGAGTCAGTAGACGCGTCACCTCACCGCTGCAACCGCCCTCCGGGACGCGGGCGGGAAGGGCTGACCCGTGTCCGGTCAGCACCGCGCGAGCGCGAGCCGTCAAGGTCGGCGCGTCCTCGCGACCTCCTCCCCGGGTACGCGGATCCCGGTCGCCGAGACCGTAGCCGGTGGTCGCGGCCGCGGCGGCATCGGTCAACCCGTAACGTCGCTCGTTCCTGGTTCTCGGACCGACTTCCGTAGGTGGCTCGGGTATGACCACCGCGATCCCGAAGCGCAGCAAGCAGTCGTGCAGCAATTCGCGACGTGCCATGCTCCGCTGCCTCTCCTCGCTGAGCGCGAGGAGGTGGGCGTCGACCGGCAGCGTCAACCTGGTGGTGTCGAGGAGTACGGGCACCTCGTCGGAGGCCGGGAGTCCCGCCGGATCTGGCGGACTCGCTCGGGGTGCGCTGGTGCACGATGCCAGCACCAGGAGTGCCGCGAGACCTGCCAGGAAGCCCGCCAGGGGGCGGGCGGCCCATGCGCACGTCGAGGTCCCCCGCCGACGGTGGATGTTCATCGTGTTCTCCGGTCCGGGTGCAACGTGCGAATGGCGTGCTGTGCGCCCTTTCGGGCCGCCCTGCGAACCCGTCGGCCTGACCAGGCGGCGTGCCCGGCCAGGCTGAGGGTTGACAGTGCGTCGATTCGTCAGCTCCAGTAGAGGGACTGGACGTTGTTCTTGTAGGTCGAGGTCCAGTTGCCACCGGCCCGGGGCGCGAGGGTTCCGCTCGTGCCGGTGTAGTTGTTGTTGGTCCAGACCACACTGGTATAGATGTAGTCGTAGTTGAAGGTCGATTCGCTGTTGTTGGTCATCGACTGGTTCTGTCCCGAGCCCGTCGACGCGAAGTAGTTGTCGCTCAGGTTGGCGTCGCTCCCGTACGACCCACCGCGGCTGCCCGTGTAGTTCTGGTAGTACCAGAGGCACAGGTCTCCGGTGCCGTTGCTGTAGGCGTAGCAGTTGCGAGTGACGGCGGCGGTCACCGATCCCGTACCGGCTTTGCGCTGGGCCACTGTCACGGATGGAGCGGCCATGTTGTCCAGCCGCGGCGCCTTCGCCTCGGTGGCCTTCAACGCCTTGCCCCCGGGGACGGCTTCGGTGGTCTCCACCTTCGCGGTCTCGGAGTCCTTGGGCGCGGCCACGGCCGTGTCAACGGCACCGAGGGTGGTCGCGGTCGCGAGACCGGCGATGATCGCCACGGCGGCTTTCCTTGCGTTCATGCTTGGTTCCTTTCGTTAGTCGAACCTGATCAAGACCTGGAAACCGGCTTTCCTGTTGTCTGCCCGAACTGACGGGTCCCCACCGCGGCCTGATACACCTGTTCCTACGCGGTGGTGTAAACCCTCGCCTCCCAGCCGTAGATGGGTTCTCGGCCAACCCACTCAGTGGGAACCAAGCGGTCCTGAGTCGCGTCGCGCCAGACGGTGCCCGGTGCGGACGCCGGCCACCCTGGTACGACGCATTCGGCGTCGTCAGCACGGGGCGTCGCGTAGTCGGAGAAGTTCGCCACCACGACGACCGGGCTGTCTCCGTTTCCGCTTCTCCACGCGACGACCTGCTTGTCCTGCAGATCGACGTGGAAGACGTCGATCTCGTTTGCGGCGAGCGCGTCGGAGTCAATCCTGAACTTGACTAGTCGGGCGACGTAGTCCCGGAGCCTGGCTCGCCACGGCTCGATCAGACGGGAGTAGTTGACCGGGTCCACTTGCTTACCACCACTGTGGGTGACGTTGCCGTACTCGTCGAACAGGTCGTGGTGGTCGCCGAACTCGTCGCCGGCCAGGATCTGTGGACCCCGACGGCGGTGAGCAGACAGGCGAACGCGAGCCTGACCCGCCGATCGGGGTCAGCCACACCGCTGCTGAGGAGGAAGGGAAACAGCCGTTCGTTGTGGAGCCCTTCGACGTCGTGAGACGTCAGATAGATCACGGCCTGGGTCAGATCGTGGTACCCGAAGCTCCGGCAGTCGAGGGCACGACGGATCGTGGCCTCGAAGTCCCATCCGTCGGCTCCTTCTCCCAGCAGTGCTTGCCTGATGTAACGCTTGAAGCTCTCGTGCCAGAGACCCTGCAATCTGTTCTGCTCCAGGATGGACACCGGCTCAGTCAGCTCCTCGCCCACCACCAGGAACCGGTCCTGCGGCTCTGCAACCGGTGTTGCCGAATGGTCGCTCCAGACCTGGAACGCCAGATCCCGGTATTGCTGCAGGAAATCCCAGCTGAAGACCGTCTCGACGCTGTCGATGCGGATGCCGTCGACCGCGAAGTCGGTAAGCCACCGGATGAGGGCGACTTTCATCAGCTGGGCGGCCGGCGAGAGCGTCCGATGCTGTCCGCTGACGGGGTCGTAGCCGTCGACGAAGGTCTCGAATCGGAACAGGCTGCTGCCCCAGCTGTCCCTGAGGGTGCCCCGGGACGTACGGGCATCGCCGTCGTCCGGATCTGCCGACGGGTCGAGGATGAAGAAGTCGTCGAGCGCGGCGGCGAGGTAAGGACTGTTCTTCGCGAAGCCCATCACGACATCGACGAAGACGCGGATCCCCCGGCGATGGCAGCTGTCGACCAGGTCGCGCAGATCCCGGTTGGGCATCGGCTGGGACGCGTCCACGGGATATCCCAGCTCGAAGTCCGGAGCACAGAAGTTGGTCGTCCCGTAGCCCCAGGTACGGGCGTCGGCACTGTCGGCCGGAGGAAGCAGCTCCAGGGCGTTCACGCCGAGCGCGTCAGCCAGATACGAACGCCCCAGGTTCAGGATGGCTAGGCCCGCGAAGCTCGCGCCGCCGGCGCCTGGGTCAACCAGGGCGGCGACGTCTCGGAACGTTCCGACTCCGCGCTCGCGCAGGCCGTCGGTCCGGCTCCGCGACCAGGCGGTCGGCATCTCGTAGATCACCAGGCGGTCGTTGGTCGGGAGCGGGGGCCGGACGCCGGCGAGACCCTCGAGCACCCCACCTCCGGGTCGCACGTCGTCAGCTGGTTGTGCTGGTACCTCAGCACGGCCCCGGGGTAACCGTCGCGATCGCCGGCCCCCACGGTCGATTCCGCGCGGAGGCGCCAGTCCACCGCGTAGGCCAACGGATCCGTGATGCGGACTCTGGTGCCCGTACGCTCCGGGCGGCCGTCGCTCACCTCGAACCAGTAGTGATAGGCGACATCGTCCTGCAACGCGCAGACCGAGGCCGAGATTCCCCAGAGATCGGTGAAGTCTTCCTGCCTTTCGAGGGGGAGAACACGGACGCCAGCTCGACGGGATTCCCTGGAGCCAAATTCACCCAGAACGAGTTCTGGCGGTGGATCGGTCACATCGAGCCTCCACCACAGGAAAGAGGTCCGCTTCCTGGTCAAGATGTCGGCGTTCATGAATGTATTCCCTTCGGTCTTCCGCGTACCCTGCGGACGGCGGTGGACAGGTTTCAAGTCAATGCAGGGTCAACCCGTGTGACGGAGCCTGGGTCACTCGTGATGCAGGATCCCTCTCACCGATATATATCTCCGGGTGTCTGCAAGGTTGATTCAAGGGCAGGCGATCAGGCTGGTCGACACCAGGTCACCCTCAGGAGATGTGATGCCAGCCGACCACTGCAAGCCATCGGAAGCCGTGATCTCGGCGGCGCGACACGGGGATGAGAATGCATGGTCTGTCCTCGTCGAGCGCTATCAACCCTTGATCACCTATGTCATCGGCCGGCACCGGATCCTCGATTCCGATGCGGCCGACGTCAGCCAGATCGTCTGGCTCCGAGTATTCGAGAGACTGCAGCAGCTTCGCGATCCAGCGGCCCTGTCCGGGTGGATCGGCAGCATCACGACCCGGGCCTGCGTCGAACACTTCCGAACGGCCCCGCGGGTCGTACCGGTGGACACACACGAAGGATCGGAAACCCACCCGTGCTGGGGACGGGACGAGACGGGAGGCGTGGACGAGCACCTGCTCCAGTGGGAGCGTCGCGGAGCCGTCCGGCAAAGCGTCGCCGAGCTGCCCTTCCGGTATCGGGCACTCATGCAGCTGCTCTTGAACGACCCGCCACTCGCCTACGGCGAGATCAGTGCTCGTCTCGGTGTTCCGATCGGCAGTATCGGCCCGACCCGTGCGCGCTGTCTGACCAGACTCCGCCGCAGCGCTCCCATCGCGAGCCTGGCCTGATCGGCTCTCCCCACGCCCGCTACTCTGAGGATCAAATCTCTTATGCGATTCGACTACTACAACGATCTGATGTTCTTCAACGGCAGCTCCTGGGATCGCTATTTCCCGGCACGATTCGACGAGAAGGTCCAGTACGACGTGATCGTCATCGGCTCGGGCACGGGGGGCGGCATTCTCGCCAACGCCGCGTCGAACCTCGGCCTCATGACACTCGTCCTGGAGGCCGGGCCCGTACGCCATCTGGTGAACATCACGGATCTGCCGCTCCCGAACGTGCTGGAGTCGATGGATCCGTACGAGCAGACGGAGGGGACCGACCTCCGCGGCGGCGTCTGCTTCAACCTGGGCGGGCGATCGGTCTTCTGGTCGGCGGTCATCCCGCGGATGAAGCCATGGGAGCTCGCTCACTGGCCGGCGGCTGTCGCCGAGCACCTCGTGGATGGCGGCTACGCGAGCGCCGAGCGACTGTTTCGGAAGCGACATGACCATCCTCCGTTCCAGGTCGATCTGGAAGCGAGGGTGCGGGCCAGGTTCGGGGCTGACTACGAGGTGACGCAGCTGCCGCGAAGCTACCATCAGCCGGATTCGGAGCAGAACCCTCGGGATGGCTCGCCTGATGAGCGGACGACCGGGGTCTTCAGCACGGCGGCCCTGCTGTCGTCGGCGCTCCTGAACGGACGCAAAGCCGGTGTGGACAATCTCCACGTCGCCGTCCAGCACCTGGTCGACCGCGTGATCTTGGGGCAGCCACTCCAGAACGGGTTGCGGAAGGCCTCGGCGGTCGAGGCTCTCGATCTGCGAGCGGGGGTGCGCAGGGTCTTCCAGGGTCGCTTTGTGGTCCTCGCCGGCGGGACGACGGAGAGCGCCCGCCTGGCCATGACCAGTGGGGTGCACGATGAATCCGGGATGCTCGGTCGAGGGCTGACCGACCATGCTGAGGCCGAGCTCCCCTTCGAGGTCGCCAGGGACTGCACCTTCTTCGACGCCGACAGCCAGGGCAACCTCCTCCTCAGGCCGCGAGACCAGGGCGACGACGGTTTCAGCTGCGAGCTGGCGCTGAACTGGAAGTTCTGGGACGTGCGCATCGAGGACGACTACTGGTACAAAAAGAATCTCGACCAGGACGAACCCATCCGCAGCACGATCAAGTTCCTCTTCCGGTCTCCGCTGCGCAACGACAACCAGCTGTTCGTCGAGGGGAGCAAGTACTACGTGGACATCGCCCCCACGTCGGAGCCCCCCGAAGACCTCCGGGCCAGGGCCTCCGCGCTTGGTGGCGAGTTGCAGGAGCTTTTCGGGGTGACGAATCCGGATCCGAATCTGCGCTACCAGCCGTACGCGCTGACCTATCACCTGGCCGGCAGCATGCGAATGAGCGAGGACCCGAACGACGGGGTGGTCGACACGGACCTTCGGTTCCATCAGTACGACAATCTCTACTGCTGTGACCTCTCAGTGTTTCCCGATGTTCCCGCGTCCAATCCATCCTTGACTCTCGGCTCCCTGGCGCAACGATTGGCCGTCGAGCTGAAGAGCCGATGTGTCTAGGCCACGACAGCTGACAAGCGTGTGAACTCCTGAATCCGTACCCCGAAATGTGATTGGCGTCGCACCCGAGTTGCCTCTAGCATCAAGGGCTCTACTCGGGAAATCGAAAGACATGCGGCGGCTATGTATCCCACGAAGGTCAGCGTCCTCGGCGGTTTGACGGTAGAAATCGGACGAACCCCTGTCGATCTCGGCGGGATCAAGCAGCGCACAGTCTTGGCGCGCCTCGTGGTGGCCTATCCGGATGTCGTTGATGCCGCAGAGCTCAGCCATGCGGTCTGGCCCGGCTGCGCGCCGCGCTCGAAGAGCAGTTCCTTGCACGCCTACATCTCCCGGCTGCGCAAGATCCTCGACGAAGGCGCCATCCAGCATGAGCAGGGTGGCTATCGATTCCGGGTGGATGAAGGGCAGGCCGACTGGCTGCAATTCAAAGAGGCCGTCGACCTCGGCGATCGGGCGGTGGCTGCCGGTCGCCACGCCGAAGCCGTCAGCGTCCTGGAGCCGGCGTTGGGGCTCTGGTCCGGAGATCGAGCCTTGGGCGCACTGGCCGATACTCGGTGGGCGGAGGCCTTCGAGGCAGAGCTGGATCAGGCGCGCCGAGTCTGTGTGACGCGCCTCGCGGCCGCACAGCTCGGGATCGGTGCTTTTGACGACGCGGCCGCCACGTTGGTGCGCGGCGACCTCGACCCGTACGACGAGACACCAGTCGACATCGCGATGCGGGCTCATTACTTCGCGGGTCGACAGGCAGAGGCGTTGTCGGTCTTCGACCGTTTTCGTGCCTCGCTCGCCGAGGAGCTCGGCATTGATCCCTCACCGGGACTCGCGAAGCTCCAGCTGGACGTCTTGCAGCAGCGCCCCGACCTGGCCTGGAAGGCGCCGGACGCGACTCCACCCCGGTTGCTACCGCCGAGAGTTCATCGGCTGTCCGGCCGCCGGGACGAGATTCGGCACATCGAGAAGCTGCTGGACCGTGAGAGCCGAGTCGTGTTGTTCGGCCTGGCCGGGTCCGGGAAATCGACGATCGCCACCGAGATCGCCCACTCCTTTCCCGGCCCGGTGTGCTGGGTGCCGGCGGATGACGAGTCGGCGGCGCTCGGAGCGCTCACCGAGCTCGGGTTCCGGATCGGTGTACCGCGCGGCCTGGGCCGCGACGAGCTCCTCGCGGCACTGTGGGAACGGCTCTCCGCACTCACTGACTGGTTGCTCGTGATCGACAACGCCGGGGGGCCCGAACACGCGCGTTGGCTCCTGCCTCCGAAGACGTCCAGGGGCAAGGTTCTCCTGACGTCGCTCGACCCGAGCTGGGTCAGCGACGCCGCGGGCGTGAGGATCAACGCCCTCGATTCGGACGTGTCAGCAGCGTTCCTGCTCTCTCGAACCTCGCATGTCCGGGGCGACGGGCTCGGGCCTTCGCCGGCCCTGGTCGGGGCGGCCGACCGTCTGGCCCGAGAGCTCGGCGGGCTCCCGCTCGCCCTCGAGCAGGCCTGCGTCTACATGACGCAGACCGGAATGGGACTGGCCACGTACCTGAACCACTTCCGGACCAAACAGGCACAGCTTCTCGTCCGCGGAGCTCCGTCGACTCACCCTTCACCGGCGGGGACCTCCTGGCTCCTGTTGTTCGAATCCGTGCGCAGGCGGTCCCCCGCCGCTGCGGACATGCTCGAGCTGGCGTCGTTCCTCTCCGCGGACGGTGTGCCGTGGCCCACCCTCACCTCAGGTGTCGAGAGCGAGGATCCGTTCGAGTGGCTGGACGCCGTCATCGAGCTCGTCCGGTGCTCACTGGTCGACCGTGACGACGCTGAGCTTCGGGTCCACCGACTGGTGCAGGCCGTCGTCCGATCAGAGCTGACTCCGGCGGAGCGGGAGCGGCAGGCCTCTCGAGCGGCGGACCTTCTCGTGCGCGTCATGCCCTCCGAAGCCAGTGATCCGGTCGAGTGGCCACGATGGTCAGCGCTGCTGCCTCAGGTGGATGCCCTGCTGCGCGCCGCACAGGACTGCCAGGTCGCTCCGGCCGAGCTTCCCCACCTGATCTGCGGCTGCGCCGCACATCTGCGCCAGCGGTCGGGACTGCTGCTGGCGAAGTCGCTGTTGAACCCGGCGATCACCCTCTACGAGTCGTCAGGTGATGACTCCCACGGCTTGGCCCTGCTCTACGCGCAGCGTTCCGAGATCTGCGACGACCTCGGCGAGCTCGATGGCGCGCGATCAGACATCATGACGGCTCTCGGCCTGGCGGGGCCGGCCACGTCCCAGACCGCCCACCTGCAAGCTGCCCAGACCTGGGCTCGGTTGGCTCATGTCCTGAACTGTGCCGACGAGCGCAACGCGGCGGTGGATCTCTACGAACGGGCCATCGCGTTGTTCCACGAGTACGGCGCGCGCGAGGACCTCGTCGGCTCGCTGATCGGGTTGGCCTACACCCGCTGGGGACAAGACGACTACCAGGCGGCGATCGGAAACTGCCGCGAGGCCATCGACCTGCTCGACGGCGCCGGCTGGACCGGACATCCCCTCCACCCGGCAGCGCTGAGCGCCCTGGGCATGATGTTCCACGAGACCGGTCAACTGTCGCAGGCCTGCGAGCTGCAGCTGGCCGCACTCGCCGAGCTCGACTCGATCCACGGCGATGCCGATCACCACGACAAGGCCTACGTCTGGGACAAGCTCGGCTACGCGAAGGGTCTCCTCGGCCGCCACGAGGAGTCGCTTGCTGCGCACCAGCGGGCCATCCACATTCTCGGCAATCTGTTCGGCGAGCGCGACGCCCGACTGGCGGTGGCGATCTCGAACCGTGGCCTGGCCCAGGCTGGGCTCGGGGCTCTCGACGCGGCTCGCCGATCGCAGGAAGCGGCCCAGTTGCTCCTGCTGACTGCCTTCGGCCGTGAGCACAAACTGACGCGGCTGGTGTCTCACCGACTCAGTGAGCTTCAGACGCTGAGTTCGGCCACGGCCACGGCGATGGTCGGCGGCGGGGGCTGTCCCGAACGCGTGCTCTCGCCCGATCCCGCTACGCCGGACGCTGCACCCCTACCGTCGGGCGCGGCTCGCCCAGCTCGGCGTACTCGTCGTCGCTGAACAGCCGGGACCGGATCAGGAATCGAAAGCCGGTCGGACCCTCGAGGGAGAACCCCGCGCCCCGGCCGGGCACGATGTCGATGGTCAGGTGGGTGTGCCGCCAGTAGGCGAACTGCGACGTGCTCATCCACACCTCGACCAGGTCGTCATCGTGTGCCTCGTCGGTCGCGCCG
>DATDAP010000269.1:0-3155 GCA_036525335.1 Microlunatus sp. | reverse complement strand
GGTGGACTCGATCGATCGGGCCGTGTGGTAGACCCCGCCGATCAGGTGGGCGCCGAACGGGAACCACTCGGCGAAGCGGTCCCGCAGCACCTCGGCCGGCAGCCGGAACACCCGCCCCGGTCTGCCGCCGCGGCCCGTCGCCAGGTAGGTCCCGTTCTCGTCCCAGGCCCGGAACCCGCCCGCCCAGCGACCGGCCACGTCCATCTTCGCCACGACCGTGTCCTCGCGGCCGATGCGCCGGACCAGCTCGATCGTCCCGTCCAGCAGCACCCACCAGGCCACGGCAGCCTGCCCCTCGCCGAACAGCACCACCCCCGGTTCGATCGGTACGACCCTGCCGGCCGCGGCCAGCGCGGCCACCTGGTGGTCACCCAGGCCGGCGAACAACGACAGCCGCCGAAGATCCTCGGGGTCGACGCTGTTGCCGGGATCGTCGGGATCGTCGGGATCGTCGGGATCGACGGGGACGAGATCGGCCATCAGATCGTGGCCAGGTAGCGGTGCACCAGGTGGACGGCCATCGCGCCCTCGCCGACGGCCGAGGCGACCCGTTTCATCGAGTCCAGCCGGACGTCTCCGGCTGCGAAGACACCGGGGATGCTGGTCTCCAGCCCGTACGGGTCGCGGGGTTCGACCCAGTGGCGGTCGACGGCGGCCACCTCCGGGCCGGTGACCACGAAGCCGTGGTCGTCGCGCAGCACCTCGTCGCCCAGCCAGTCGGTCCGCGGCGCGGCACCGATGAACACGTACACCCAGGTGGCCGCCACCTCCGCGGTGTCGCCGGTGTCCCGGTGGCGCAGGGTCAGCGACTCCAGATGACCGTCGCCGGCCGCGGCGGCGACCTCCGTACGGAAGCGGACCTCGATGTTCTCGGCGGCCCCGATCCGGGCGATCAGATACTGCGACATCGTCGCCTCCAGCGACGGCCCCCGCACGAGCATCACCACCCTGGTGGCGTGCCGGGCGAAGTTCAGCGCCGCCTGACCGGCCGAGTTGGCGGCTCCGACCAGGTACACGTCGTCGCCGGCGGTCTGGACGGCCTCGGTGGCCGTCGCCCCGTAGAAGATGCCCCGGCCCACGAGCTCCGCGGTGCCGGGGGCGTCGAGCCGTCGGTACGACACCCCGCTGGCCACGATCACCGACCGCGCCTCGATCACGCCCTCCTCGCCGAGCCGTACCGCGCGGACGGGACCGCGCACCTCCAGCCCGGTCACCGAGCGCGCCAGCACCATCTCCGCGCCGAACCGCGAGACCTGCGCGATCGCCCGCTGGGCCAGATCGGCACCGCTCAGCCCGCGCGGGAAGCCCAGGTAGTTCTCGATCGCCGCACTCTGCCCGGCCTGTCCGCCGGGCGCCTCCCGCTCGACCACCACCGTGGCCAGCCCCTCCGACGCCGCGTACACGGCGGCCGCCAGGCCGGCCGGTCCACCACCGACGATGCAGACGTCGTAGATCGGTTGGCTGGCGGCCGTGTGCAGCCCGAGGGAGGCGGCGAGATCGACCAGGGTGGGGGAGCGGAGCGTGCGACCGCTGGGCACCAGCACCAGCGGCAGGTCCTCCGGACCGGCGTCGGCCAGCCCGCGGAGGCGCTCACCCTCCTCGTCGCGCTCCACGTCGTACCAGCGGTACGGAACGTGGTTCCGGGTGAGGAACATCTTGATCTCGTGGGCGCGCTCGGACCATCGGGTGCCGACGATGCGCAGGTCGGAGGTCTGCTCGGGATGTGCCGCCTGCCAGTCGCCGAGCAGGTCGTCGACCACCGGGTAGAGGCGCTCGGCGGGCGGGTCCCACGGCTTGAGCAGGTAGTAGTCCAGACCGATGTCGTTGATGGCGGCGATGGCCACGTCGGTGTCGGCGTACGCGGTCAGCAGCAGCAGCTTCGCGTCCGGCGCGTGCACCCGGGAGGCGGCGAACAGCTCGGTCCCGGTCATCCGTGGCATCCGCTGATCGGAGGCGATCAACGCGACCGGCTCGTCCCGCAGCGCCAGACGAGCGAGCACGTCCAGTGCCTCGGCACCGGACGTGACCCCGATGACGCGGTAGTCGCCGCCGTACCGATCGGCGAGGTCGCGGCTGATCGCCGACGAGACCGAGGAGTCGTCGTCGACGGTGAGGATGACCGGTCGGGCCATGGGCGCAGCAGCCTCCGGCCGACCCTGGAGGGGGCCTACCCCCGTTGGGCAACCCTGAGTGGTCGGCTGCTCGGGAGCATAGCGGCCCGATTCGGCTGCCGCTGCTACGCGTGCGGGGCGGTCGACGTCGGGTTCACCACCCACTCGGCGATCCGCCACCGCCGGTCGGGATGGTCCGGAGCCTGCGATCCGGCTGACAGAATGCGGGCCAGAGCACGCGGCAGATCCCGAAAGGTCGTGCGATGAGTCCGTCGTCCAACAACCCGAACTACGCGGTCACCCAGAGGTCATCGACGTCGGTCCCGACCGTGATCTTGACCCTCGCGGGCAGTGTGATCGTCTTGGCCGCGCTGAAGTCGACGGCGTCGATCATCGCGCCGGTGCTGCTCGCATTCTTCCTGATGATGATCTTCCGGCCGCTGATGGCGGCGTTGGAGCGGCGGCGGGTGCCGCGAGGCGTCACCATCCCGCTCAGCATCGTGCTCGTCTACAGCGTGATCATCTTTCTCGGCACCTGCGTGTACCTGGCCCTGGCCCGGTTCGCCATCATCGTCTCCGAGAACGGCGGCAAGTTCAACGAGCTCGCCCGCTGGGTCGGCGGGGTGGCCCAGCAGTTCGGGGTCGATCCGACCAACGTCCAACAGATCTTCACGATCATCTCCCCGGCCCGACTGGTCAACCTGGCCAGCACGGTCTTGTCGGCGTCGGCGTCGGTGCTCACCGCATTGGCGTTCCTGGCCGCGCTGGTCTTCTTCATGGCCCTGGATGCGGCGGACTTCTCCGCCCGCCTGGCCATGGTCGTCCGGCTCCGCCCGGCCACGGCCAAAGCGCTGACCAACCTGGGGGTGTCGACGCGGAGCTACTTCGCCGTCGCGGCCACCTTCGGTGCCATCGTGGCCATCCTGGACTGGATCCTGCTGGCCGTGCTCGGTGTCCCGTACGCATGGCTGTGGGCGCTGCTCGCTTTCGTCACCAACTTCATCCCCAACATCGGCTTCGTCCTCGGTCTGATCCCGCCGGCCC
>DATDAP010000268.1:0-2135 GCA_036525335.1 Microlunatus sp. | reverse complement strand
GCTGGAGACGACCTCCGCGGTGTCGGAACCGGTGAACCAGAGGAACTGGTCGATCTGGTGGCTGGCGATGTCGGTCAGGATGCCCCCCGTCCGGGCGGCGTCGTAGAACCAGTCGGGCCGGCCCGCGCCCCCCGCCAGATGGGCCCGGTCGCCCTCGCGGTGAGGTCCCAGACCCAGGGTCTGGACCACGTGCCCGATCCGGCCGGAGCGGACCAGCTCACCGGCCTTGACGGCAGAGCGCACCTCGAACCGCTCGGAGAAGGTCACCGACCAGAACCGGCCGGTCTCAGCCACCGCTCGCTCGACGTCGGCCAGCTGGTCGAGGCTCACGCAGCCCGGCTTGTCGGCTACCACGTCCTTGCCGTGGCGCAGCGCCTCGACGGCGATCGGACCCCGCCGATCGGGCACTGCCGCGGTCACGATCAGGTCGATGGTCGGATCCCGAAGCAGCTCGCTGCCGTCGGCGACCCAGGGAACACCGGGCCACCGGCCCCGGGCGGTCTGGGCGACGGCCGCGTCCGGGTCGTCGGAACTCAGACCGACGAGCTCACAACCCTGGCTCAGCAGGCCCGTCGTCTGCCCGAACGCATGAGAGTGGTCCAACCCGACCACGGCGAAGCGAAGCGGGCGGGGATCTTCTCCGGTGCTCACTGGGGAACCGTCCTTTGCTCGATGGTGCGTCAACGCAAAAAGTGATCGATCACTTTCGGGCTTGACCAGCAACGTAGTTATCGATCACTATTCGTGTCAACAGTCTGGGCAGATCTTTCCGGAGGACCGATGCCGACCAAGCGGGCGACCATCTACGAAGTGGCCGATCAGGCCGGCGTCTCTCACCAGACGGTCTCGCGCTACCTGCGGCACAACGGCGGTCTGAAGCCGGCCACCCTCGCGCGGGTCGAGGCCGCGATCGCCGAGCTGAACTACCGACCCAACCGGATCGCCCGCTCGATGCGGACCCGGCGGAGCGGCCGGCTCGCCATCGTGTTGCCCGGCGCCATCCAGTTCCTGCCGCTGCGGCTGCTGACCGCTGCCGCGACCGTCGCGCACGACGCCGGGTACGCAGTGGACCTGGTCGCCCTGGAGGGCGACGCGGCCACCCGGTCGGAGCGGGCCGACGAGCTGACCGACTCCGGCGAGTTCGAAGGGATCCTGGCCCTGGTGTCCTGGGGGCCGCACGCGAGCGAGGACTCCTCGACCGCGGTCGTCACCGTCGCCGACTACGACGAGAGCATGCGCGGCATCGGCGCGCTGGCCGACGCCCGCGCCTGCGGTGACGTGGTCCGGCACCTGGCCGACCTCGGTCACCGCAGCCTGCTGCACCTGACCGGCGACCTCGGGTTCACCTCGGCCCGGAACCGCCGCCAGACCTTCCTCGACACCGTGGCCGAGCTGGGCCTGCGCGGTCAGGTCATCGACGGTGACTGGCAGGCCGAGACCGCGTACCGGGCGGTGCGCCGGCTGCCCACCGACACGGACGTGACCGCGATCGTCGCGGCCAACGACAAGGTGGCGATGGGCGCCATCCGCGGCTGCCTGCACCGCGGCTGGCGGGTGCCCGACGACGTCAGCGTGTTCGGCTGGGACGACGAGGAGCTCGGCCGGTACGCGACTCCCACCCTGTCCACCGTCACCATCGACCTCGAGCGACAGGGCGCCCAGGCGATGCGCCAGCTGCTCGCCCTGGTCCGCGGCGAGCAGCCCCCGGAGCCGGAGACCAGCTCCCTGCACACCCTGATCCCGCGCGAGTCGAGCGGTCCGGCCCCGCTTCCACGGGTGTCCTAGGGTTTGCGCATGGCCACCGGGATCTCCCCCCGTCTCCGGGCGGTCGTGGACGCTCTGCCGATCGAACCCGGGAGCCGGGTGCTGGAGATCGGCTGCGGACCGGGGGGCGCCGCCCGCGCGGTCGCCGAGCGACTCCGCACCGGACGGGTGCTGGCCACCGACCGCTCGGCCACCGCGATCGCCCAGGCCCTCCACGGGTCAGCAGAGGAGATCGCGAGCGGGCGGATGACGGTGCGCTGCGTCGCCGCGGAGGACCTGGTCCTCGACGACGGTGAGGAACCGTACGACATCGTCTTCGCGATCCGGGTCGGTGCCCTCGACGGACGACACCCGGCCGCCGGGATCCGAGC
>DATDAP010000267.1:0-9036 GCA_036525335.1 Microlunatus sp. | reverse complement strand
GGTGGTGGTGGGTTGCCGATCATGCCGATCAGGTGCGCGCCGAGGGCGGCGCCGACCTGCTCGCTCACCGGGGTGGACCAGCCGCGGGATTCCAGCGCCTGCTTCATCGCGTCCATCGCGTCGGCCAGGCTGTTCGTGCCTTCGATGAAGCCGAGGGTGATGGCGGCTTGATCCTCTGCATCGGTCATGTCGATCCTTTCGGGGGAGCGCCCGCCGCGTCGGGTGCACGACGGGCGCCCGGTCTCACACCGGCACCGGGATGCGGAGCGGCTTGCCCTTGCTGTCGCGGACGGCGAGGTGGCGCAGGTTCTGCTTGTCGCGCCAGGCGTTCCAGGCGGTGAACACCAGGCCGATGGACTCGCCAGGTCGGCGCAGTTGGCCGAGTTCGCGCATCTGCCGGATGGTCACCAGGAGCGTTGACCGGGGATCGTTCGCGCCCTCGGTGGAGTAGCCCGCCAGCGACTCCCAGAACAGGATGGAGTCGGCGGCGTCCACGTCAGCCAGCACGGTGCGTGCCATCGCCTGCGGTCCCGGCGGGATGCCGATCCGCTGGTAGTCGCGGGTGGCTTCGGCCACGGCGTCCAGCAGGTCGGGCCGCTTGGTCACCTCCTCGACAATCTCGGAGTGCGTGGCACGATCCTCGCCGCGCATCCCGGAGGTCATGGTGGGCAGGCGCCCGGACTCCCAGAGCACCAGCAGGCGTGCCGCCGCGGCCAGGGCGTACGGGTTGCCGCCGCCGAGTCCGGCGATGCGGAGTGCGTCGCCGCCGGTGCGCACGGCGCCGGTGTCGATCACGGTGCGGACGCCGGGGTCGATCCCGCTCACGATCAGGAGCCGCTGGGGCGTGCCAGACTGCACGATCGCGCTCAGCCGGTGCTGGCCGTCCAGCAGGTTCCCGTGCCGGTCGAACTTGATCGACTCGCCGGTGAGCATCCACTTGCCGTGCTCCATGTCGCGGGCGTACGCCGACACGGCGCGGGCTCGGAGTCCGCGGTTCGCGTCGTTGCGTTCCAGCCAGCGCTCTGCGTCAGCCGGTTCGACGGTCACCCACTCGACGGCGGGATCGGTGCCCGTGGTGGGCGTGGTTGTTTGTGCCATGGTCATGGCGTTCCTTTCGCTACGGCCTCGACAGGCCAGGATTCATTACGGTGCTGGTCTCGGTGCTGGTCGGCAATGTGCCGAAGGTACAGGGTGCACCGCAGGTCACCCTTCCGTGCGCCGCACAGCGGCGGCTTGCTCCGCGCCGATGGGTCGGACGGCGGCGGTCCCCAGATGCCGCTCACGGCTCCTCCTCCCAGTCATGCAGGGGGAACACCCGATCATCGTTGGGCACCGAGCCGGGCTTGCAGTACGTGCCGCCCTCCTCGTCCACGGCGAGCCCGCGGTCGGGGGTCATTTTCACCCGGGCGCCGCAGTGCCGACACACGCCGGTGCTGATCACTTCGAGCGAGAACGTCTGGCTGTTGCGCTCGGCGGACGTGCGGAGCATCCAGCCGATCAGGGAGTCCTCGCCATTGGGCACCAGCAGTTCCTCGGCGGTCTTCTCCCAGACCGTCGGCTCCATGCCCGGCGACGACTCGTAGACCAGCCGCAGGCGCATCGTCATTCCTCGGCCTCGCGATCGGCGTCGTACTGCGCGTTGAGTGCGCGCTGGGCGTCGAGCATGGCCCGCTTCTCCAACTCGATCTTGACCGGGTCGATCTGGAAGTACTGCGCCAGCCAGGAGTTCGGGTCCCGGAACACGGCGTGCAGATCGTCGCCGTCCCACTCGCCGATCACGTAGCCGTGCTCGCTGGTGAGCCATTCCAGGAACTCGCCGATCGCCTGCGACTGCGGCAGGATCGCATGCTGTTTGGTGTGCTCGGGATACGGGTCCGGGGTGTCGCGCTGGACGGAGCCGGGCGGGTCCAGCCGCACCGGCAGATGCGGGCCGTCGTGGCCCTTCCGCTTGGCGAAGTCAAGGTCTGGCAGGTCGGTCATGGTGAGGTCCTTCGAGGTGGTTGGATGGGGGTGCGGGGTTCGGGCCCGCCGGGGCCAGGGGGGCATCCGGCGGGCCTTCTCGTCAGGCGGTTTGGAACAGCGCTCCACAGGAGTGACAGCGCAGGCCATCCCAGTATTTGGCGCCGCACTCACAGCGGTCGACGCCCTCAACCGGGCTGACCGGCACCCACTCCTGGGCGACGTCGTCCCACCTGCCGACGAACCAGGCGTTGGAGTGCATGGTGTCGTTGACGTTGTTCACGCGGGCCAGGGCCTGCTCGAACGACGGGGTTGAGAACGCACTGGCGCTGATCCAGGCGGACCCGGTGTTCTGGTCCTGCCAGCGGCACGGGGTGAAGATGGCCACCGTCACACCTCGTCTTCCTTGGACCAGGTCCGGTCGCTGTTGGCGACCAGGCCAGCCTTGGCACAGCAGGGCAGGAAGATCAGCGGCCAGGCCGCGTTCGCGGGGTCCTCGTCGGGGTACATGTCAGCGGCCTCGACCAGGAAGTCCTCGTTGAAGTCGATCCAGACATCCCGCTCGGAGGTGCCGTCCGGGAACTTCTGGGTGTGCACCCCGTTGTACGCGGCCCGCTTGGTGGGGGCCTTGCTCAGGTCGGCGCATCCAGCGGCGTGAACCTTGATGTCGTTGCCCTGGGCGAAGGTGAGAGAGACAGTCATTGGGTTTCCTTTCGTGGAACCGGCTTACACCTACAGTTTACGGCATCCCGAGCGTAATGCCTAATCGGGGTTAGCGTCGGTCACCCGCGCACTTGAAGTAGCCGACGGGCTCACCGTGGTCCAGGTCGTGGAAGTCCTGGGCGGCGACGACAGCCTGAGCGAACGTGTCGATCCCGTTGCCCTGGTAGCACCACGCCGCCTCGTAGCCGTGGACGTCGCCCTCGCGGGAGATGGCGATCCGCCAGTTGTAGATCATGGCCAGCACGTAGACATCCCACCCGGCCTCGGTCTTCACCAGCCAGCCGCCGTCGACCTGCTTCATCTCAGCCACCTAGCCCTGCACCTCCGAGCCGTTCTTCTCCCGGCGGATGCGGCGCACCAGCCGGTAGTCGGCGTCGGCCTGATCAGCCTCGCGCCACTTGTGCGCCTGCTCCAACGCGGCGACGGTGTGGCCGGTGGACAGTTCGAGGTCGAACAGGTCTGCGAGCGGCAGGGCTCGCAGACCGGAGGCGGTGTAGTTGGCCACGCTAGGCCACCTTCTCGAACAGGTCCTGGTCCCGCCAGGACTGGACCAGCGCGGCCACCTCGGCGTCGGAGGCGTCCACCCAGGAGCCCACGATCTGCTCGGTCGACCAGCCCATCGGCACGCCGTAGAGCGGGGCGCAGTCGCCGTACATCGGGTCGACGTCCCGGTAGCACTTCCGGCAGATCACGCCGTGGCCACCGCCCTTGCCGCTGGCGCCACAGCACCAGGTCAGCGGGTAGGCCATGTGCACCGGGTGCTCGTCCGGCCCGATCTGGGCGACGGCGATCGTCACGCCGCCGATGGGGAACTTGAGGGGAGCGTTCATGGGGAGGTCCTTTCAGTAGCCGAGGTTGGCGAGGTGGAGGTCGATCCGGTTGAGCGCGAGGTAGCACTCACGGGCGCGGGCGTCGCAGAACATCTTGGCGAACTCGGTGCCCTGCTCAGCGGCGATCGCGACCTGGCCCAGTTCCCTCTCGACGTCGGCGCGGAGCCGGAGCAGGTAGCCCTCGGTGGAGCCGAACCGCTTGGACGTTTCGACCATCGCGTCGATCGCGGCGGTCTGGAACTCAGACTTGAACATCAGACCTCCTCGGTCTGCTCGGCGGTGGGGTGCAGGGTGGCGGCGATCGCCTTGTACCCGGTCACTGCGGCGACGGGGATCAGGCAGGCGATCATCGCGAGCGGGGCGATCAGGTCGAACATGGGGGTCCTTTCATTGAACCGGCTTACACCTACAGTTTACCTGGTCGGGGCTCCATCGCCTAATCGGGGTTAGGCTGGTTCCAGACCGCCCGCCAGCCGATCGAGTGCAGGTGCTCGCGGTACTCGAACCGGCACTCCGCCTGGGTGGACGCCGACTCCTGCCAGCCGCACCGGCACGTCGCGGTGGACGAGGACTCCGCGCCACGCTCCCCGTTCCACTCGATGTGGACGAGGGCGTGGACGCGCCGGTAGCGGACCATCACTGCGGATCGTCCTCGGGACCGCGGGGATCGAACTCGGAGTAGTTCAGGCCGTTGGCCTCCACGAAGTCGATCAGCCTGTCGTAGGCGTCCTGCTCCCACCTGTACGCGGCGGGCCAGTCCTCGGTGTCTTCCATCTCCACCTTCGTCGCGAGGGCGGCATCCCACTCCTCACGCAGAGCCTTCGCGGCTTGCTGGACGTCGGTCATGCGTAGTCCACCTGCCAGCCAGCGGGTACCGGCGTGACGTTGCCGAGCGCCATGCCGTCGAGGTAGCCGCCGTTCGCGGTGTCTCCACGCTCGCGGACGAACTTCGCCACAGCCTCGGCGTCCGCCTTGTCGGCGTAGGTCGCGGTCGCGTAGCAGTTGCCGCTGTTGGTCCAGACGGGTGCCTGCACCGGCAGGTTGGGGAACGGGTTGTACGTGGTCATGGGTGGTTCCTTTCGTCGGGTGTGAATGCGTCCGGGTCAGCCCCGAACCGATCAAGGACCAGGGCCTCGACTTCGTGCCAGACGTCAGCGTGGCCGAGGTTGGGCCACCTGCCGTCCTGGCTGGCCAGCGTCTCGCAGACTGCCTGGATGGCCAGGTCGGCCTCCTCCGGCGTCATGCGCTCGTCGTCCTCGTCGGTGACGCCCCAGCGGTTGCAGGCCTCGGCGAACCGGACGGCCAGGTCGGTGTGGATCAGGTTCACTTCGCACCTGCCATCCAGGCCGCGACGCGGGCCTCAGCCGCGGCCTCAGCCGCCTCACGGCTGGCCGCGAGCCCGTAGGCCCTCGCCCATTCCAGCGGCACGCGGAGCACGTAGCCGGGGGTGATGTCGACCTCGTACTGATTGCCGGGGAACAGCGACGCCCAGAGGTCACCGGACTGGACGATGAACTCCTCGGAGGAGCGCCAGTCCCAGCCGTCGCCGACCTTGCCGTGCGTCACCTCGCCGTCGGCGTTCAGCAGGAGCGAGCCGGACGGGGCGTCGAAGAACTCGTCGTCGTCGGACGCGGTCAGCGGGTAGTTGACATAGGCGCTCATGCGGGGTTCCTTTCGAGGAAGGCGGCGGGGTTGACCAGCACGCGGAGTTGGCGCTGTTGGGCGTAGCGGAACGGCTCACCGGCGGCGTTCACGATCCGCCCGCCGAACCGGCGTTGCATCGACTTGGCATCGGGGCCGCTGACGACGGCGGACACCTTGTCGCCGCGGACGAGGACGTAACCGCGGGAGACAATCTGAGGCATGAGGTTCCTTTCGTGAACCAGGCTTACACCTACAGTTTACCTTACCGGGGTTAGTTTACCTAATCGGGGTTAGGGACAACCAGGCCGTGATGGGCGGCGCGATGCGGCCAGCGCTCCACCTTGAGGTGCTGGGCGAAGTGTCCGTGGGTCAGGTACGACAGCCCGCACAGGCAGAGCACCGGGTGGTCCAGCACGTGGTCGATCTGCCACGGGCTCAGGCCCCAGCCGGTGAGCGGCAGGACCATGCCCATGCCGCTGGCGTGGCACAGCGTGCACTGGATGAAGTCGCGGTGGCCGATGCGCTCGAACCGATCCTCCGGGATCAGCACCTCGCCCTTGAGGATGCGGCGCCGGAGCGCTTCCTTCTGCGCTCGGCTAGACACGCTCGATCAGGTCCATCCCGATCGCCAGCCGAAGCCAGGCATCCTCCTGCGCGTACTTCTCGAACCAGGTGGCGCAGATCGCCTCCGGCTCGTCGCTGACCTGCGACCGGTGGCAGACGAAGGCCGACCCGTCCTCGGCCCGGGTGTCCCGGATGAGTTCCCGGGCGCGATCGCCGGGCACCAGCCGGTCCTTGGAGAACAGGCAGTTGCCGCACTGGCTGGCGCGCACGTGCACCTTCCCGTCCCGGGCTACGTTCACGCTCACGGCATCTCCTCTCGTTGGTGGGGTGTGGGCCTCCGGCAGGCCGATCAAAGCGCCGGAGGCCCTGCCGACTAGTCGGCGTCGGCCTGCGCGTCCCAGGCACGGTTCGTGCCCGTCTCGGCGATCGAACTCGTGACCGTCTCCGTCGCGTCAGCCTTGGCGGCGTTGACGACCTCGGCCTCGCGCTCAACGGTTGCAGTTGCCATGTTGCGTTTCCTTCCTTCGGTGAGTCCCTACCGGACGGTGGGGACGGTGTTCTTCACGCAGAGCCACCAGTCGGTGCCGAGGTGAAGTGGGACGTGGTCGGGTGCCCGACCACGGGGAGCGTGCATGATGTCGCCACTGGCGAAGGTCAGCCCGTTCTCGGTGCGGACGCGCTCCGCCGTGTGGTTCGTGTTGTGCAGGTACTTGTGCCCGGTGATCAGACCGCTGAACGAGACCGCCACCGGCTGGTTCGTCCAGGTCACGAGGAACACATCGCCCTCGCGCCGCCAGTGCATCCGCGGCTCGGTCTCCGGCTCCTCCGGCGGGCGGTTCCCCATCCGGATGAAGAACATGTCGCCCTGCCGACGCACCTCCATCTCGTGCCGCTCGGCCTGCTTCACCGCCTCCGGCTTCAATGCCTCGTACGCCTCGGCGACCGTCGTGGGCCGGGCGGACTGCGGGAGTTCGCACATGAAGTACCCGCGCCCGACCGGCTCGTTCTCGTCGTAGCCGGACAGGAAGCGCGCCTGCCGGGAGTGCACGCCCGCGGTGAACAGGTACTCATCGCCGCGTTCGAGATGTGCGGCGGTGTGTCGCCTGTCGATCGGCCTGATGGTGTCGAAGTCCACCTCCGCCGCGCCGAGGACGTTCAGCGGCACTGCGATCAGCGGGGCGCCCACGGCCAGCAGGGCGTCCCGGATCATCCGGTACAGGCCGACCGGGATGGCGTGATTCGGGATGCCGATCCAGACCACCGGGTTCGCTCCGTAGTGCGCAAACCCCGCCAGCCGCTCGCCGAAGCCGGGGAGGAACAGGATCGGGCCGTTGGACGCCATGCCTCCGGGCAGGCTCAGCAGGCTCGGCTCGTCCTCCCAGACCGCCCCGTGCTTCTGCTTCTCGTACCACGCGCCGATCGCGTCCATCAGCCGATCACCTCCATGCGCTCGTAGAATCCGGGGTCGACCTGGCTGGCGTGGTAGCCGCACAGGATCATCGGCTCCGGCTTGCCGTAGTACAGCGCGACGCGGTCGCGGCTGTGGTTCTCGGTGGGGACCTCGCAGTTGCTCACGCGCTCATCTCCACGTACAGGCGCTCCTGCCAAGCGGAGTCGGCGTAGTTCGCCTGGCGCCCGACCAGCGGGTTGGAGTTGAAGGGGCTCGCGTAGAGTTCCGCGTTGCGCAGGTCCAGGGCCTCGGAGTATCCGTACCCGCCGTCCCGCTGGCGCAGTTCGGTGGAGCCGCCGACCCACATGCTGGACCCGTTCTTCGTGGAGGGCTTGATCGGCATCGAGAACGATGGGGACTCGAAGAATCCCAGGCCGACGGAGGCGTAGCAGACCTGGCCGTCCACCTCGCGGGAGAACTGGAACCAGGTGCCGACCGACTCGCGGCCACCCTTGGCGACGCGCTCCACGTCGGACTTGAAGACGTAGACGCGGAACCCGGCGGCGAGGAGTTCCTTGGCGTAGTCCGCCAGGACGGGCTTGAGGATGCGAGCGAGAGAAGACATGGGGACCCTTTCGTGGTCGTACCGGCTTACACCTACAGCCTACGGTACGGAAGGGTCACTTGTCGAACTGGGGTTAGGTGTCAGGGAGTCCCTGACAGCCGTTCACTCCTCGGCGGGTTTGGCGGGTGTCTTGCCCCGGCGCTCCTGCCAGGCCGTCACGGTGGCGCGGTGCCAGACCGGCGTTCGCCCGATCCGCAGGTCCGGCTCGGGCATGTCCTTGGCGCGGACACGATCCTCCCGGCGGTGGCGTTGCGAGACTTCGTGATAGAGCCGGGCGGATTTCTCCTGGACGCCGAGGACGACGGCAATGTCCTTGATCGTCAGCAGGTCGGGCGTCGTCATGGTCATGCGATCTATTGTAGGTGGTGCACCCAGCGGAACCTAACGGCGCTTAGGTGGGGGAATGGGGAAGGGACCGCGGCGAAGTGTAAGCCGAGCCGCGGTCCCTCGAAGCCGCACTAACCGGGGCGAAAGGTCCCCGGGGGCGGCGGTGCCATCGTACAGCGGTGGACGATGGTGGCTCTATGGAATGGTGGCCAGTTCCTCCTGCCACGCCTCGAAGGCGTCGAGTTGGTCCCGGTGGCGCTGGCAGTAGAAGTCCCCTTCGGTGGCGGGCTCCGCACACTCCGGGCCGTGGCAGATCATTCGTCGCCGTCCATCGGTGCATCGTCTGAGTCGCCGGTCACCCAGCGGAGTGCGGCGTCCACGCCCTCCTCGTACGTCATGCCCGGCCAGCGTGACATCCCCTCCGAGATGGAGTCACCCGCCTTCGCGGACTGGTCGTCTATCTCGGTCGACGTGCGTGCGAGGCTCATTCCGTCGCCTCCCGCTCGAACGTGACGCGGGAGTGGTCCACCGACTCCGGCACGATCAGGAGTCCGCCGGGTCGGAAGTTCTCCGCCGGGTTCAGCCGGGACACGGCCTCGACGGTGTCGTCCGGCACCACCACGACGGTGATCGTTCGGCCATCGCTGGGGATGCCGTGCAAGACGTACTCGGCCAGACCGAGCAGGTCTTCGACGCCGAACCGCTTCGGCAGGGAGTCGCGGTGGCTCAGTGGGGCGTTGACCTCGTCGGCCAGCGCAGAGCGGGCGAAGGCCAGCGCCTCGGCACGGGCCATCTGCTCATCGTTCAGCGACGTGTCGCGGTCGAGTGATTCAGGCATGGGGTTCCTCTCAGAGCCGTTCCCAGACGGCGTTGCGTCCGGCGTGACGGTCACGCCGGATGGACTGGATGTACGTGCCGGTGTTGCGGGTCAGCCCGCGCTTGCTCGCGCCTGCCATCACGGCGCCGACGGCGTT
>DATDAP010000266.1:0-17880 GCA_036525335.1 Microlunatus sp. | reverse complement strand
CAGACCGCACCCCACCGCTGGGTGGGCCGGCGACGAGGTGGGATGGGGAGATCGAATGGACACGCTGCATGTGGACTGCGACTCGTGCGTGGCGCGGGGGCCGGCGTGCTCGGACTGCGTCGTCACGGTGCTGCTGGGGTCTCCCCGGCACGGCGTAGACCTGGATGGCGACGAGCAGCAGGCGCTGGCTGCGCTGGCCCGGGCCGGGCTGGTCCCTCCGCTTCGGTTGGTGCCCGGGGCCCGACGGGTGCAGGCGGTGCAGAGCCCGCTGGAGTGGACGGAGTCCGGGTGAGTCGGGCTCCCTGTCAGGACCCTGTGAACCTGTGAGAACGATTTGGCGGTGACCTTTCCGTGACCTAACCTTTGGAGGTGACCTCATGGTGTTCCGAGGCCGTCCGATCCGGGGGACGCCTGCGCAAGTTTGCGCGTAACGCTGCCCTGGGACTGTCCGCACTTGCTCTGACCGGCGCCCTGGTGGCCGCCCCTCAGCTGGCGCAGGCGGATCCGCCGTTGACCGTCGACGAGGCCAAGGCCCAGATCGTTGAGCTCGAGACCGAGGCCGCGGCCATCGACCAGGAGTACGTCGGAGTGAAGCAGGGCCTGGCGCTGAGCGCGGCCACGCTGAAGCTCAAGAAGGCCGACGTCAAGAGCCAGACCGCCAAGGTTCAGCGGCTGCGGGTCCAGGCGGGACAGGTCGCGCTGGCACAGTTTCAGAACCGTCACCTCGATGCGGCGGCGAAGCTGCTGCTGAGTGAGGACACCGACGAGTTCCTGAGCCAGATCTCCACGGTCGAGAAGGTCAGCGAGAACCAGAACTCCGCCCTCCAGGACTACCAGGAGGAGCAGGCCAAGCTCACCGAGCTCGAGCGCTCCACCGAGACCGAGACGGCTCAGCTGAAGAAGGAGCAGGCCGAGCTGGACAAGCTCAGAGTCTCCTCCGACAGCAAGATCGCCGAATCCAAGACGGTGCTCGCGAAGCTCACCGAGGAGGAGCGGCAGCGGATCGCCGCCGAGGAGCAGAAGGCCCGCGAGGAGGCCCAGGCCGCCGCCGAAGGCACCACCACGGGCACGACCCAGACTTCCACCTCCACCACGAGCGTCGACGGCTCGAGCAAGGGCGCCACGGCGCTGGCCTTCGCGAAGTCGCAACTCGGCAAGCCGTATCGGTATGCCTCGGCCGGCCCCAACGCGTACGACTGCTCGGGTCTGACCTCAGCCGCCTGGGCCAAGGCTGGTGTGTCGTTGCCCCGCACATCCCAGACCCAGATCGGTGTGGGTCGATCGGTGTCAAAGTCCGAGCTGCAGCCGGGCGACCTCGTCTTCTACTACGGCGGCATCACCCACGTGGGCCTGTACGCCGGCAACGGTCAGATCGTCCACGCACCGCGGCCGGGCAAGTCCGTCGAGTACGCCTCGCTCGACTCGATGCCGTTCGCCGGCGCCCGCCGACCGGGCTGAACGCCACACCGTACCGAGGAGTCCGGCCGCGGGTCTCCTTCGTCGTCTGGTTGACCGGGCTGCTTCTCCTGGCGAGTCTCCTGGCCGGATGCGCTCTGGTTGCGTCACACGGCGGTACGCCGCGGCCGGCGTCGCCGCCGGCCTCACCGAATCCCACGCGCTCCGAGCGCGCCCAACGACTGATCGACAACATCGTGACGGTCGGCCGACGCGGTGACAGCACTGCGGCATTCGTGTCGGCGCGGGATCAGGTCTTCGCCGGTCGCACCGCGGTCTGGTCCGCCAACCTCGCCCGGATCGACTGGTCGGTACACAACTGGACCGTGGGGTCGCGGACGTCGAAGCTGTCCGCCGCCCGGCAAGCCGAACTCGGTCCGGACGCCTGGGTGCAGTCGGTCACCGTCAGCTGGAGGTTGCCGGGCGAGTCGCGCACGGCCGAGGAAGGGCTCTGGTTGACCTTCGTCGACGAATCGGGGGACGACGGTGAACCCAGCCTCCACCTGGCCGGCGACACCGACGGTCCCGGAGCCGGCTCGCCGGCTCCGATCTGGTGGCAGCAACCGGTGCACCTGCAAGGTGACGGTGCGACGACCCTGCTCACTGCCGCCGACGACACCGCGTGGCTCGATCAGGCGTCGGCCGCCCAGCGTGCGGTACGGAAGCGGATCGGCGTCGCCGATCGGGACCCCGGCGGCTCGTTGGTCGTCGAGGTACCGCAGAGCCGGACCGCGTTCGAGCGGACGCTCGGCGTTCCGAGCAGCTCGTACGCGCAGGTGGCTGCCGCCGCCTGGCCGATGGGGGCCGACACCAGCACCGCCCCGATCCACGTCGTCGTCAATCCGGAGGCGACCGCCCGGCTGAGCGACCTCGGCCGGGACGTGCTGCTCACTCACGAAGCCGTGCACGTCGCCACCCGATCTCCCGGGTCCACGGCGCCGACGTGGCTCGTCGAGGGCTACGCCGACCGGATCGCCTACCGGGCCCATCCGACGGCTGACACCCCCGCCACGGAAGCGGTGCGCGACGCCGTACGGAAGCAGGGGGCCCCGCGCGACTGGCCCGCCGAGGACGACTTCGCCCCCGATGCGACCGACCTGGATCTCAGCTACGACCTGGCCTGGACAGCGGCGCGCTCGATCGCGATGGCGTACGGGGACGACGCCCTGAACCGCTTCTACGCGGCAGTCGACGGAGGCGCCTCGCTCGAGGAGGCCGCCGAGCAGATCGGCAGCACGGAGAAGGAGCTGCGGCAGCGCTGGCGGGCCGGTCTCGAGGATCTGGCCGCTCGATGACCACTCTGGTGGTGACCAACGACTTCCCGCCCCGCATCGGTGGCATCGAGTCGTTCGTGGCGTTGGCCTGTCGTCTCCTCGACGACGACGTCGCCGTCCTCACGTCGACGGCCCCGGGGTCGGCGCCGGGGGACGCCGCGGCCGGCTACGCGGTCGAGCGACTGCCCGGACCGCTGCTGCCGACCGGGGCGGTCGGTCGCGCCGCCGTCGATCTGCTCCGGCGCAGCGGAGCCGACCGGGTCCTGTTCGGTGCCGCGGCGCCCCTGGCCCTGCTCGCCCCGACCCTGCGCGCGGCCGGCGCCGACCGGATCGTCGCGCTGACCCACGGACATGAGACCTGGTGGGCCACCGTCCCCGGCTCCCGGGACATGCTGCGCCGGATCGGCGACGAGGTCGACGTGCTGACCACGATCTCCGACTACGTGACGGAGCGGATCGCCCCGGCCCTCAGTCCGGCCGGCCGGTCGAAGCTGGTCCGGCTGCCGCCGCCGGTGGATCTGGACGTCTTCCGGCCGGCGACGGCGCGGACTTCTGGAGCAGGAACCATGACAGATGGGGATAGCGGCACAAAACGCGTGGTGGGGGTCGGGCGGATGGTGCGGCGGAAAGGGTTCGACACACTGCTGGACGCCTGGGGGCTGCTTGACCGGGCGTCGTCGTCGGCGGTCGGGCGGCGGCCCGAGCTTGTTCTTGTGGGTGACGGACCGGAACGTCGGAGCCTCGAGCGGCAGGCCCGGGACCGAGGCCTCGGCGGGGTGACCTTCACCGGGGCCCTGGATCCGATCGGGGTCCTGGCACAGCTGCAGCGGGCCGCCGTCTTCGCCCTGCCGATCCGTACCCGGCTGGGCGGACTCGATCCGGAGGGTCTGGGCCTGGCCGCGCTGGAGGCGGCCGCGTGCGAGCTGCCCGTCGTCGTCGGCCGGTCCGGTGGCGCGCCCGAGACCGTCGGGCACGGACGCACCGGCTACGTCGTCGATCCGGACGACCCGTACGAGCTCGCGGTCCGACTCAGCGATCTCCTCGCCGATCCCGGTCACGCCCGCGAGCTCGGAGCCGCCGGACGCGAGTTCGTCGGTGACCGCTTCGGTGCCGACCGGGCGCGTCGCGTCCTGCGTACCGCGCTGGGGCTGCCCGGCCTCGCTACTGTGTGAGATCGAGAGGCGAGTGGCTGACGCTCGCTGCGGAAGGGGATCCAGGTGGCCGACCAGACCAGGGACAGCATCGAGATCGCGGCCTCGCCCGCGGAGGTGATGGCGGTGATCGCCGACGTCGCGTCCTACCCCGAGTGGGTGTCGGCGATGAAGCAGGTCGACGTGGTGAGCACGCACCCCGACGGGAAGCCCGACCACGTCAAGATCAAGCTCGAGCACTCCGTGGTGTCCGACCACTACACGCTGGCCTACCGCTGGCTGGCCGACAAGGTGAGCTGGAACCTGGTCGAGGGGCAGCTGCTCAAGGCGATGGACGGGTCGTACGAGCTGACGCCGTCGGGCCAGGGAACCAAGGTCACGTACGCCTTGTCGGTCGATGTCCGGATGCCGATGATCGGGATGTTCCGGCGCAAGGCCGAGAAGACGATCATCGACGGCGCGCTGAAGGACCTGAAGCAGCGGGTGGAAGGCTGAGCGTCACGCCCGGTCACGCCGCCGACGACCCGGTCGAACCCCGATCGCTCGTTGACCGACGCCAGGACCGACCACTCAGCATCGGGATCGACATCGGCGGCACCAAGGTCGCCGCCGGGGTGGTGGACGCGCGCGGCACGATCACCGAGCGGTTGCAGGTGCCGACCCCCTCGCACAGCCCGCAGGCGGTCGAGGACGCCATCGTCGACCTGGTCGGCCAGCTCCGGTCCCGACACACCGGGGTCGAGTCCGTGGGTATCGGTGCCGCCGGCTGGGTCGACAGCACCCAGTCGATCGTCCGGTTCTCACCCCACCTGGCCTGGCGCGAGGAGCCGCTGAAGGACCGGCTCCGTGAGCGCATCGAGCTCCCCCTGATCGTCGACAACGACGCGAACGCGGCGGCCTGGTCGGAGTACCGGTTCGGCGCCGGGCGCGGCTCGTCGGTGATGGTCTGCATCACCCTGGGCACCGGCATCGGCGGCGGGCTGGTGATCAACGGGGACCTGTTCCGTGGCACCTACGGGATGGCGGGCGAGTGGGGTCACATGATCAGCGTGCCGGGCGGTCATCGGTGCGAGTGCGGCAACCGCGGGTGCTGGGAGCAGTACGCCTCCGGCAACGCCCTGGTCCGCGAGGCTCGTGAGCTGGCGCGGAGCAACTCGCCGATGGCCTACCGACTGCTCGAGATGCTCGGCGGCGACCCGGACCAGATCACCGGACCGGGCGTGACCGCGGCCGCGCTCCAGGGCGAGCAGACCGCCATCGAGCTGCTGGCCGACGTCGGGCAGTGGCTGGGGCAGGGCATCGCCAATCTCGCCGCCGCCCTCGATCCCGACCTGGTGGTCATCGGCGGTGGCGTCAGTGCCGCGGGCGACCTGTTGCTGCAGCCGACCCGGCAGATGTTCGCCCGGACGCTGACCGGTCGTGGTTACCGCCAGCAGGCCCGGTTGGAGCTGGCCCACTTCCGCAATGACGCCGGACTGATCGGGGCGGCGGACTTGGCTCGCCATGCGGTGCTCGATCCACCGATGGCCGATCGCGGCGGGTTCTGGCCCGGACGCGGCCGCCGGCTGCGGCTCAGAGGACGGCGCCGTCTCCTGCGTCGGGCGGACGCTGCCGAGGAAGGCGACTGACCAGCAGCGCGAAGCCGCCGGCGAAGCCGACGATCCCGGCCCACGCCGCCCACCGCGGCAGCTCGATCCCGACGGCGGTCGCGAGGACCATCAGCACCGCGTAGCCGAGACCGATCCAGCCGACCAGTACGGGCCAGGCAGGTCGCGGTAGTGGTGGCGGGGGCTCGGGTTCGAAGCGGTCCGCCGGCTGCGGTTCCGTTTCGTCGGCCGGCTCTGGAGTGGGCAGTGCGGGTGGCGACGCCGCCGGTGGCAGCGGAGTCGGCCGCTCGAAGACCGAGCCGGGGGCCGGCGCACGACCGGTGGGGGGACCGTCCCACTCCTCGTGTACTGCGTTCGGGGGCTCGGGTCGGTCCGCGGTGAGATGGAAACCGGCGACCAGCTCGGCGAAAGCGCGGTCCACCGACTCCTTGTCGTCGGGGTCGGTCATGAGCGGAGCCTCTCGGGAGTGCAGGAGCACGGCTTTGATGAGGACTGGCGGGCGACACGTTCTTCGTCGTACGGAATCGTGACGAACGAGCGAGACACCGCGGAGCTCAGGACCGCGTAGCGCGGAGCGCGACCATCCAACACGGTCATGAGCGCAGCCTCTCGGATGGCGGTCAGCCGGGCCGGACGGCACCGGCGTACGGCATCGAGCTGATCTTGCTGTAGGACACGGTCTTGCCCGGGCGCGGGGCGTTGAGGACCATCCCGTTGCCAGCGTACAGACCGACGTGGCTGGGACGGGAACCGTAGAAGAAGACCAGATCACCCAGCCGCAGGTCGGACCGCGCCACCCGCTGGCCGACCTTCACCTGGGTGTACGTGGTGCGGGGGATCGAGACACCGGCCGCGCGCCAGGCCGCCTGCGTGAGACCCGAGCAGTCCCAGCGATCCGGACCCGTGGCGCCGTACACGTACGGCTCACCCAGCTGGGCCCGACCGAACGCGAGGGCGATCTCCCCCCTGGTCGACCCGCTGACCGGCGCCGGCTGGACGATCGGCGTGGCGATCGGCGTGATCACCGGGGACGGGCTTCCGGAGGTGCCGACGGGCTCGGCTAGGTAGGCGGCGAACACCCAGCGCAGCGACCCGTGGTGCCGGAACTCGGCGTACCCGCTGCCATACCGACCGGTGAGGGTGATGGCGCTGCCCTCGGCGAGCTCACCCACCACCCGGGACCGGCCGTTCGCACCCGTGCGGATGTTGAGCTCGGCGGTGGCGATCCGGATGCCGGCACTCGGAAGAGACTTGGGGGCACCGGGTCGGGCGCCCGAACGGTCGAGGTACTCCTCGTCCATGTAGGCGGTGCCGCTGCGGAAGCGCACCTTCACCCAGTCCCCGGCGGCCGCACCCGTGATGGTGATCTTCTGACCGCGGATCAGGCGGCCCACGACGGCCGCCGATGTACTCGCGCCGGTGCGGATGTGCACGGTCGTGGTCGCGACCCCGGAGCTGGAGGCGGCCTCGGCCGAGGGGATCCCCGCCGTGGCGAACAGGGCTGCAGCACTGCTCAGGGCGGCGATCACCGTGATCGCTCGTCGGCCGGCTGAGGGCATGAACAACTCCTTTGGTCACTTCAGTCACAGGAGACTGAGATTTCCTCAGGAGGCTAACCACGCCACATTGGTCACGGCAAGGTCACGAGAGGTATTTCGACCAACTATGCAATGCGACACGCCGTCGAGGTCGAGATGAGGGTGAGACTTTCTTGTCAGGCGGAAAGGCGGCGGAAGAACTCCACCGAGGCGGTGAAGATCTCGTCCGCCTCGTAGTCCAGCGTGGCGACGTGGAAGCTGCGCGTGAGCGTACGGAAATCGGCGTCCGCCGAGCCGACCCCCTTCGTCAGGATCGCGAGTGAGGACGGGTCAACCACGTGGTCCTGCTCGGAGCGGAAGACGAGCAGGGGTTGGGTGACCCGATCCAGATGGTCGACCACGTCGGCCCACAGGAACGTCTGCGAATGGAGCGCGTGCAGCGGGTTGCGGTCGTAGGCGATCTCCCGCGAACTCGGGTCGGCGACGTCGTTGCCGATCGCGGCCAGCGACGGCGTGAGGTGCCGTAGCACCGGCAGGATCTTCATCCGGGGATCGGTGATGTTGATGCAGGGGTTGACCAGCACCAGGCCCGCCACCTCGTCCCCGTGCTGCTCGGCCAGCCGCAGACTCAGCGCCCCACCCATCGACAGCCCGGCGACGAACACCCGGTCGCAGTGGGTGCGCAGGGCGACGAAGGCGGCGTCGGCGTGCGCGTACCAGTCGGTCCACGCCGTCTGGTTGAGGTCTTTCCAGTGCGTGCCGTGACCCGGCAGCCTGGGCAACGACACGGCGAACCCCGCCGCCACCAGGTGCTCGGCCCAGGGCCGCATGGACTGGGGCGTGCCGGTGAAGCCGTGCACCAGCAGGACACCGCTCGGGCCGTCCCCAGCCTCGTAGGGCTGGACCGCCGGATCATCGGCCAGCGACGGCGGAACCGGGTCATCGCTGCGGCCGCGGAGCCGGTCGACGAGCCGGACGGCGGGTCGGAGGGCCTGGCCCAGGGCGGACGTCACGTGCGCATGGTGGCACAGATAGCCGCAGCCACTAGGCTCACGGGGGAATCAGGGCTCTGGAGGGGCATTTGTTCTACTGGATCTTCAAGTGGTCGCTGTTCTTGCCGGTCGTTCGGCTGGTGTGGCGACCCAAGGTGACCGGCCGGGAGAACGTCCCCGAGTCCGGTCCGGCCATCGTGGTGTGCAACCACACCTCGGCGGTGGAGACCTTCATCGTCCCGGCGGTCATCCCGCGACGCCTGACCTTCCCGGCCAAGGCCGAGCTGTTCGTCGAAGGCGGCGGACCCGCCAAGCGGCTCGTCGCCTGGTTCCTCACCGTCGTCGGCCAGGTGCCGATGGACCGCTCCGGGGGCCGAGCCAGTGCCGGCAGCATGGACAGCGTGCTGCAGGTGCTGAAGAACGGCGAGCTGCTCGCCATCTTCCCCGAAGGCACCCGCTCGCCGGACGGCCGTCTCTACAAGGGCAAGACCGGGGTGGCCAGGTTGGTGCTGCAGGCCCGGGTGCCCGTCATCCCGATCGGTATCCGCGACACCCGCGTGCAACGGACCCGGCGCCTCAACATCCCCTACTACCGCCGCGCGAAGATCGCGATCGGCGCGCCGATCGACTTCGACCGCTACGCCACCGCCGCCGCCGACCGTCACGTGCTGCGCTACGTCACCGACGAGATCATGGCGGCCGTGCAGGCGCAGTCGGGTCAGGAGTACGTCGACGCGTACGGGGCCTCCGTCAAGGCCGCCCTGGCCGACGGCCGCGAGCTCGCCTCCGCGGTGGTGGTCACCAGGCCCGGGCTGGGTCGACCCGTGCCGCCGGTGCCCGGCACACCGTCGCAGGCCTCGCACCCACCCGTACCGGCCGACCCCACGCCCGCCGAGACCGTCGAGGACGTGACCACGTGAGCGATCCCGCCCGCGACGCCGAGAAGGCGGCGCGCAAGGCGGCGAAGGACGCCGAGCAGCGAGCCCGAGCGGTGGCGAGATCGCGGGCCCGCCGGGGCGCCTCGGGGGCCGAGCTCTCGGTCGTCCCGCCCGAGGACGAGGGGACCGGCGAGGGTCGCGGGCTGTACTGGGTGATGCGCAACGTGCTGCTGGGTCCGCCGGTCAAGAAGATCTTCGCTCCGATCGTCGAGGGTGCCGACAACGTGCCCGAGAAGGGTGGGGCGATCCTCGCGGCCAACCACCTGTCGTTCGCGGACTGGGTGTTCATGCCCTTGGCGCTGGACCGCCGGATCACCTTCGTCGCCAAGTCCGACTACTTCACCGGAGAGGGCGTCAAGGGCTGGGCGCAACGGCGGTTCTTCGCCGGGACGGGTCAGGTGCCGATCGATCGCAGCGGCGGACGAGCCTCGGAGGGGGCACTGCGCGCCGGGATGAAGGTGCTCGCCCGGGGCGACCTGTTCGGCATCTTCCCGGAGGGCACCCGCAGCCACGACGGGCGGCTGTACAAGGGTCGGACCGGGGTCGCACGGATGGCGCTGGAGGCCCAGGTGCCGGTCATCCCGGTCGCCGTGATCGGCACCGACGTGATCGCCCCGCCGGGCAAGGTGCTGAGCAAGGTGATGAGCCCGACGGTCAAGTTCGGCACGCCGTTGGACTTCTCCCGGTACGAGGGCATGAGCGGGGACCGGTTCATCCTGCGCTCGGTCACCGACGAGATCATGTACGCGATCATGGAGCTGTCCGGCCAGGAGTACGTCGACCTGTACGCCTCGTCGGCCAAGGAGCTCGCCGCGAAGCAGGCGAAGCAGGACGAGGCGGACGAGGTCTCACCGCAGACCTGAGCCACCCCGGGAGTCAGCGCTCGGCGGGCCTGCGCTCGGCGATCGGGCGGACTCAGGGTGTCCAGGCGGCCAGTTCCTGCGACGTCGGGTACGAAGGCTGGGCGCCTTTACCCGTCGCCGCGTACGCGCCCACCCGGACGGCCGTCGCGACCGCGGCGACCAGCTCGTCACCGGCGGCCAGCCGACTGATCAGTGCGCCCGCGAAGGCGTCCCCGCAGCCGGTCGTGTCGACCACCGTGACCTTCGGCGAGGCGACCCGTCTCGTCCCGGTGGCGGCGTCGAGGATGGCGGCCCCTGCGTCGCCCAGGGTCACGACGGTCCGCCCGACGCCGACGTCCGACAGCCGACCCAGCGCCTCGTCGAGCTCCTGGAAGGCGCCGAGCAGCTGCTCGAGCTCGATCTCGTTCACCAGCAGCACGTCGACGCCGGCCAGCACCTCGGGGTCGACCCGACGGTAGGGGGAGAGGTTGAGGACCACGGTGGCGCCGACCTCGCCGGCCCGGGCGACCGCGACGGCGACCGTCTCGGCCGCGATCTCCAGGCAGAGCCCCACGACCGCGGTCCCGTCGTCGATCCCGGCGCGAGCGTCGTCGGTCGACAGCCGTGCGTTGGCGCCGGGAGAGATGATGATGGTGTTCTCACCGGCGTCGTCCACGGTGATCATCGCGGTTCCGGTGGCGACGTCGAGAGACCGGATCCGCTCCGTCCGCACCCCGGCCGACTCGGCAGCGGAGAGCAGCAGGCGGCCGTGGTCGTCGTCCCCGACCGCGCCGATCATGGTCACCTCGGCACCGAGGAGTCCGGCGGCCGCGGCCTGGTTGGCTCCCTTACCTCCGGGTCGTACGGTCAGGTCGGAGCCGCGGACGGTCTCCCCGGGCCGCGGCAGGGCCGCGACCTCGACGAACAGGTCGGCGTTCAGGGACCCCACGATCACCACTGGTGCGCTCATGGAATCCGATTCTGCTGGTCGGCGCCGGAGTCTACAGTTGGCGGGTGCCCGACAACCCGCCCATTCCCACCATGGACGAGCTCCACGCGCTCAACCCGCTGCAGCAGCCGACGTACGACGACGCGGGCGAGGTCGCCCAGGTCGTCGCCCGGCTCCGCTCCCTCCCGCCGCTCGTCTTCGCCGGTGAGTGCGACAGCCTGCGGAGCAAGATGGCCAGCGTCGCGGCGGGTGAGTCGTTCATCCTGCAGGGCGGTGACTGCGCCGAGACCTTCGACGGGGTGACCGCGGCGAACATCCAGGGCAAGCTGCGGACGCTGCTCTCGATGGCGGTCGTGTTGACGTACGCCGCGCAGGTGCCGATCGTCAAGGTGGGTCGGATGGCCGGGCAGTACACCAAGCCCCGCTCCGCCGCCATCGAGACCCGCGGCGATGTCACGCTGCCGGCCTACCGGGGCGACGCGGTCAACGGGTTCCCGTTCACCGCCGAGGCTCGCCGGCACGATCCGCAGCGGCTGCTCGGGGTCTACAACGCGTCGGCGGCGACCTTGAACCTGGTCCGCGCCTTCGTCACCGGTGGGTTCGCCCACCTGCGCAGCGTCCACCACTGGAACGCCGACTTCGCGAAGAGCTCGGCCGCGAGTGTGCAGTACCAGACCCTCGCCGGCGAGATCGATCGCGCGCTGGCCTTCATGGTGGCGTGCGGCATCGACGACGGCGTGTTCAACACTGTCGACTTCTTCGCCAGCCACGAGGCGCTCAGCCTCGACTACGAGCACGCGATGACCCGGACCGACTCGCGGACCCACCTGCCGTACAACGTGTCCGGTCACTTCCTCTGGATCGGTGAGCGGACCCGGCAGCTGGAGGGCGCGCACGTCGAGCTGCTCCGGCACGTCCGCAACCCGCTCGGTGTGAAGCTCGGACCGACCACCACCGCGGACACCGCGCTGGAGCTCGCCGACCGGCTCGACCCCGACCACGAGCCCGGCCGGATCACCTTCATCACCCGGATGGGCGCGCACCGGGTGCGCGACCTGCTGCCGGACATCGTCGCCAAGGTGACCGCCAGCGGCCGCCAGGTCGCCTGGGTCTGCGACCCGATGCACGGCAACACCTTCGAGGCGCGGAACGGGTTCAAGACCCGGGCGTTCTCCGACGTGATCAGCGAGCTCAATGGCTTCTTCGACGTGCACGAGGAGCTGGGCACCTGGCCGGGCGGGGTGCACGTCGAGCTGACCGGGGACGACGTCACCGAGTGCGTCGGCGGTAGTGATGATCTTGTCGAGGCGGACCTGGTCAACCGGTACGAGACTCTCTGCGACCCCCGGCTGAACCGCAACCAGTCGCTGGAGCTGGCCTTCCTGGTGGCCGAACGGCTGACCACGGGGCGGATCCGGCGGGCGAACCCGGTGCAGTCGTTCGTGCCCGTCTCGTTCTGACTCGAGATTGCTCTCGTGATTGATCTGCGGTCCGACACTGTCACCGTGCCCACGTCCGCGATGCGGGAGGCGATGCTCGCCGCCCCGGTCGGTGACGACGTGTACGGCGAGGATCCGACCGTGATCGAGCTGGAGCGGCGGACCGCGGAGCTGCTCGGACACGAGGCCGGACTGTTCTGCACCAGCGGTTCGCTGGCCAACCTGCTCGGGGTCCGGCTGCTGGTCGAGCCCGGACAGGAAGTGGTGTGCGACGTGGGGGCCCACATCGCCCGCGCCGAGATGGGCGCGCACGCGGCCGTCCACGGCCTGACCATGCGGACCGTACCGTCGGTGAACGGGCTGGTCGACGTCGACGCGTACGCCGAGGTGGTCGCGCCGAACGCCGGTCCGTATCTGGTGTCCACCGCCGCGGTCGCGGTGGAGAACACCCACAACTTCGGCGGGGGCACGATCCAGCCGTACGACCGACTGGTCGCTCTGGGTGAGCTGTGTCGTACCGACGGTTTGGGCTACCACCTGGACGGCGCCCGACTGTGGAACGCCCGCGTCGCGACCGGGGTCCCGCTGTCGGCGTACGGGAGTCTCTTCGACACGGTCAGCGTCTGCTTCTCCAAGGGCCTCGGCGCACCCGTCGGCTCGGTGCTCGTCAGCACGGCGGCGAACATCACCCGGGCGCGGATCTGGCGCAAGCGTCTCGGTGGCGGCTGGCGGCAAGCCGGCATCCTCGCCGCCGGCGCCCTGTACGCGCTGGACCACCACGTCGACCGGCTGGCCAAGGACCACGAGGCCGCTGCGACATTCGCTGCGGCGGTCGGCGACCAGGCGCCCGCCGCCATCGACGTGGCCGCCGTGCAGACCAACATCGTGGTGCTGAACACCGGCGACGTCCCCGCTGCGCAGGTGGCCGCGGCGGCCAAGGACCGGGGTGTCTGGGTCTCCGCGCTGGGACCCCGGATGCTGCGCGCGGTCACCCACCTGGACGTCTCCGTCGACGATGCGCGGACGGCGGGCGAGATCGTCGGCAGGGTCCTGGTCGGAGGCTGACCCCTCCGCGACCCGACGATTCGGCCGCCGATCCGCGGCGAGATCGTGACCGGGGTCGGTGACCATGGTCGGCGAGAACGATGAGTCCGGCCCCTCCCCTCGGTCATCAGTGACACAGACGGCGACGAGAGGACTCGAATCATGCGTGACCTGCTGGTGACCACCTTCCTCAGCCTGGACGGCGTGATGCAGGCGCCCGGCGGACTCGACGAGGACCCGAGCGGTGGCTTCGACCTGGGCGGCTGGTCGTTCCACTACTTCGACGACGAGGTCGGCGAGGAGATGGAGCGGCTGATGGCGGAGCCGTTCGACCTGCTGCTCGGGCGGAGGACGTACGACATCTTCGCGAGCTTCTGGCCGACCGCTCCGGAGGACGAGAACTCGATCCCGCTGAACCGGGCAACCAAGTACGTCGCCTCGGGGGGGACACCCGAGCTGACCTGGGACACGTCGGTCCTGCTGACCGGCGACGTCGCCGAGGCGGTCACCGCCCTCAAACAGACCGCGGGTCCTCAGCTCCAGGTGCATGGCAGCGGTGACCTCGTCCAGACGCTGATCGCGGCCGGTTTGGTGGATCGCTGGCACCTGGTGATCCATCCGGTGCTGCTCGGCTCGGGGCGTCGGCTGTTCGCCGACGGGACGGTCCCGGGCTCGCTCCGCCTGCTCGACGGTCGAGTGACGAAGGGCGGCACCATCATCGCGACGTACGAGCCGGCGGGGGACGTGGTGGTGGGCAGCTTCGGTTGAGGCCGGCCGCCTCAGTCGACCCCGAGACCATGGAAGGTGATCACCGACGACGGGTGACGAGATTCCCGTTGGGGTCGGCATCGAGCGGCTGGGTAGGTTGGCCGCATGCGCCTCACACACCTCGGCCACTCAGCCGTGCTCGTCGAGACCGACGATGCGCGGGTGCTGATCGACCCGGGCAACTTCTCTGACGGGTGGCACGGGCTCACTGACCTCGACGCGATCCTGATCACCCACGTCCATCCTGACCACGCCGATCCCGAGCACCTGCCGGACCTGGTGCGGGCCAATCCGCAGGCGACGGTGTACGTCGAGCCGTCGATCGTGCTGGCCGAAGAGGCCGGAACGTTTCCCGAGGTGCACGCCGACGACCTCGCGGCCGGTGAGCAGGTGGTGGTCGGTGATCTCCTGATCACCGCGGTGGGCGGCCAGCACGCAGTCATCCACCGGGACATCCCCGTGATCGGCAACGTGGGATTCGTGCTTCGCTCGGAGGGCCAGCCGACGCTGTTCCACCCGGGCGACTCACTGAGCTCCGTCCCCCGTGGGGTCGACATCCTCGCGGTGCCGATGATGGGGCCCTGGGCGGCCATGAAGGAGACCATCGACTTCGTCCGCGAGGTCGGTGCGCTCGAAGGGTTCCCCATCCACGACGGGTTGCTGAACGACAGGGGTCGGGGCCTGATCTACGGACGGGTGGTCGACATGACCGGTACCAGGCTGACGGATCTGCGCGGAGGGACCACCCATGAGTTCTGAGACCACGGAGACGCTGGCGACCGGGCAGTCGGCCGCCGACCGACGCCTGCGGGTGGTCTTCGCCGGCGGGCACGGTCAGATCGCTCTGCTGGCGCAGAGCCGACTGGCGGCCGAGGGTCACCAACCGATCGGACTGATCCGGACACCGGAGTACGCCGACGAGCTCCGCGCCCTCGGCGCCGAACCGGTGATCTTCGACCTGGAGAACCAGACTGCAGCCGAGCTGGCCGAGCTGATCGAAGGCGCCGACGCCCTCGTGTTCGCCGCCGGAGCGGGCCCGAACAGCGGACCGGCGCGGAAGATGACCGTGGACCGGGACGGTGCCATCCTGCTGGCCGACGCCGCCGAGCTGGCCGGCGTCCGTCGCTACGTGGTGATCTCCGCGCTGGCCGCCGACGACTTCGTGGTGGGTTCGGAGGAGGTGTTCCAGATCTACCTGCGGGCCAAGGCCGAGGCCGACGAGATCGTCCGGTCCCGCGACCTGGACTGGACCATCGTGCGCCCCGGCGGACTCACCGACACCGACGCCACCGGGCGGGTGCAGATCGCCGAGAGCACCGGCCGGGGTCAGATCCCGCGCGACGACGTCGCCGAGATCATCATCCGGCTGGTGGTCGACGGCACGGGCGTACGCCGCCAGTTCGAGGTGATCTCGGGGGACACTCCCATCGCCGACGCCGTCACCACCCTCTGAACCGCCGAGTTGTCAGCCGCGGTGGCGGCCCTGGCGACCACCGCGGCTGACAACACGGCGGTTGGGCGCCAGCTCCACCAGGTACATGGCCGCCAGGATCGCGCCACCGCCGATGATCATCCGACCGGTCAGGCTCTCGCCACCGAACGCGACCGCGAAGGCGGCGGCCCACACCGGTTCCATCGCCATGATCACCGCGGCCCGGGAGGCTTCCACCCTGGCCTGGGCCCAGGTCTGGAGCAGCATGGTGAGCGCCCCGGCTACCAGCGCGAGATAGATGACGATCAGCCAGTCGATCCCGGACGTGGGCAGCTGGATGCCGCCGGGCACGGCGGCGAACGCACAGACCACGGCGATGGTGGCCATCTGCACGACACTCAGCTGCAGGGCCGTGCCGGGTTCGCTCATCCGTCCCAACGCGATGATGTGCAACGCGTAGACGACCGCGGAGGCCACCGTGAGGAGCTCGCCGTAGCCGATCGCGAATCCCTGCAGGGACAGCACTCCGAGCCCTACCGTGGCGAGCACGGACGCCGCCCAGACCGCAGGCGGGATCCGGGTGCGCAAGATCATCGCCGAGAGCAGCGGCGTGAGCACCACGTACAGACCGGTCAGGAAGCCGGACACGCTGGCCGCGGTGTGCGCGAGCCCGAACGTCTGCAGGAGCTGGGCGACGCCGTACAGCAGTCCGAGCAGCAGCCCTCGTCGCAGGGTGACCGTCGACATCCTCAGCCGCCGACCGGAGATGACCGCCAGAGCGAGGGCGGCGATGGCGAAGCGGACGGTCAGCAGGTCCGGGACCGGGATCCGGGTGACCACGTCCTTGATCATGAAGAACGTCGAACCCCAGGCCGCGGTCATGGCCAGGAGGGCCAGCAGCGGACCGAGCTCACCCCGGCGAACAGCCACGCGACGAGCTCCGGTCAGACGACGTACAGGGTGATGGTCGAGCCCTTCGGGGCCTCGCTCTTCGCACTCGGCTTGGAGTAGACGACGTAGCCGATGCCGATGTAGTTGACCGCGACCGCCTGCACCTTGGTCTTGAAGCCGGCGGCGGTCATCACCTTCTTGGCCGCGTCGACACCCATGCTGCGGACGTTCGGGATGGTGACCATCACCGGTCCCAGCGACTCCTTCAGCGTGACCGTGTCACCTTTCACCCCGGTGCCCCTGTCGGGTGACTGGCTGATCACCACGCCCTTGGCCACGGTGTCGGAGTTCGCGGTGGTGATCTTGACCTTGAAGCCCGCCTTGGTCAGCGCCGCCTTCGCGGCCGCGGCGTCCTTGCCGGCGTAGTCGGTGATCTTGATCGGCTGTGGGCCCTTGGACACGGTCAGATCGACCGTCGAGCCGGACTTCAGCTTGGTGCCCGGCGCGTACGACGCGCTCGTCACCACCCCCTTGGCGACCTTGGGGTGGAAAGCCTGGGAGACGGACCCGAGGGTCAGCTTCGCGTTCTTGATGGCCCCGGTCGCGGCGGGCTGGCTGAGCCCGACGACCTTCGGCATCGCGTACCGTTCCGGTCCCTTCGACACGACAGCGGTGATCGAGCCGCCGTCCGGCACCTTGGTCCCGGCGATCGGCTCGGTGTCGATCACGACACCGGGGGCCACCGTCTCGGAGAACTCGTCCACGAAGTCGATCTGCAGACCCTCCTGCTGGGCGACGGTGGCCGCCTCGGTCTGCGGCAGGGCGGTCAGGGCCGGAGCGGCGGTGAAGCGACCCTCGGTCAGATACCACCCGGCCAACGCGGCGATGGCGGTGAGCATCAGCACCAGCAGCACGATCAACCAGCCACGCCGGCGACGCGAACCCTCGCGCTCGCGTCGGGACGCCAGCCGCTCCCCGGCGACGTACGACGCCGGGTTGTGGGCCGACCCGCCCGCGGCGAGGGCGGGCACGGTGGGCGGTGGGGCATCGCGGAAGGTGGGCGGTGAGGTCGGGGTGAGACCGCGCTGGTGGACGATCCGCGGCGGACCGACCGGCACGGCGCCGGGCGGCGGCACCAGCTGGGTGATCTCGGAGTTGGGGTCGACGCCGGGGGGCAGGGCGGCCGACAGGTCGGAGCGCTGCAGCACGCTGAGGTCCTGGGTCAGCTCGGGATCATCGCTCAGACCATCGCGGAGCGCCGCTCGCACCCGGCGGACCTGGGACAGGAACACCTTGCCGTCGTGCGGGCGGGCGTCGGGATTCCGAGCGGTGGCTCCGGTGACCAGAGCATCCAGGTACGGCGGGATGTGACCCGCGGTGGAGAACTGCGACGGCGGTGGTACGTCGTTGTGGACGTGAGCGTACGCGACCTGGATCGGGGTGTCGCCGACGTGCGGCTTGCGCCCGGTCAGCATCTCGAACAGCACCACACCGGCGCTGTAGACGTCGGAGCGCGGACCCGCTCGGCCGGACAGCACCAGCTCCGGCGGCAGGTAGGAG
>DATDAP010000265.1:0-8095 GCA_036525335.1 Microlunatus sp. | reverse complement strand
GTCGGGATAGGCGCCGGCCAGGCCGGCCAGCAGGTCGGGCCAGTACCGCTGCAGACGGGTGGCGAACACCACTTGGTCGTGGGCCGGCTCGCCCTCGAGCAGTCCGGCGACGTCGGGAGTAGTCATCGCGGTTCAATCTATGGTGCGTGTCCGCGGCACGGCCAGCGGCTCACCCTGACGGTGATCACGGGTGCCGATCCGGCTCGCCGACGGAGCCGTCGATCAGCCCGTGGTCGCCTTGCGCACGGCGTCGAGGTCCTTGCGACCGAGACGCTTCTTGAACTCCGACAGGAACGCGTCTCGGAGCTGGTCGTTGTCCAGAGCACCGTCCAGACCGGACAGCTTGCCGGCGTGCACCTGCTGACAGACCCGCAACCAGGCCTGGCCCATGGCGTATGTGAAGGTGGTCGCCACCCCCGCACCGATCGCTCCGCCGATCACCGTGCCCGCACCGGGGACCAGCTTGATCAACCCCGTGAAGGTGGCCCGTCCGACCTGGGTGGCCGCGGTGGTGGAGACGATCGCCATCAGCGCGGCCCGATCGAACTTGATCTTGTAGAGGTGCGCGATCTTGGCCATCATGCCGAGCTGGATCGGAACCAGCAGGGTCGCGTCGGAGAAGGGGATCGGAATCGCGGCGGCCCCGCCGGCGGTCGCCACCGCGGCCCCGATCACCTTCTGGGCTTCGCCGGCCTTGCGGGAAAGATCGATCTCCTGCGCGGCGGTGAGGGCACCGTGGACGCCTTCCGGCGCAACGCGAAAGGTGGCATCGAGGACTTCCTGCAGACCGTACGACTCGTGGCCCGCGAAGTCATCGGGCTTGGCGTACGTCATGAACGGGCGCCCACCCTCGATCGGCAGCTGCCGGGCGATCACCTGCTCGGCCAGCATCACGGCGTCCGGATGGAAGTGCCCGTCCCGCCGCGGCACCTGGGTGAGCACCAAGATCACCGGCAAGCCCAGCTCGTCGAGCCGGCGGACGAAGTCGGCCTCGGTGTCCTCGAATCGGCGATCCATCCCCCGCACGCAGTACCAGGCCACGTGGATCTGCTCCGACAACGGCAGCTTCCGGCTCTCCTTGATCACCTTCTCCAGGTCGCGGAGGATCTCGCGGTCGTCCTTGCCGATCTCCACGCCCTGGGTGTCGACGATGCCGAGGTGGCCGACCTTGTCCAGATAGAGGTGGCTGCCCTTGGTCACTGGTGCGCCGATCCCGGTGCGCGCGACCTCCTCACCGAAGATCGCATTGAGCAGAGTCGACTTGCCCACGCCGGTCTTACCGAACAGCGCCAGGTTGAACCGGCCGAGCGACTCGTTCTGCCGGTCGTACTCGCTGCGGAACGACTCGTTGAACCAGTCGTCGGGTTTCGCCACATCAACCTCGTCTCGTGCACCGGACCACGCGGGGCCAGCCTACGGGCCGGCCCCCAGTGGTCGCGGTCGGAAGTTCGTCACCTCGACGAACCCCGACCGTGACCACCAACGGTCCTCGAGGATCAGTCGTCGTCCTCTTCGAGCTTCAACGCGATGCCCAGGGCGAAGAAGGTGGGTGCCCAGTGCCCGATGAAGATCCCCCACCGATCCGACTGCGCCTTGTCGTCGCCACGCTTGCCGCGGCTGATGAAGTAGCTGGCGTAGCTCAGACCGATCGAGGCCAGCCCGGCGGCGTAGGCGTACTCGCTGCGGACGCCGATGTTGTGCAGGGCGCTGATCACACCGCTGCTCTGCTTGGCCAGATCCTGGGCCGCGCCCTTGACCTGGTCGGCGGTGTCTTCGGCTTTGTCGGTGAAACTCATGGTGCTCCTCACGGGAACGGCCAGTCGACCGCTCATACCGTCGACTTTACGTCGTAAACGCGATGGTTCGGTCAGCGGGGCGGCAACCACTAGAATCGACAAGTTGTCCCGATGTCCACAGAGAGCAACTCATGCCTATTCGTCACGATCTGCGTAACGTCGCGATCGTCGCCCACGTCGACCACGGCAAGACCACGTTGGTCGACGCCATGCTCTGGCAGTCCGGTGCCTTTCGCGTCGGCCAGGACGTCGAGAAGCGGGTGATGGACTCGATGGACCTGGAGCGGGAGAAGGGCATCACCATCCTGGCCAAGAACACCGCGGTCAAGCACACCATCCCGGGCGGCGAAGAGCTGACCATCAACATCATCGACACCCCCGGTCACGCCGACTTCGGCGGTGAGGTCGAGCGCGGCCTCGAGATGGTCGACGGTGTGCTGCTGCTGGTCGACGCATCGGAGGGGCCCCTCCCCCAGACCCGGTTCGTGCTGCGCAAGGCGCTGGCCAAGAACCTGCCGATCATCGTCGTGGTCAACAAGGTCGATCGACCCGACGCCCGGATCGCCGAGGTCGTCGAGGAGACCTACGAGCTGTTCCTCGATCTGCTCGACGACGACGAGACCCACGTGCTCGACTTCCCGGTCATCTACGCCTCGGCCAAGGCGGGCCGGGCGTCGTTGAAGCAGCCCGAGAACGGCACCATGCCGGAGGCGGCCGATCTGGAGCCGCTGTTCCAGGCGATCCTGGACCACATCCCGGCCCCGTCCTACACCGAGGGCGCGGTGCTGCAGGCGCACGTCACCAACCTCGATGCGTCGCCGTACCTCGGCCGCCTCGCCCTGTGCCGCATCATCGAGGGCACCATGACGCGCAACCAGCTGGTCGCCTGGTGCCGCTCCGACGGCACCGTCAAGACGGTCAAGCTGTCCGAGATGCTGATGACCAACGCGCTGGAGCGGGAGCCCGCCGACTCGGCCGGGCCCGGCGACATCGTGGCCATCGCCGGCATCCCCGACATCACCATCGGCGAGACGCTGTCCGATCCCGAGAACCCCAAGCCGCTGCCGTTGATCACCGTCGACGAGCCGTCCATCTCGATGACGATCGGCATCAACACCTCCCCGTTGGCCGGCAGGTCGGGCAAGCTCCTGACGGCCCGGCTGGTCAAGGCCCGCCTGGAGACGGAGCTGATCGGCAACGTGTCCATCCGCGTGCTGACCACCGAGCGACCCGACACCTGGGAGGTCCAGGGACGTGGTGAGCTGCAGCTGGCCATCCTGGTCGAGATGATGCGCCGCGAGGGCTTCGAGCTGACGGTCGGCAAGCCGCAGGTGGTCACCCGGGAGATCGACGGCAAGGTCCACGAGCCCGTCGAGCGGTTGACCATCGACATCCCCGAGGACTTCGTCGGTGTCGTCACCCAGCTGATGGGTCTGCGCCGTGGCCGGCTGGAGCAGATGGTCAACCACGGGACCGGCTGGGTGCGGATCGAGTACGTGGTGCCGGCTCGCGGCCTGATCGGCTTCCGGACCGAGTTCTTGACCGAGACCCGCGGCACCGGTCTGATGCACCACGTGTTCGAGGCGTACGAGCCCTGGCACGGCGAGCTCCGGACCCGCCCGACCGGCTCGTTGGTCTCCGACCGGACCGGCGCCGTGACCTCGTACGCGCTGTTCAGCCTGCAGGAGCGGGGCACCATGTTCGTCGGCCCCGGCACCGAGGTGTACGAGGGCATGATCGTCGGCGAGAACGCCCGGTCCGAGGACATGGACGTCAACCCGACCCGGGAGAAGAAGCTGACCAACGTGCGCTCCTCCACCGGGGACGAGCTGGAGCGGCTGATCCCGCCGAAGCTGATGCAGATGGAGCAGGCGCTGGAGTTCTGCCGGGGCGACGAGTGCATCGAGGTGACTCCGGCCGCGGTACGGATCCGCAAGGTGACGTTGTCGGCCAACGACCGTGGCAAGGTCCGGTCGAGGGCGAAGAAGGCCTGAGCTGATGTGACCGGACGCCGTGGGCCAGCAGGCTCACGGCGTCTGTCGGTTCATCGCCGCCGGCCGTAGCCGGATGTGGGCGGAACCCTCCCGCACGGCCCGGTGGTGTATCAGGATGAGTCCTGCAGGCTCTGGACCTCGGGCCCTTCCCCGCCCGTCTCGCCGGCGCACCTGGCGCGCGGTGTCACTCGGCAAGGGGGAAGCCGTGAGAAGACGCATCATCTCGATCCTGATGTCGGTGGCCGTGTCCGTCGCCCTGATGGGAACGGTGACCGTCGGCACCGCGCCGACCGCCGAGGCGGCGACGTACGTGTCGAAGACGTACACCGCACCCAGGATGGGCCAGAACAACAGCGGGGTGACCGCTCTGCAGCGGAGACTGATCAAAGCGAACGTGCTGAGCAGCGCCTATGCGACCGGCTACTTCGGCACCAAGACCGAGGCGGCAGTGAAGAAGTTCCAGCGCCGACACGGACTGAGCGCGAGCGGCAAGGTCAACAAGACGACCTGGAAGAAGCTGGTCAGGAAGACCGGCACCATCAAGATCTCCTCGAGTGCCTCGTCCAGCGGGAAGAAGCTCGACGGACGTTGCAAGTTCTCCGGGCGCGCCCTGTGCATCGACAAGACTCGGGACAAGCTCTACTACGTGAAGAACTCCACGATCATCAGAACCTTCGACGCCCGGTTCGGCTGCGCCAGCACCAGGACGCGAGAGGGTCGGTTCAAGGTGAACTGGAAGAGCCGGAACCACTACTCGACGATCTACCACACGAAGATGCCGTACGCGATGTTCTTCTCCGGGGGCCAGGCCGTGCACTACTCCTCCGACTTCGCCGCCCGCGGCTACAACGGCTGCAGCCACGGCTGCGTCAACATCCGCAACAAGTCGGGCATCCGCTGGGTCTTCAACCGGATCCACGTGGGCGACCGGGTGATCGTCTACCGCAGCTGAGGTTGTGGAGCGCACACAGAGAACCCCCGAGCCGGAGAGGCTCGGGGGTTCGCTGTTTGCTGCGGGTCATCTACTTGGGACCTACCCGATACCGGATCGCGCGCCGACGGATGGAGGAGCGATGAGCGAAACACGCTTCTCCGTTTCGCGAAGAGCGACGACACCGTCGGGCGAGCGCGATCCGCGTGCGAGCGGAGCGCGCACAGACAACTCAGGCCTCAGCGGCCTTCTTGGCGGCGTTCGCCTTGCGGGTGGCGGCAGCCTTCTGGCCGGCGGCGGAGCGCTTGGCGCTGGCCGCCTCGCGGGTGGCCGACGCCTTGGCCGAGCTGGCCTGGCGGGTGGCGGAGGCCTTGGCGGCGCTCTTCGGGGTCACGGTCTCGGTGGCGGTCTTGCCGGACACGGATTGGCGGGCCTTGGTGACGCCCTCCTGGACGGCCTCGAGCGCCGGGTCGACGGCCTCGACGACGTCCTCACGGACCTCGTCCAGCTTCTCCTCGACATCGGCCTTCACGTCGGCGGTGGTCTTCCGCGCCGCGATCAGGGAGTCGTCGACGACCTTCTTGCCCCGGCCGGCGAGATCGACGTAAGTGGTGCCGGCCTCGGCCAGCAGCTCCTTGCGCTGCTTCTCCAGCTCCGCGAGCCGAGCCTTGGTGGTTTCCGGAAGCGCCTTGAGCTGCTCCGGGAGGGTCTTGAGCAGCTCGGTGGTCTGCTTCGCCTGCTCGGTCCGCTTGTTCTGCAGCTCGGTGAACCGCTTGGTGGCCAGTTCCTGCGTGGTCAGGACGATGTTCTTGATCGACTCGGCGACCAGGTCGGTGAGTCCGGCGGCGGCGTACAGCGCGGTGTAGTCGGACTCGACCGCGGCCTTGCGGGCCTGCGCGGGGGTCGGACGACGGGTGGTGGTGGTGGCCATGCTCATTCTCCTTGTTTCGATCTCTTCGATGTCTTGCTCGTGGACTCGGCGGTCTCGGGGGCCGCCGTCGACGCGGCACCGTCCTTCTCGTTCTCCTTGACAAAGGACTGGTACACGTCGATCAGCACCCGCTTCTGACGCTCGGTGATGGTCAGGTCGGACAGCACTGCGGCCTCGACCGTGGTCGAGGGGTGGTCCTCCGGATCCAGGATGCCGGCCTTGACGTAGAGGGTCTCTGCCGAGACCCGCAGCGCCTTGGACAGCTGCTGGAGGACTTCCGCGGACGGCCGCCGCAACCCGCGCTCGATCTGGCTCAGGTACGGGTTGGACACGCCGGTCTGTTCCGCCAGCTGACGCAACGAGAGCTCGGCGGCGCGGCGTTGCGAGGCGATGAACTCACCCAGCGTCCCGAGCTGCTCCCCCAGGTTGGGGGTCCTGATCCTGGCCATGAGTCCATGGTGCCTGCGGGTGCTTGCAATTGCAAGCAGATGCGTACTCCAGCTAGCGTGAGGTCCATCACAGTACTTTCGTCACTCGCTGCTCCGCTGCGCGCCGATTGACTCCGTCTTCCTTCCTCGTTCGCAAACGGAAGAGCGTGTTTGCTCTCTCGTCTGTCCAGACGGAGTCGGGCGCTCCGCTGCGCGGCCGCTCGCGACGGGTGTCGTCGGGGGTTGTGGATGGGCGGTCCGTCAGACAGAGTGACAACACCGTAAGCCGCTCCCCCGAGAGCCCGCCCCCCGCACGCAGCCCGACGACGGAGGCCTCCCATGACGGACACCAGCACGACCGAGACTGCCAGCGGCGAACACCAGCCTGAGCTGAAACGGGTACTCGGACCCAAGCTGCTGCTGCTCTTCATCGTCGGCGACATCCTGGGCACCGGGATCTACGCGATCACGGGCAGCGTCGCCAAGGAGGTGGGCGGCGCGGTCTGGTTGCCCTTCCTGGTGGCCTTCGTGGTCGCCACCCTGACCGCGTTCTCCTACCTCGAGCTGGTCACCAAGTACCCCCAGGCCGCCGGTGCCGCCCTCTATGTGCACAAGGCGTTCGGGGTGCACTTCTTCACCTTCCTGGTCTGCTTCACAGTGATGTGCTCGGGCATCACGTCCGCGGCCACCGCCTCGCGGGCCTTCGCGGCCAATCTCGAGGCGATGGTCAACGTGGTCCGGGCCGACTGGCTGGGGCTGGCCGAGGTCGACGTCTCCACCGGACTGACCACCGTCCTGGCGATCGGCTTCATCTCCCTGGTCGCTCTGGTCAATCTCCGGGGTGTGGCGGAGAGCGTGTACGCCAACGTGGTCCTCACCTGCGTCGAGCTGTCCGGTCTGCTCCTGGTGATCATGATCGGCATGTTCGCCATCGGCCAGGGGAAGGCCGATCTCGGTCGAGTGGTCATGTTCGACACCGCCGAGGACAAGGGCATCTTCCTGGCCGTCACCGCGGGCACCACCCTGGCCTTCTTCGCCATGGTCGGTTTCGAGGACTCGGTCAACATGGCCGAGGAGGTCAAGAACCCCGAGAAGATCTTCCCGAAGATCATGCTCACGGGTCTGGGCATCACCGGCACGATCTACGTCCTGGTGTCCATCTCGGCGGTCGCGCTGGTCTCGCCCGGTGAGCTGGGCGAGGGCGAGGCGCCGCTGCTCAAGGTGGTCCAGGCCGGGGCGCCCAACCTGCCGGTCGACCAGATCTTCCCGCTGATCTCGATGTTCGCGGTGGCCAACTCGGCCTTGATCAACATGCTGATGGCCAGCCGACTGCTCTACGGCATGGCGAACCAGAAGGTGCTGCCGCCGGTACTGGGCAAGGTGCTGCCGGCCCGGCGTACACCGTGGGTGGCGATCCTGTTCACCACCGTGCTGGCGGTGGGCCTGCTGATCTTCGCCGGCGGGGTCAGCCAGCTCGGCGGCACGACCGCCCTGTTGCTGCTGGCCGTGTTCTCGGTCGTCAACGTCACCTGCCTGGTGCTGCGCAAGGACGTCAAGTCCCACCAGCACTTCCGGGCCCCGACGGTGATCCCGATCATCGGCGCCCTGTGCTGCGCGTTCCTGGTCGGACCGTGGACCGGCCGCAACCCCGTTCAGTACTCCATCGCGGGTGTGCTGATCGCCATCGGCGTCGCGCTGTGGCTGATCACCTGGCTGATCAACCGGGCGATCTACTCCCGCAAGACCTACCTGAAGGACCCGAGCGAGCTGGACGGGGACGGGGCGGGCTGAACCGGGGCCGCTCGGATCGCCGGGCCGCCTACCTCCCGACGTTCCCGGGCGGGGGCGTTATCCGACCACGGTCGACTTACGGACCACCTCGCCGTCCCCGTGCGCGTTATCCGACCACGGTCGGCTTACTGACCTCATCACACGCGGCGCGCTCATACACGTGGGATCCCGTACGGCGATGCCTAGAGCTACTCCGTCGAATGGCCTGGAAAGCAGCGATGCCA
>DATDAP010000264.1:0-2347 GCA_036525335.1 Microlunatus sp. | reverse complement strand
TTCGTGAACGGCACCGAGAGATCCGCGGCAAACCTCAAGATCATGTCTTCGAACCGTCTGAACCGCGTGATGAGGGTGCGGGCCTTGTCGGCGAGCTTGGAGTGTTCGCCCTGGTTGTCGGTGTTGCCTCGGGCGAGTGCTCCCAGGTAGTGGTTGCGGATCTGCTTCAGCGTGGCTTCGTCGAGGCGGTCGGCGCCACGATCACGGGCCTCGTGGGCGGCGCGGTTGGCTTCCAGCAGGGTGTTGGCCATCGCCTGCGCCCATAGTTGGCCGTCGGGGTCGGCATCGGAGATCGACCGCAGATCGCGCAGCAGATGAGCTCCGCACCAGGCATGTGCCGCCTGGAGGTGTGCGTAACCGGCGTAGCCGTCGCGCACCAGCACCCCGGTGAACTGTCCGAGGACACCGCCGGCATCGATGCTCGCCGCGGAGCGGTCGCCGACGTGCATCAACGTGAGGTATTCGGTGCAGGCCACGTGGACGTAGGCCAGGGATCCGGTGGCGCGGCCGGGTGTCTCGTCGGCATGCAGCACCGGCGCGGTGGCCAGCAGGTTTCGCATGTGGCCGAGGAACTTCTTCTCCAACTGTCGGGCGGCGCGACCACGGATGGCGGCCAGGAACCCGGTGGACACATCGATCGCGGTCAACGTCTCCAGCAGGTCGCGGGCGCGCCCGACCGGCAGGTAGTGCGCGCAGGTGAGCAACGCGGCGCGGGCGAGGGTTTCCGGGCCGATCCGCACCGGCGAGCCCGGCGCGGCCACAATGCCGACGTGCTCGACCGGCACGGCCTCGTCGTCCCAGCCCGGGGTGGTGACCACCCCGCAGCACGCGCAGACCTTCGAGATCCGCACATACTCGGTGACCTTCGGGGGCGGCGCGGGCTGGATGTCGACGATCTGACGCCGCCGATGGCCGTGTTCCGCGGCCTCGACCAGTGACGCGTCACAGGACCGGCAGCGGCCCGGCCGGATCTCCAGCCGCTCGTCCGGGTCGTCGATCAGGCAGCGCGAGGACGACGAAGAGCCCGGCTGCTTGCCGGACTTGCGTCCCGACCTCGTCCGCGACGAGCGCATCTTCGCCGGCTTCTTCGCCCACGGCGCATCCGACGACGGAGGGCGGGAGGAGTTCGAGGAGTCCCCAGCGGCCTGGCGCTTCAACTCCGCGATCTCATCGGCCTGTTCCCTGACCACCCGCTCCAGCTGCGCAACCTGCCCGGTCAACACCGCGACCATGCTCTTCAACTCGGCGTGATCGGCACGCACCGCAGCCTCGCTCGCCCGAAGCTGCTCCACCTCAGCACGCAGCGCGGCGTTCTCCACCCGCAGCGCAGCGTCGTCCACAGCCGACTGCTCGTCGGGCGGGCGATCGGGCACGACGACACCCTGCCCAACCCGACACCGAGATCAACTCGACACGCCGACGATCACGTCACACCAGCCCCACCAGCCACAACGCGCAGGCCGCCGCCGCTCGCAACACCGGGACCCGTCCGCCGACGGATGACCGTCGACGCGCCGCCCGTCTACGCGCTCGCGGTGGCGCGGAACGTGCCGCCGAGGTGAGCGGCAACAGCTGAATAGCTACGAACTTCCGTCGATTCCGAGGCACTGTGGGCGATCACGTAATTCCCCAGGGCTGCGATCAGTTAATTCCCCAGGTCTGGTCCGTTGTGGACAGTCTAGCTGGTGGTCGTGGTGGCCGTGGGGACGGCGCCCCCGGGTCTGTTGCGGGGTCGGTAGCTGGCTCCGTTCATGAGGAGTTGGTGGCTGTTGTTGATCAGTCGGTCGAGCAGGGACTCGGCCACGACCGGGATGGGGAACAGCGGATACCAGTCGACCGGGGACCGGTTGGAGGTCAGGATCAGCGACCGGCCTGCGCGTTCGTTGATCAGTTCGTAGAGGTCGTCGGCCTGGTTGGGGGTGAGCTCGCGCATGGCGAAGTCGTCCAGGACCAGGACGGCGGGTCGGGCGAGCTCGCGCAGCCGGCGGGTCCAGGTGCCGTCGGCGTGCCCGCCGGCGAGTTCGGCCAGGGCGCGGCTGGTCTTGACGAACCGGGCTTCGGCGCCGGCCCGGATGGCCAGGTGGGCGAGGGCTTGGGCGACGTGGGTTTTCCCGACCCCGACCGGGCCGTAGAGGATCACCGACTCACCGGCTTGGAGCCAGCGCAGCGCGGCCAGGTCGCGGATCTGCGCGGCGGGCAGCTTGGGGTTGGCGGTGAAGTCGAACCCCTCCAGGGTCGCGGTCTGCTCGAACCGGGCGCGGCGGGTGCGGCGGGCGATCGCGGTGGTCTCCCGGCGGGAGATCTCGTCCAGGCACAGCACCTGCAGGAACTCCAGGTGCCCGAGCTC
>DATDAP010000263.1:0-3422 GCA_036525335.1 Microlunatus sp. | reverse complement strand
CACGCCTTTCGTCTGCGAGCGAGGAGGGAAGATCGAGCCTCAGCGCGCAGTGAACAGCGAGTGACGACAACACAGCTACTTCTTGCCCTGGTTCTTGACCGCCTCGATGGCGGAGGCCGCGGCCGCCGGGTCGAGGTAGCGCCCGCCCGGGGTCACCGGGGTGTAGTCGTCGTTCAGCTCGTACAGCAGCGGGATGCCGGTGGGGATGTTCAGACCCACGACCTCGGCGTCCCCCATCTGGTCGAGGTGCTTGACGATGGCCCGCAGCGAGTTGCCGTGCGCGGCGACCAGGACCGTCTTGCCGGCGCCGAGGTCCGGGACGATCTCGTCGTACCAGTAGGGCAGCGCCCGCTCCAGCACGTCCTTGAGACACTCGGTCTGCGGCCGCAGCTCCGGGGGGAGCGAGGCGTAGCGCGGGTCGTGGAAGGTGGCGAACTCGTCGGCGTTGTCGATCGGCGGGGGCGGGGTGTCGTAGGACCGCCGCCAGACCATGAACTGTTCCTCGCCGTACTCCGCGAGCGTGGCCGCCTTGTCCTTGCCCTGCAGCGCCCCGTAGTGGCGCTCATTGAGGCGCCAGTGCCGCTTGGTCGGGATCCAGTGCCGGTCGGCCACCTGGAGGGCGATCTGGGAGGTGCGGATCGCCCGCTTCAGCAGCGAGGTGTGCAGCACGTCGGGGAGCAGGTCGTTCTCGACCAGCAGCTCGCCGCCCCGCTGGGCCTCCGCCTCCCCCTTCGCGTTCAGGTCGACGTCCACCCAGCCGGTGAACAGGTTCTTCGCGTTCCATTCGCTCTCGCCGTGGCGAAGCAAGATCAACGTCAAGGACATGAGCGGAACTCTAGTGATGCCGGGTTTCGACCGGGTATCGGCCCGCCCGGCATGAGAGAACCCCGACTCCGCGTGTGATGCATCACCCGCGGAGTCAGGGAGTTCTCAGCCTGGAGCGCCTGCCTGGGGGCCGGGGCCCGCCCGGGGGCTTGGGTCAGGGTCCGCACCGGCGCTCGGGCCTGGGTCGAGGTGGGTGAAGGCCGCCAGGTTGGCGGTGGACTCGCCCCGCGACCGGCGCCACGCCCACTCGCGGCGGATGCTGTCGGCGAAGCCGAGCTCGACGATGGTGTTGAAGCTGTCATCCGAGGTCCCGGCCACGGCACCGAGCAGCCGGTCGACCTCCTCCGGGGTCACCGCCGCCAACGACACCCGCCCGCTCAGGTAGACGTCCCCCAACGCATCGACGCCGAAGGCCACGCCGTACAGGGTCAGGTTCTTCTGCAACAACCACCGGTAGACCCGCTCGTGGTCCGCCTCGGGGTTGCGGGCGACGAAGGCCCGGACGGAGAGTCCGTGCCGACCGATCTGCAGCGCGCACTCGGTGGTCAGCTTGCGGGTGCCGGGCAGCGTGACGCTGAACAGACCGGGTTCGCGCTCGCTCCAGTCCAGGTCGAGCTCGGCCAACGCCTCCCGGACCGCCGTCGCCGCCCGTTCCGGACCATCGCCGAGCCCTGTCGAGGTCACGCCGACTGAACCAGCCAGCGGGCCTGGTACGGCTGCAGGACGATCTCGGCATCGGTCAGCGGGGTCTCGTCGGTGAGCGCATCGCGCGACCAGTTGCCCAGCGAGACCACCCAGCGCGGCAGCTTCTGGATCTCGGGCGTGATGTTGTAGAGGCCGACCAGAGTCTGGGTCGACGCACGCCGTTGCAGCACCAGGACCGCCGGGTTCACCGGATCCATCACCTCCGACTCCACCGAGGCGTCCATGCTCGGCAGGCCCGACCGCACGGAGACGGCTTGCCGCAGACCGTGCCACACCCGGTGCTCGAGGGTGCCGTCGACGTGTCGGCGCTCGGCCGCTTCCCAGTCCATCGGCGGTCGGTGCACCCAGCGGTTGTCGTCGGCGTGGGCCGGATCGTCGACGAAGTCGTAGAAGTTGCGTTGCGCGATCTCGTCGCCCATGTACAGCAGCGGGAGGCCCCCGAAACCGAGCACGACCTGGTACGCCAGCAGCAGCCGCCGGATCGCCAGATCGAGGTGCGCCTCGTCGCCGGTGGCCAAGGCGGCCTCGATCCCGATCAGCGACGCCGCGCTGCCGCTGATCCGCCGGTCGCCGGTCTGCAGGTTCTCCTGGAACACCAGCCCGCGAGCATCGCTCATCGGGTAGCTGCCGGCGTAGAAGTCGGCCAGGAAGCGGCGGTGCTCGAAGCCGTTCAGGCCGACCGACGCGGCGTCCCCGTCGTCGATGGCCCAGCCGATGTCGTCGTGGCACCGCAGGTAGGTTCCCCACACCGTGGTCGGCGGCTTGGCCGGGAAGCGGTTCATCGCCGCACAGAACAACCGGGTGTCCTTGGCCGCCAGGGCCGACCAGATCTGCACCATCAGCGAGTTCTGGTACGCCAGGTCGCTGACCCTCCCGGCGTGCTTGCCCACCCCCAGGTAGGGCGGCAGATCGGTCGGACCGACGATCGCCTCAGCCTTGAAGATCAGCGCCGGGGCAGCGATCCGGGCGACGGCCCGCAGCGCCTGCGTGATCGCGTGCACCTCCGGCTGGTTCTGGCAGTTGGTGCCGAGCCGCTTGAAGATGAAGGCGATGGCGTCCAGGCGTACGCACTCGACGCCGAGGTTCGCCAACCAGCAGATGACGTCGGCGAACTCGAAGAAGACCTCCGGGTTGCGCCAGTTGAGGTCCCACTGCCAGGTGTTGAAGGTGGTCCACACCCACGACTGCGACTCGTCGTCGAAGGTGAAGTTGCCCGGCGCGAAGTCAGGGAAGACCTCCGGCAGCGTCCGCTCGTACGCGTCCGGGATGTCGCGGTCGGCGAACATGAAGAAGTAGTCGCGGTAGACGTGGTCCCCGGAGGCGGCCGCCCGAGCCCAGGCGTGCTCGGTGGCGACGTGGTTGAGCACCAGGTCGACGGTCAACGAGATCCCGGACCTCCGCAGCGCGGTGGCCAGCTCTCGCAGGTCGTCCACGCTTCCGATGTCGTCCCGGACCGCCCGGTAGTCCATCACCGCGTAGCCGCCGTCGTTCGCTCCCGGCCGCGGCTTCAACAACGGCATCAGGTGCAGGTAGGTGACCCCGAGCTCGGCCAGGTAGTCGATCTTGTCGCGCACGCCGGTGAGGTCGCCTGCGAACATGTCGGTGTAGGCGGCGTAGCCCAGCATCCGCGGATGCTGGTGCCACTGCGGGTCGGCGTGCCGACGCAGGTCCAGCAGCCGCAGGTCCTCTGGTCGCTGGCGGAAGTTGCGGGCTGCGATCTCCACCGCCCGACCGGCCATCTCCACGGCGTGGTCGGGATAGGCGCCGGCCAGGCCGGCCAGCAGGTCGGGCCAGTACCGCTGCAGACGGGTGGCGAACACCACTTGGTCGTGGGCCGGCTCGCCCTCGAGCAGTCCGGCGACGTCGGGAGTAGTCATCGCGGTTCAATCTAT
>DATDAP010000262.1:0-9070 GCA_036525335.1 Microlunatus sp. | reverse complement strand
TGATCTCGGAGGCGCTCGGCCGGCACGCCGACGGCCTGTCGGTGCCGCTGGTCATCACGCAGGGCGACCGGATCGTGGGCCGCATCAACGTCAACGACATCGTGCGTGGCGCTTTCCGCTCCGCGCACCTGGGCTACTGGGTCAGCGAGGACCACACCGGTCGAGGTGTCGCCACCGCGGCCGTGGGGGCGGCGGCCGCACTGGCGTACGGGACCTGCGGTCTGCACCGTCTGCAGGCCGCCACCCTCGTCCACAACCTCGGCTCGCAGCAGGTGCTTCAGCGCAACGGCTTCACGCTGATCGGGCTGGCTCCGCAGTACCTGGAGATCGCCGGACGGTGGCAGGACCACCTGCTGTTCCAGCGGGTGGCCCCGTCCTAGTGCCTGCCCAGACGTTGGCTCAGGCCTTCTTCTCCAGCGTCAACGACACCGAGTTGATGCAGTAGCGCTGGTCGGTCGGGGTGTCATACCCCTCCCCGGAGAAGACGTGACCCAGGTGGCTGTCGCAGGTGCCGCAACGGACCTCGACCCGCTTCATGAAGAGGCTGCCGTCCTCGATGTAGCGGACCCGGTCCTCGGCCAGCGGGGCGAAGAACGAGGGCCAGCCACAGTGTGAGGAGAACTTCTGGTCGCTGCGGAACAGCTCCGCGTTGCAGGCCCGACAGCGGTAGACGCCCTCGGTCGTGGTGTCGGTGTACTCGCCGGTGAACGCGCGCTCGGTGCCGGCCTCGCGGAGCACCTTGTACTCCATCGGGGTCAGCTGGGCACGCCACTCGGCCTCGGACTTGACGACCTTGCCGACCGTGGCCGCCGGGTTGGGGGTTGCGTGATTCATGTCTGTCATGGTTCCTCCTTGGATGGCGTCCACTCAACACCCCTCGGACAAGCCATGTTCCCTCGTGCGGCACGCTGGGTTCCATGGCGAAGACTCCGGCAGCGACGGTGGCGGTGGGAGAGCGCGAGGTGCGGGTCAGCAGCCCGGACCGGGTGGTGTACGAGGCCACCGACCGTACGCCGGCCATCACCAAGCTCGACGTGTGCCAGTACTTCGCGGCGGTGGGTGACCCACTGATGCGGGCTATCGGCGAACGCCCGACCGCGATGGAGCGCTGGCCGGACGGTTGGCGCGAAGGGATGCGCCTCGCCACCGGACCCCAGGATCGCGAGGGGGATGGCTTCTACCAGAAGCGTCTGCCGAAGGGTGCTCCCGACTTCGTCCAGAACGTCGAGATCACGTTTCCCAGTGGCCGCACCGCCGGCGAGCTCTGTCCCACCGAGCCGGCGTCGTTGGTCTGGGCCGCACAGATGGGGGCGCTGACGTTCCACCCGTGGCCGGTCCGGCGGCCGGACGTGGATCATCCCGATGAGCTGCGGCTCGATCTGGATCCGCAGCCGGGCACGACCTTCGCCGACGTTCGGCGGGTCGCCGACGTCGCGCGGGAGCTGCTGGAGGAGCTGGGACTGCGCGGCTATGCGAAGACGAGCGGCAACCGGGGCGTGCACATCTACGTCCGAGTCCGGCCCACCCACACCTTCGAGGACGTCCGGCACGCCGCCATCGGCTTCGGTCGCGAGCTGGAGCGACGCGACGGGGGCGTGACCACCGCGTGGTGGAAGGAGGAGCGCGGGCAGCGCATCTTCCTGGACTTCAACCAGAACAACCGGGACCGCACCATCGCCAGCGCCTGGAGTCTGCGGGCTCGTCCCGGTGCGCCGGTGAGCACGCCCCTGTCCTGGGCCCGGCTCGCCGAGGTCACCGACCCGGCGGATTTCAATCTGACCACCCTCCCGGACTACCTGGCCGGGGGCGATCCGTGGGCCGACATGGACGACGAGTCCTTCCCGCTCACTCCGCTGCTCGACCTGTGGGAGTCGCTCCCCGGCGGCGAGCTGAACTTCCCGCCGGACTATCCGAAGATGCCGGGCGAGCCACCTCGTGTCCAGCCGAGCAAGAAGGTCGCCGAGCACTGGGACGAGCAGGGCAACCGGATCGAGCCGTAGGACCTCTTCCACTGCCCACGTCAGACTCGGCTACCCCCGACGCCCATAGCTGGTGAACAGCGTCTGGTCGTCGCCCAGCAGCACGAACGCGAGCTCGAAGTCGGCTCGCTCGCTCAGGGCGGCGCCGGCGGTGGACCGGTGTCCGACGCCACCGACGGCGCTGGGCGCCAGTGTGAGCGACAGCTGGTCCAAGAGCCCGTCCGCGATCAGGTCGCGGTGCAGGCTGGGCCCGCCCTCGCACAGCACCCGGGTCAGTCCCGCCGTGGCCAGCTCACCGAGCATCCAGGCCAGCTCGATCGAGGCCCCGGGGGAGCGGAGCACCTCGGCTCCCCGCTCGCGGAACGGACGGACGGCGGCGTCATCGTGCGCGGAGGTGGTCACCACGATCACCGGGCCGTGCTCGTACGCCGGGTCGGCGAACGACGGATCGAGCCGCAGCGAGCCGGTGATCACGACCAGGGTGGGAAACGGTGCGAGGTCCTCGGCAGCCCGCAGAGATGCCTGCCAGGGTTCGAGATCGACGGCGCGGTAGCCCTCGCCTCGAACGGTCCCGGCGCCCACCAAGATCACGTCCGCCAGCCCGCGATGCAGCGCGAAGACCTCGTGATCACTCGCGGTGTTGATCGATCCGGACCGGCCGTCCAGACCCTGCACCGAGCCGTCCAGGGTGGACACGAAGTTGCTCCGCACGTACGGGACTCCAGCGCTGCCGGGCCAGCGGTAGAGGGCGGCGAGGTTGTCCCTGGTCAGCTCCCCGGCGGGCCGGCCGTCGACATGATGGAGGAGGCGCACAACTCCATCGTGACAGCCCGGCCCCTCCGGCAACCCCAGGTCCGGTGCGGCACAATGCCGGGATGGGCTCGAACAAGAAGGCGAAGAAGAGCAGCGCAGAGGCCGCGGTCCCGGTTCGGCAGCCGACTCTCACCGAGACGCTGCGGCTGCCGCCCGGACCCGTGGACGTGGCCGCCCTCGACAGTCGGGCCACCCCGGGCTTCCCCGGCGCGACCAAGGACGACGCACCCGCCCTGATGGACCAGCTCGGCGTCGATCTCGCCGACCGCCAGGAGTGTCTGTTCGCCAACGCACGCGCCGCCGACACTCAGCACAACGTGCTGGTGATCCTGCAGGGGATGGACACCTCCGGCAAGGGTGGCATCATCCGCAAGGCCATCGGCCTGGTCGACCCGCAGGGTGTCAAGATCACCTCGTTCAAGGCGCCGACCGCCGAGGAACGTCGACACCCCTTCCTGTGGCGGATCACCAACGCGCTGCCGGATCCCGGCATGATCGGCATCTTCGATCGTTCGCAGTACGAGGACGTGCTCATCGCGAGGGTGAACGAGCTGGTCAGCCGGCCGGTGTGGTCGCGGCGCTATGGCCAGATCAACACCTGGGAGGCCAAGCTGGCGGCCGCCGGCACGGTGGTGATCAAGTGCTATCTGCACATCACCCCCGACGATCAGCGGGAGCGCCTGCAGGAGCGGCTGGACGATCCGACGAAGCACTGGAAGTACAACCCCGGTGACCTCGACGTCCGTGCGAAGTGGCTGGAGTACCAGGCCGCCTACGCCGACGCCTTGGAGCGGTGCAACACTGACGCAGCCCCGTGGTTCATGATCCCGGCCGGCCGGAAGTGGTACCGCAACTGGGCCGTGGCCGCCCTGGTCAACGAGCACCTCGGCGCCCTGGGGCTGACCTGGCCGCAGGCCGATTTCGACGTGGAAGCCGAGAAGCAGCGCCTCGCGGCCCTGTGAGGCGGACTATCCGTGAGGAGGAGAGAGATGCCCGACAAGACGACGCCACTGTTCCTGGTGGTGACCATCTACCCGAAGACCGACAAGCTCGCCGAAGCCGAAGCCCAGCTGCACTCGATGCGCGCCGCCTCCATGCAGGAGGAGGGCTGCGACTTCATGCACCTGGTGGAGGGCTCCGACGACGACAGCTGGGTCATGATCGAGAAGTTCGCCTCGCGTGCGGCCTGGGATGACCACATGGCTTCCGAGCACAACCAGCGGGGGAACCGCGAGCTCGAGCCGCTGCTGCGCCGACCGTCCGACCTCAACCTGTTCCACGAGAAGCTGCCCAGCTGATTTGCTCCGAGGAGCATCACAAGGTCTGGCGCGAGAAACCGTTCCGGACTAGGTTCGATCTTCGAGACCTGCACAAACTCGAGCGAACCGCCGCCACGAGTTCTTCCCCCGTGCTGTTCGAGAAGGGACAATCATGACCTCCGAGACGACGGACCACCACAAGGAGGAGTTCGAGACCGTCCACGACGCTCTCGTCTATCCCAGTCTGAAGGTCCCGTTCATCCTGTTGGTGGCTTGTTTCGCCGCCTGGGGATCGGCCGCCAACCTCTCCGAGGTGATGGTCGGCGTCTTCCGCAAGATCTTCGAGATGAGCAACTTCCAGTCTGCTCTGGTCACGTTCGCGTACTACGGCGCGTACTTCCTGCTGGCGATCCCGGCTGCCTTCATCAACAAGCGGTTCGGCTACAAGACCGGTGTGCTCACCGGCCTGGGCCTGGCCGCCATCGGTGGCTTCATGTTCCTGCCGGCCAGCTGGACCCTCACCTACGGCGTGTTCCTGATGGCGTATTTCGTGCTGGCCGCCGGCCTGTCCATCCTGGAGACCTCCGCCAACCCGTTCGTCATCGCCATGGGTCCGGAGGAGACCGCGACCCGGCGCCTCAATCTGGCCCAGTCGTTCAACCCGGTAGGTGTCAACATCGGCGTGCTGATGGGCACGGCGCTGATCCTGCCGCGGCTGACCAAGGAAGAGGACCGCGCCGCGCTGAGCGGCCAGGCTCTGATCGACGCTCAGGAGCGGGACCTCTCGCTGGTGCTTGGGCCCTACCTGGGTATCGCCGCCGTCCTGGTCCTGATCTGGATCCTGATCTTCTTCAGCAAGATGGAGAACCCGCTGGAGGTGCACGAGCACGAGGTCGGCGGAGCGCATCCGCACGCCCAGAAGGGCGTCTTCGGCCGGTTGATCAAGAACCGGCACTACAGCTTCGGTGTGGTCGCCCAGTTCTTCAACGTGGCCGCGCAGGTGGCCACCTGGTCGTTCACGATCCAGTACGCCGAAGAGGTGGTGGGCCTTGCCCCGCGGACGGCCGGCTACTTCCTGCAGGCCAGCGTGATCCTGTTCCTCATCTCCCGGTTCGTGATGTTCTGGCTGCTGGGCAAGTTCCGGCCCACCCGGTTGCTGCTGGTGATGGCCACCTCGGGGGTGGTGCTGGCCCTGATCGCTGTGTTCAGCCAGAACATCGTCGGGCTGATCGCCATCGTCGGCATCTCGGCGTCGCTGTCGCTGATGTTCCCGACCATCTACGGCGTGGCACTGCACGGTCTCGGTGACGACACCAAGTTCGGTGCGGCCGGTCTGGTCATGGCCATCCTCGGTGGCGCGCTGATCCCGCCGGTCCAGGGCCTCGTGGCGGACGCCACCGGCAGCCAGGCGATCGGCTTCGTGATCGTCGCGTTCTGCCTCGCGGCCGTCGCGGCGTACGCGTTCTTCGACCTGAAGACCAACCGCAACGCTGAGGTCGTGGTCGGCCCCGGGGGTCACTGACCTCCGTCGCTCACACCTCCTGACCCCGGTCACCGCGTGCGGTGGCCGGGGTCAGGTGCGCCGGGCGCGGGGTGCGGGGGCGCGGGGTGCCGGCAATTTCCGTCCACGGGTGGCTTATCGGCTGCGCACAGCCGCGGGCGCCGGCATTTTCCGTCCACGGATGGAAAATGCGGAGCCTCGGCGCGCCGACAGACCCCTCGCCGGCGACCCCGGCCCGCGACCCCGGTCACCCGACCGAGCCGGCCAGTCCGACCGTCGTGACCGCGAGCTCAGCAGCTCAGGCGCTGACCACGCTGAGGTGGCGGACCGGGGTGTCCTCGGACTCGGCCGCGAGGTCCGATTCCAGATCGACCAGCTCCATGGCCGCCACCACGTAGCGACTGAGCACCACCTCGGCCAGCTCCGGACCCGCACCGAGCGGATCGGACACGGCCACGGCGCCGGCGGCCAGGGCCGCGGTCTCCTCGCGGACGAAGAGTGGCGTCGGGGCCAGGAACCAGCTGCCAACGGCGACGTGGCGGCGCCCCTGACTGCGTAGCGTACGGACAGCCTCCGCCGCCGTCGGGCCGGACACCGCAGCGAACGCGGTGACGCACGGCAGCCGGTGGTGGGTCGCCCACTGCCGAGCGCGGCGGGTGACGATGGCGTTGCTGCGCACGTCGGTGCTGCCGACTGCGGCGAAGACCAGACCGTCCAGCTCGCTGACCCGTCGAGCGCGCAGCGAATCGCGCAACCGGCGGTCGACCACGGACAGCAGCTGTGCCTCGGGCCCGATCGGCCGGGACGCGGTCACCTTGAGCCCGGCGGTGGACGCGGTGATCTGGGCGACCAGCGCCGGGAACTCCGCGTGCGCGTGGAACGCGTCGGACAGCAGCAACGGCACGAGCACGGCTTCCTCGACCCCGCGCCTGGCGAGCTTGGCCGCCACCTGCAGACCCGAGGGTTGTCCCTCCCCGACGAAGGCGATGTGCACGTCGAGCTCGGGACGGATGGCCAGCACGTCGGCCCGGATGTCGTGGCTGACCTGGGCGACCCGCGGGTCGCGGCTGCCGTAGCCGACCAGGATGAGCGAGGGTGCGGTCATGGTGTCTGTCCTGCGGTGTCGGGGGTGTCGAACTCGTCGAACTCGTCGAGCGTGCGTCGGTGCTCGACGGTGAAGGCCGGCGGGCCGGCCATACCGGCGCCGAGGGTCCAACCGTCCGCGGCATCGACCAGGATGAAGGCACCGGTGCCGCGGTACTCGTTGTACGCGTCGAGCGGCAGCGGGTTGGCGAAGGCGATCCGGATCCGGGCCAGGTCGTTCAGCGACAGCCGGTCGCTGTCCACCCAGACCGGGTGGTCGCCGTCGCCGCCGAGGTCCAGCTTGGCTTCGATGGAGCGGATCAGCCCCTTGGTCAGCGACGTACCGTGCTGGACCAGGACCCGGGCGCCGGCGGAGAGCTCTCGGTCGGCCAGCCAGGACACTGTGGCGGCGACCTCCCGTACCGGGGCCGGCGGGGCTTCGGTGGACGCGATCAGGTCACCGCGCGACACGTCGATGTCTCCTGCCAGCCGCAGGATCACCGACTGACCGGCGACCGCGAGCTCCAGTGGTCCGTCCGGGGTGTCGATGCCGACCACAGTGGTGTGCGAGCCGCGGGGGAGAACCACGACCTCGTCCCCGACCCGGACCCGGCCCGACGCGATCTGACCGGCGTAGCCGCGGTAGTCGGCGGTCAGACCGGGCGTACCGGAGGCCCAGGGAGCCAGCTCCGCGGTCTGCGGTCGGACCACCTGCTGCACCGGGAAGCGCAGCTCCGCGAAGGTCGTCAGCGGCGTGGCGTCCACCGTCTCCAGGTAGCCCAGCACGGTCGGCCCGTCGTACCAGGGCATCCGCGTCGAGCGGACCGCCACGTTGTCGCCCTCGGTGGCCGACACCGGGATGCAGTGCGTGTCACGGACGTTGAGGCTGCGCGCGAGCTTCGCGAACTCGGTCGCGATCTCGGTGAACCGCTCCTCGGAGTAGTCGACGAGATCGATCTTGTTGACGGCGAGCACCACGTGCGGCACCCGGAGCAGCGAGGCCACCGCCAGGTGCCGGCGGGTCTGCTCGATGACCCCGTTGCGGGCGTCCACCAGCAGCAGGATCACGTCGGCGGTGGAGGAGCCGGTGACGGTGTTGCGGGTGTACTGCACGTGGCCCGGGCAGTCGGCCAGGATGAACTTGCGTGCCGGCGTGGCGAAGTAGCGGTAGGCGACGTCGATCGTGATGCCCTGCTCACGCTCGGCCCGCAGGCCGTCGGTCAGCAGCGCGAGGTCGGCGCTGGCCAGGCCCTTGCGCTTGCTGACCTTCTCGACGTGGTCGAGGGTGTCGGTGAGCACCGAGTTGGTGTCGTAGAGCAGCCGGCCGACCAGCGTGGACTTGCCGTCGTCGACCGAGCCCGCCGTGGCCAGCCGCAACAGGGTGCGGCCGCCGGTCTTGGTGGTCGTCAGGGTGGGAGCCATCAGAAGTACCCCTCTCGTTTGCGGTCCTCCATGGCGGCCTCGCTCATCCGGTCGTCGGCGCGGGTGGCGCCACGCTCGGTCAGGGTGCTCAGCCCGACCTCGGTGATCACGTCGGCCACCGTGGTGGCGTCGGACAGCACCGCGGCCGTGCAGGACATGTCGCCGACCGTGCGGTAGCGCACCGAGCGACGCTCGACGACGTCGCCGTCGTGGGCCGGGGTGACCGGCGTGACCGCGATCCACATGCCGTCCCGCTCGATCACATCGCGCTCGTGGGCGTAGTAGATCGAGGGCAGCTCGATCTTCTCGGCCTCGATGTAGTCCCAGATGTCCAGCTCGGTCCAGTTGGACAGCGGGAACACCCGGACGTGCTCGCCGGGCAGGTGCCGTCCGTTGTAGAGCGACCAGAGCTCCGGCCGCTGGGTGCGCGGATCCCACTGGCCGAACTCGTCGCGCAGGCTGAACACGCGCTCCTTGGCCCGGGCCCGCTCCTCGTCGCGACGACCGCCACCGAACACGGCGTCGTGCTTGCCGTGGGTGATGGCGTCCAGCAGGGGGACGGTCTGCAGCGGGTTGCGCTGGCCGTCCGGACGCTCCCGCAGCCGGCCGTCGTCGATGTAGTCCTGCACCTCGGCGGCCTTCAACGTGGCGCCGTAGAACTCGGTCGCCCAGTCGCGGTAGGTGAGGACCTCCGGGAAGTTGTGCCCGGTGTCGACGTGCAGCAGCGTGAACGGGATCGGCGCCGGCCAGAACGCCTTCGCGGCCAGGTGCAGCATGACCACGGAGTCCTTGCCGCCGGAGAAGAGCATCACCGGCGTACGGAACGTGGCGGCCACCTCGCGGAAGATGTGGATCGACTCCGACTCCAGGGCCTGGAGCTCGGTCAGCGGTCGGATCACGTCACTCATGCAATCCCTCCCTCGGTCGGGTCGAGCAGACCCTCCAGCAGCGCGTACGCCTGCCCGACGGACTCCTCCAGGGGCACGACGGCGGTGTCGATGGTCAGCTCGGCA
>DATDAP010000261.1:0-4618 GCA_036525335.1 Microlunatus sp. | reverse complement strand
AGGGTAAGGAACTCATCCCATGGCCGAAAGACTGAAGCGGGCAGCTGCCTGGCTCGGACTGGTGACCGACGACCGGTACGGGCAGTACGACGAGGTCGACGGTGAGCAGACCGAAGGCATCAGCCGCGACGAGCTGGTCGGCGGCGACCCCAACGCGAAGAACGCGACGTCCGGCTGGAACATCGACCCGGAGACCGATCCTCGGCCCGCGGCGGGTGGCAGTGTGACCCCGCTGGAGACCAAGCGGCCCGTCGTCGCCGCGGCGGTGACGACGTCGACCCCGACTGCTGCCCCGACCCAACGGACGGCTGACATGTCCCGCATCATCACCGTGCACCCGCGGACCTACAACGAGGCCCGCACGATCGGCGAGCACTTCCGCGACGGCGTGCCGGTGATCATGAACCTGTCCGAGATGGAGGATGTCGACGCCAAGCGGCTCGTCGACTTCGCCGCTGGTCTCATCTTTGGTCTGCGTGGCAGTATCGAACGTGTCACCAGCAAGGTGTTCCTGCTGTCGCCGCCCAACGTCAACGTGACGGCGGAGGACAAGGAACGCATTGCAGGCGGGTTCTTCAACCAGAGCTGAGCACCCGGCCGGTGACGTCAACCGACACGGACTGAGGGACTCAAGAACGCATGTTCATCATCGGAACGATCATCGGGTGGGTGCTGTGGATCTTCCTGCTGGTGCTGTTCGGCAGGATGATCCTGTCCTGGATCCCCGTCCTGGTTCGGGAGTGGCAGCCGCGGGGGCCGATGCTGGTGGTCGCCGAGGTCATCTACTCCGTCACTGATCCGCCGCTCCGGGCCCTGCGCAAGGTGCTGAAGCCGGTTCGGATCGGCAACATGATGCTCGATCTCGCCTTCATCGGTCTGGCCATCGGTGTCAGCATCCTGATGCAAGTCAACCGGGCTGTGTTTTTCTGAGCTATCGCTTTCGCTGCTCGCCTGCGCTCTAGACCGGTCGTTCGTCGTCGTGGGAGAAGGACGAGAAGGCGTGTCCTTCACCCTCTCCTCTTCACTCCCGGTCGCGCAGCCTTGCGCTACGAAGGCGACGTGCCACTCGGCCAACTCTCTTTGCCGCGGTATCTGCCTCTCAGTCAACACCTGGGGACGGCACTTCGTCACCGCTTGTGGCACGCTTTCCAACTCCGCGGGTGTTGCAACACCCGCGGAGTTGGGTTTGTCACTGCGTTCAGGTGACTTCGGTCGCAGTCGGGTTGACTCAAGTTGTCGCACAGGACGTTGGGGGGTCTGTGCGAGTACGGTGGGGCGGGCTGATCTGGGTATGGGTCGGTCGGTCGTGATGTCGAGAAACAAACTGAGGTGGACGATGACGCTGTCGCTTGACGACGTGCGCAACAAGCGGTTCCGGATGGCTCGCAAGTCGGGCTACGAGGTGCTCGAGGTGGATGAGTTCGTCGATGAGGTCGAGGTGGCTATCGAGCAGCTCGGCGAGGAGAACCAGAACCTGAAGAAGCAGATCGAGGCGCTGAAGGCATCGCCGGCGGTCGAGCAGCCCGCTCCGGTCGAGGCCGGACCAGCCGAGCCGGAGACCATCGTGGTCACGACCGGTGCCCAGGCCAGTTCTGCGGTCGTACGGCTGGTCACGCTGTCGACCGAGCAAGCGGAGCGACTCGTCAACGAGGCCACCGCCGAAGCCACCGAGATCCGAGAGACCGCCACCGCCACCGCCCAGGAGGTCACCGGCGACGCCCAGGCGCGAGCCGACCGGATCACGGCCGAGGCCCAGGAGACAGCCGAACGGGTGCAGGGCGAGGCCAGGGAACGCGCCGACAACCTCGACTCCGAGATCGCCGACCGCCGCGCCGCGCTGCTCGATGCCCTGCACGCGGAGCGTGACGATCTCCAGGTCGAGGTCGGGAAGCTGCGCGGCTTCGAGGCGAGCTTCCGCGCCAACTTGACCAACGAGCTGCGGGGGCACATCACCTCGCTGGAGTCGGGCACCGCCCAGCCGTTCGAGGTTCCGGCTCTGGCCGACGCGTCCGCCGTCTCCGAGGCCGGCCGGCGGACCACCGACGGGGTCACGGCTTCCGCTGACGAGACTGGCGGCTCGACCGATGCTGCCGACTCGGCCGATGCTGCCGACTCGACCGAGGGTGCCGCGGCGAACGACAAGCACGAGCCGGTGTTCCCTGATGATGATCCGGCAGACGACGCGGACAGCGCGTCGACCAGCGAGACCCCTCGTCTGGATGCCCTGCTGGGTGACCAGCGCTGATCCCAGCAGACCGTTGATCCGCCCGGCCGATGTCGGCCGGGCGGTTCGCTGTGCGCCTTTGGATGAGCATCCCGCGCGGTGGCTGGTCGGACGAAGAACGCAAATCGAGTAAGAATCCACGGGGGTCGTTGAAGAACCTCGTCCCAGGCCCTAAGGTTCGTGCGACGAACGCACCAGTGCGGCCAGCCGAGCTGCTCCATCGAGGGGATACACCCATGACGACCACGCGGTCCAGCGCCGACGACAAGACTGCGGGCGAGAAGACGCCGGCCCGGGTGGACGCCGCGAGTCTGCCGGTCCGAGACGGCGAGGATCCCTGGACCGACGACGAGGTGACCGAGGTGCGCCAGACGCTCACCGAGGACATCGACCGGTTCGCCAGCCAGCTGGAGATCTCCGAGGCCGAGCTCGTCGGTCTGCTGCGCGACGGCAACGAGGGCGCCGGCCGCGATCCAGCCGATGTCGGCTCCGCCAACTTCGAGCGCGACGCAGAGATGTCGTTGGCCAAGAACGCCCGGGAGATGCTCGATCAGTCACGCCTGGCGCTTCGCCACATCGACCAGGGCGCCTACGGCCGGTGTGACAACTGTGGCCTGCCGATCGGGAAGGGCCGGCTGATGGCGTTCCCTCGGGCCACCCTGTGTGTCACCTGCAAACAGCGGGAGGAGCGCCGATAGCCACCGGTGCCCCGTCCGACGCTCACCGGCGCCGGATGCGACTGATCTTCGTCGTCGTCGCTGCGGGTGGCTTGTTGCTCGACCAGCTGACCAAGATCATCGCGGTGCGTTGGCTCGACCCGTCCGACCCTCCCGTGCTGGTCGGTGGGCTGCTGACGTTGCGCCTGATCCGGAACCCGGGGGCGGCCTTCAGTCTCGGTGAGAACTTCACCATGGTCTTCGGGCTGCTGGCCGTCGCCGTGGTCTCGTTCGTGCTCATCCGGCTGGCGCCGAGGGTCAACCACCCGGGCTGGGCGGTCGCCCTCGGGCTGCTGGTGGCGGGAGTGAGCGGCAATCTGATGGACCGCGTCTTCCGGACTCCCGGCGTCCTGCGCGGCCACGTCGTGGACTTCTTCCAGCTGCCGCATTTCGCGATCTTCAACATCGCCGACGTCTGCATCACCTCGGCCGCGGTGCTCATCATGATCTTGGCGGTGATCAAGAACGTCGGGATCGAGGGCGAGCACTACACCCGTACGGTGGACGTGTCGAGCAGCGAGAAGTCCGACGACGCCACGGCAGACACCCAGGAAGCCGCCGAGGACAGGGCCGAGCGGCCGGACCGGGACGCCTGAGGTGCCCGTGTCGCCTGACGACACTCCGGGTGCTGCGAGGCCGGGCTCGTGAGTGAGGCCCGGGTGCTGCTGGTCCCCGAAGGTCTGGAGGGGGAGCGGGTCGACGCTGCGGTCGCTCGGATGCTCGGGTTGTCCCGCAGTCGGGTCGCCGATCTCGTGGCCGACGGTGGGGTGATCCTGGACGGAGTGGCCGCGGCCAAGTCCGACCGGGTCCGCTCGGGCGCGATGCTCGAGGTGACCCTGACCGAACCCCGGACCGCCGTGGTGCAGCCGATGACGGCGCCCGGACTCACGATCGTCTACGACGATGACGACATCGTGGTGGTCGACAAGCCGGTCGGCGTGGCGGCGCACCCGAGTGTCGGCTGGAGCGGCCCGACCGTGCTGGGCCACCTGGTGGCCGCCGGATTCCGGATCTCCACCTCCGGCGTGCCGGAGCGCCAGGGCATCGTCCAGCGGCTCGACGTCGGCACCTCCGGGCTGATGGTGGTGGCCAAGAGCGAACTCGCCTACACCGGGCTGAAGCGCGCCTTCCGCTCCCGTACGGTCGACAAGACGTACCACACGCTCGTCCAGGGGCACCCCGACCCGTTCGTCGGCACCATCGACGCACCGATCGGCCGGCACCCCAGCGCGGAGTACAAGATGGCCATCACCGCATCCGGCCGACCGAGCATCACCCACTACGACACGCTGCACGCCTTCATCGGCACCACACTGCTCGAAGTGCACCTGGAGACCGGTCGAACCCACCAGATCCGGGTGCACATGGCGGCGACGCACCATCCCTGCGTCGGGGACCCCATGTACGGCAGCGACCCCGTCCTGGCCGCCCGGCTCGGTCTCGAGCGTCAGTGGCTGCACGCGGTGCGACTCGGTTTTCTCCACCCGGTCCGCGGCGAGCAGGTCACGTTCGGCTCCGACTACCCGCCGGACCTCCAGCGCGCCCTGGAGGTCGTCTCTCGCGTCTGACGCCTGGATCGGGCCTCTCGGAACGCGTCGGGTGGGAGACGGTACGACAGCGAAGGATCCCTTCTGTAGGGTCGCCTCGTGCGTAGAGCAAACATCGTGTGCACGCTGGG
>DATDAP010000260.1:0-4798 GCA_036525335.1 Microlunatus sp. | reverse complement strand
GGGATCCAGATCCCGACCAGCAGACCCAGCGCGGACGCGAACTTCAGCGGGCTCAACCAGCCCCAGCACCGGCGCGGGAAGTGCACGTTGGTGAGGCACCGAGCGATGAAGTCGATCGGCTTCAGACACATCACCCCGTCGCCCAGCTGGATGACGGCCAGCAGCACGACCGGCCAGATCGGTTCGGGCAGCATCGCGCTCCCCCTCTCGACCCTGGGACAGTACCATACGGTATCGTATGGTACGCCTCCACGGCAGAATCGAGCGAGCACCGACACGCCTACGCCTCGGTCACCCTCGAGGCTCGCGACAGGAGTGCGGAATTGCCGCAGCTCCGTCTCGCCCGATCAGTCGGCGGGAACCAGCGGGAGCAGCAGCTCGTAGAGCCGGCGCAGGTCGTCAACCTCCACCGGCGGTACGACGACGGCCGCGCCCACCGCGAGCAGGTACGGCAACAGGGCCGATCGGCGCGCTTCGGCGGCGTCCGGGACGGCCCGGCTCCAGACCCGGGCCAGCGCGTCGATCCGAGTGGTGTCGATCCGCTGCTGCACGGCACGCACGTCCGGGTCCGTCGTCGACCAGGCACGCACGGCGACATCGAGCTCCGGGCGGTAGAGGCTCGCATCGTCGACGCGGATCATCGAGGTGAGCACGCCGAGCACGTCCCGCGTGGACGCGTCCTCGGCGACACCCGCGATCGCCGACTCCAGCGCGCCGACGGACAGCGCCTCGTAGTGGGCCAGCAGGTCACGCTTGTAGCCGTCGGCACCGGCGAAGTGATGATGGAACGAGCCCTTGGACAGACCCAACCGTGCGGCGATCCGATCGATCCGAACGCCGGGGGCGCCCTCGGCGGCGAGGACGCGCAGACCCTCGTCCAACCAGCGGTCCCTCGCCGAGCTCACGGCGCGACCGTACCAGTCCGTATGGTGACGCCGGGGCAGCCGGACGGCTCAGAAGCCGTGCTTCTCCTCGCCGATGATCTCGGCGCCGAGCTGACGGGCCAGCAGCTCGGTGTGCGACTCCTCCCGGTCCTCGATGTCGGAGTCGTTGATCGAAGCCGCTTCGTCCCGCAGGTCCTCGCTGCCGCCTTCGGCCTGAACCTGGCCCTGGCGGGTGGGTCGGATCTGTTGCCGCGCCTGCTCCCGCCAGCGCGGATCCACCGGCGGCTTGTCGTCGGGGGCAGCCGCCGGACCTTCGCCATCGACGGCCCCGGGAACATCGGGGGCAGGCGGCACGTCGGACCAGTCGACCGGTCCGGACCCGCTCGGCGGCGAATCGTACGAAGACGGCGGCTCGCGGTCGGTCTCGGGCTCTGCCGCCGAGCCGAACCTGCCGTCCACCGGCTCCGGAGCCAACGGCGGGGTCGCCGACTCGGCCCCGCTGGGAGCGATCGGCTGGCCACCGCCGCTGCGCCCGGATTCCCCACCGGCCCCACTCGCCCGCCCACCGGAGGTCACGCTCGGATCGACGATCGCCTCGATCCGGAAGTCGACCCCGAGTGCCTCGTTCAGTGCCTCCCGCAGGATGTCTTCGCTGCCCCCCTTGGCGAAGCTGTCGCGCGGTCCGACCCCGGCCATCGCCAGCACCAGGACACCGTCGCGGACGTCGGCGACCTGGGCGTTCTGGCTGAGCAGGATCCAGGTGAACCGCCGTCGCCCCTTCACCTCTTCCAGCACCTCCGGCCACAGCCGACGCACGTCGGTGACGGTCAGCGACTGACGACCGGACGGGCGGGCGGAGGGGCCACCGAAGGGCGGTTGCCGGTGCGGGCCGAGCGCGGTGTCGTCAGACTCACCGCCGGCGGGTCCGAGACTCCGGTCGGGGCTGTCGGGCGGGGCCGTCTCCGACCCTGGTTGCTCGGACAGGGATGTCTTCGGCGCTGGCTCTGCCGGCGCGCGCGTCGCTGTCTGGCTGGCGGCCGGTGTAGCGACTCCGCCTGTCGCCGCCCCCACCGCAGCCGGCGCCGCAGGTTCCTCCGCCACCGGGCCCGCGGCGGACGAGGGCCGCTGTGGCGCCGGCGCCGAGTCCTGTGTCGACACAGCGCTGGCAGCGCCGGTCATGTCCAGTCGTCGCTCGATCCGATCCAGTCGGGCGTGCACCCCTCGCTCGTCGACGTCGGCCCCGGGCAGCAGCACCCGGGCGCACATCAGCTCCAGGTGCAGGCGAGGAGCCGTGGTCCCGCGCATGTCGGTCAGGCCCTGGGCGATCACCTCCGCCGCCCTGGTCAGCTCGCCGGCCCCGAGCGCGGCCACCTGGGAGGACAGCCGTTCGGCCTGGTCGGCCGCCACGTCGACCAGTCCGGAGGTCAGGGCGTCGGGCACGGCGGCCACGATCACGAGATCCCGCAGTCGCCGGAGCAGATCCTCGGCGAAGCGCTTCGGGTCCTGTCCGACCTCGATCACCTTGTCGACGCAGGCAAACACCCCGCCCGCATCGCCGGCGGCGAAGGCGTCCACGAACTCGTCCAGCAGCGAGTCCGGCGTGTAGCCGAGCAGCGCGGCCGCCTGCCGATAGCCGACTCCGTGCTCGTCGGCTCCACCCAGCAGCTGGTCGAGCACCGAGAGCGAGTCCCGCACCGATCCAGCACCCGCCCGGACGACCAACGGCAGCACCGCCGGCTCGACGGTGATCCCCTCGGCCGCGCAGAGGTGTGCGAGGTAGTCGCCGAGCACCTTGGGCGGCACCAGCCGGAACGGATAGTGGTGCGTCCGGGACCGGATGGTGCCGATCACCTTGTCCGGCTCGGTGGTGGCGAACACGAACTTGACGTGCGGCGGTGGTTCCTCGACCAGCTTCAACAAGGCGTTGAAGCCCTGCGGGGTGACCATGTGCGCCTCGTCGACGATGTAGATCTTGTAGCGACTGGCGACCGGCGCGAAGAACGCCCGCTCCCTCAGGTCACGCGCGTCGTCGACCCCGCCGTGGCTGGCGGCGTCGATCTCGATCACGTCGATGCTGCCGGGACCGCCGCGAGCCAGGTCGACACAGGACAGGCACTCCCCGCACGGCTCGGGACGCGGGCCCTTCTCGCAGTTCAGGGCGCGGGCCAGGATGCGGGCGGACGTCGTCTTGCCACACCCGCGCGGGCCGGAGAACAGGTAGGCGTGGTTGACCCGGTTGTTGGCCAGGGCCCGCTGCAGCGGCTCGGTGACGTGCTCCTGCCCGATGACGTCGGCGAACGTGTCCGGCCGGTAGCGCCGGTAGAGAGCCAGCGGTGCCGCGGCGGTGGTCGGCGGCGGAGTGCCGGCCCGGGACGCCGGCGCAGGCGGTCCAGGAGCCTCGTCCGGCTCCCCGAACAGGGCCTCGTCCTGGCTGAACTCCGGCAGGTCTGGGGGCGCGTCGCCGTCGTCCGGCGCGTCCCAGCTGCCGGTCCCGGCCGTCTCGGACCACGTCATGCCTCACCCACGCAACGCACCCTATGCCCCGCCGCCGACAGGTGACTCCCGATGAACGGACCGCAGTCAGTTCCCCCTGCTCAGGTCCCAGATCGCCGCCGACAGAGCGACCAGCAGGATCGCCAGCGACGTCAGCAGGGTGACCGAGAGACCGTCCACCGGGTCACCGTCCCCACGACCGAGCTGGTACGCGGTCACGAGCAGCGCCGCCCCCAGCGCGCTGCCGATCCGCTGGCCGGTCTGGATCACCGCGCCGGCGGCCCCGCCCATCCGGGGCGGAACGGCGCTCAGCGAGAGGGTCTGGTTGGGCGAGATGACGGCGCCACCTCCCAACCCGGCGAGCAGCAGCGGGAACGCCAGCATCGGCCAACGGAACTGATCGGCGTCCTCCGGCAGCACCAGCCACAGCACCACCAGGCCGGACATCATCACCGCGATGGCGATCACGGTGATCTTCCGGTTCAGCCGGGCGACCAGCCGGCCGGCGATGGGTGACATCACCGCCGTACCCAGGGCGAACGGCGTCACCAGCAACCCGGCCTGCAGCGGGGTGTAGCCCAGACCCTCCTGCAGGAAGACCGACACGACCAGCAGCACGCCGGTGAACCCGGTGAAGTAGAGCGCACCGATCAGCACCCCGTTCGCGAAACCCCGGGTCCGGCGCAGCAGGGCCAGATCGAGCAGCGGCGCCAGCCCGGCGGCCTGCTGACGTCGCTCCCACCAGAGAAAGAGGCCGAGGAAGACCGGCACGGCCAGCAGCAGGAACAGCCACGGTCCCGGTCCGTCCTCCGACTCCACCACCGGCAGCAGCAGGCTGAACACCGCCGCCCCCAGGAGCAGGGCGCCGACCACGTCGATGTGTCGTTCGTCCTTGGTCCGACCGGCGTCCGGGCTGCGGCCGGGCACCCACCGCCAGATGAAGAACATGGCCACCAGCCCGATCGGCACGTTGATGCCGAAGATGTAACGCCAGCCGTTCGCCTCCCCGAACAGCGCGATCAGCACACCGCCGAGGATCGGCCCGATCGCGCTGGCCACGCCGACCGTGGTGCCGAAGTAGCCGAAGGCGATCCCCCGCTCCTTGCCGCTGAACAGCTGCTGGATCAGTCCGCTGCTCTGCGGCGTGAGCAGGCCGGCGGCCATCCCCTGCAGGAGGCGGGCCGCGATCACCAGCTCGGCGTCGGCGGCCAGCCCGGAGGCGGCACTGCCGAGGATGAAGCCGGTCAGACCGATCATCATCAGCGCCCGCCGCCCGTACACGTCGCCCAGCCGGCCGCCGGCGACCAGGGTCAGACCGAAGGCCAGGGCGTACCCGGACACCACCCACTGGATGGTCGACGTGGTCGTCCCCAGGCCCGCCTGCATCGACGGGATCGCGACGTTGACGATGGTGACGTCCA
>DATDAP010000259.1:0-2780 GCA_036525335.1 Microlunatus sp. | reverse complement strand
TCGACGTGATCGGCGAAGGCCTCGACGAACGAACTGAGTGAGCGCACGTGCTCCTCCCATGACTCACTCGATGAGATCTCGACGGTGAAGCCATCCTCTCGTCGTCGGCCGTCCGCGAGCTGCGGACGTACGGCATTGATCGCCGTGACGAATGCGCCCAACTCACTCTGAATGTCTGGCGTTCCCGTGGCTCTGAGAACCGAGTACATCCGCCTCCATCGACGACGACGCGGAAGCGCATATTGCCGGCTCTTCGCGCTTCAGGGTTGGATCGTGGGGAGTAGGGCCCAGTCAGGCTTGCCGGCGTCGAGCAGGCATCGGACTCGGTGAGCCGGAAGATCACGAGCCCGAACGCGACGCGCTTGATCCGTTTGGTGAGGTTGTTGACGGCCTCGGTCGGTCCGTTGGTGACGGGGAGCGATGCCATGCACAGATCTGATCGGCCCACTTCGTGATGGTCCGCCCGGGCCGGCGCACATCGACGGGCATGGTGGTATTGGAGAAGTCGCGGCCGATCTCAGCGACCCAGGCGTCGGCGAGGCCCGGGTCGGTGTGGTCGTAGATCTGGCGGACCACCTCCTTGGCGTTCCACGCGAACCACATCTCCTGTCTGGGGTCGCCAGCACGGAGCAGACCGAGCACACGCACGTGTTCGTCATCGGAGAGTCGTTCACGGCCATCCAACCTCGGCGGGCGGGCGAACCCTTTGCCCACCCGAGGGTGGACCAGCGGTCTTTGGCGAATGACCGTTGATTGGAAGCAGGAAGGACGCCGGCGGGATGCGGGAACGCGCACCCCACCGGCACGGCCAGGTCAGCCGGGGAAGTAGCCGTTGGTGTCGGCGATCAGATGCGTCGCCGACTCAGCAGCGAACAGACACACCTTCCCACCAGCACCCAGCTTGACGACCACCGCGTTCGGAACCGTGTCACCAGCGACGAAGTTCAAGTTCGACGCCGTCGGCAACGGCTCACCACACGGATACACCGTGATGAACCCCGAACCCTCCGGAGCCGTGACCGTGACGTTCAACACCACCGCCGCAGCATCCATCGGCACACCACCACGACCACCGACTTGCAACTCGGTCGTCGAGTTCGCGGCGCGCACACCGATCCCGGCGAACTGACCATCAACCGTCGACTGACCCGCACGCGAATCCATCAACCGCCCCGGCGTCAACGGCGCGAGGGCGCTGGGCGTCGGGCCCTGGAACTTGCGCACCGTGCCCGAGGTGGCGGTGCCGGCGCCGAGGAGGAAGCCGCCGTCCGCAGTCGGCGCCAGCGTGTTGACGACCAGCGCCCCACCAAGCGGCACGCTCAGCGCCGCCCACGCCGGGTTCAGCGCCAAGGCACCGTCCAGCACGAACACACGGGCATCAGTGGTCGGAGCCTGGTTGGTGACGGCGATCGAGCCGTCCGTCAGCTCCTGGATGTCGGCGACGGACTGGATCCCGGCGGGCAACGGGGAGCGGGGGCCGAGGGGTGCGCCGTTCTGGATCGAGCGTCGCTCGAACACCGAGCCGGTGGCGAGCGGCAGCGAGACGAGCAGATCGTCGCCCACGAGCGACACTCCGCTGGTGACGTCGTCAGCCATGCCCGCGCCCAGCTCGACCAGCGGCACGGACCAGAGGACCGACGCCCCCATCATCGACAGCATCGTCGCCTCAGCGTCGCCACCGTTCGGCCCGGGCGGGCACCCCGGACCTCTGGCGTAGACCGTGAACGTCACGGCATACCGACCCGCGCCCAGGTTGACGGCCGACCCGGCGCCGCGCACCGACTGGACGGTGCAGTTGGGCGGCACCACGAGAGTACCGGGGAGGAAGTCCAGCCCCGCACCGCCCCCTCCCCCCGCGGGGTCTGCCCGCCAGACGAATCCGCCGCCGAACCCTGCCACCGCGGTCATCACGATGGATCCGTCCGGCGAGATCGACGTGCTCCGGACGCCGACCGAGCCGCCCGTCTCGAAGAAGATGACGCCCGGCGTCCCATCGCCGAACTCGCCCTCGTCGCTGCCCTCCCCGTAGGTGGGATCCAGCTGACCCGTCGGGGTGAAGCGCGCCACCTGAGCGCCGAGACCATTCGCCGCGGCGACCAACACAGACCCGTTGGCCAGGGCTCCCACACCGACGGGCACAGTGCCGCCGAACTGTGCCGGGTAGCCGAACGTTGCCACCCCGTCCTCGGAGAACGTCGTGTCCGGGAGTCCCGTGCTGGTGAACCGGGCAACGGCGGGCAACCCACCCTTCACGCCCGCCACGAGAACTCGGCCTTGCGCATCGACGTCGACCGCCCCGCTCCGGTCGAGCAGATCGGTCGACAACACGCCCCCGATGCCGAAGCCCGGGTCCGAGTCGCCCGGCGCGGCGTGCGCGTCCAACGTTGGAACGCACATCGCCGCAGCGACGGCGAACACGATCAAAGCCTTGCGAACAAACATGTCCCGCCCTTCATGCAACGCATCCGGGACCGCCTCCCGAACGCCGTGCCGCGTCCCGTCTGACACGACCTCGGCCCACTCAACATCACGCCGATAACAGACTGATAACAAAGGGACATAATGGCTGGTAGTCGTGGCCGACTGCGCAGTCACGAACCGCGGGGCCGTTCCGGCCAGCGCCGTGCGCGCAGCGTGGTGCCGTGCTCATCGAGCAGTCGAGTGCGCTCATGCTCCGAACCAACACGTGAGCCCGAGCGAACCAGTCGGTGGTCCGGTGTGCTTCTCCGACGGCGACGGTTCAACTCGCGGCGTGTGCACGATTGTTGCGAAACGGTGAC
>DATDAP010000258.1:0-7179 GCA_036525335.1 Microlunatus sp. | reverse complement strand
AATACCCCGCCGGCATCAAAATCACCGACCAACAGATGCGCGACCTCGAAACCAGCGGCACCCTGAACCGCCACGACTGGCACGGCGAATGGAACTATACGTTGTACCCGACACGCTCAAGTAGTTAACTCACGTACCCTTACTGGGAAGCGGGCTTCACCGACATCGCTCTCGTTCAAGTCGGCGACGAGGGACAGCAGGAGTTCCTGGACAACGCGGCTCGGCCCCTGTTGGAGGCTCTGCGGGCTGCCGCCGATCGCTACGCCGCTGCCGAGTAGCAGGGATTGCAGACGGGCACCCCTTGCCGGCGAGTCGTCAACGCAGCAGCTGCGGGCGGAGCTCGGCGTACGACCAAGCAGCGAGGGTGGTGTCGGTCGTGGTGATCACTGTCCGGCTCTGCTCGGGAACGAATCCGTCGCGGAGTCCCGTGGACATGCCCAGCACGGCATCGACCAGGTTGGCGGACATACCTGCCTCCTGGAGCATGCCGCGCATCACCTCGTCGTCGACCCGCTCCACCCGCACCGGACGTCCGACCGCGGCACCGACGATCTCCGCGGCCTGCGGCCAAGTGAGGTCGGCCGGTCCGTGAACCGCCTGAACGAGATGCCCCGACCAATCGGAGTTGAGTCCCTGCGCCGTGCCGTTTCTCGGCTCCGACACTGCTCTGAAACACCACTCGGCGGATCCGGTTCCGGTCGACGGCCCGCAGCAGAGCCTCGGTCGCCCGGGCGTAGTCGCCCAGCGGGTGCTGACCACGAGCCGTCGGGTCGACCCAGAACACGGCATCGATGCCCTCGGTGGCGGCGACGGTCTCCGCCACCTCGAACTGGTCGCAGCGGACGACGTCACCTCAGAAATCAGCTCTTCAGGCAGCCGCTCGGGATGCCTGCTCAGCAGTCTTGGTCGTGTTCCGGCACGGATGAGCTGCCGCACCACGTGCGCACCGACGTGACCGTCGGGGGTGGTTACCGCGATCTGCACAGGACCTCCTCACGCCGGGAACACGGACGTTACGTGGCAGGTCTGACCGGCGGCCGAAATCACCTCACCAGACGGCCCGTCGTGCCACGGTGCGTCGTCCCGGCCCGTTCTTGGTTCAGGTCTGTGTAGACCGACCTGCTGAAGGAGGGTCACCGCCGCGCTCATGCCGGAGGAACCGCGGGACGGTCGCCGCCGCCAGCACCAACAGCAGCGTGACTGCGGCACCGATCAATCCGGCTCGCCGTCCCAGTCCGACGTCGAGGATCAACAGCACCGTACCCACCACGATGAGGGCAACACCGGCGATCTGGAGCCGAAGCGCGACATGACCGAACCGGACGATGGACGGCTTCAACAGCTGGTGGAACAGCGCCCGATGCAGGTTGACCGGCGCCAGGCCGAGCACGATGGTCGTGGCGCTCAGCAGCACCAGCCCGACATAGAGCCCCTTCTGCAGAGAGTCCAACGACGCGAAGCGGGGCTGGAACACCAGGGTGAGGAGAAAACCACTCAAGATCTGGGTGCCGGTCTGAGTGACACGGAGTTCCTGCAGCAGGTCATTCCAGTTGCGATCCATCCGCTCGTTCCGAGTCTCATCGCGACCGTCCCGCGGATCGACGTCGGCTCGCTCATCGCTCATGGATCCCCCTCATGACCCCAGCCGCCGGTTCGGTACCGACGTCGATCGCCGTCGATGAAGCCATCTAACAAGCATCGCTACCGCTGCGTCACCCTGCTGCCCGAGATCACGGCCGGGGGCGTTCCTGGCCCAGGATGACGATCAGGTCGGCGTTCATGGCGCCGTCGGTACGGCCGCCGCGCGGGGTGTCAGCCGGCTGCCGCTGGGGACGGGGAAGGGAAAGCCGAGCACGGTCAGCCGGCCGCGTACCTGGTTCTGGGCCTGGCAGTCGCTCACGCAGTCGGTGGGCAGGTTGGCCACCTCGACGGAATCTTCTCCGGTGACGAAGCCCATCCGGCCGCCGCTGGCTACATCCCAGACCGACATCCCGCCGCAGTGCCGGACGCCTCGGTCCCGGACGGTGGTGGCCACCGTGGGTCGAGATGCCCCGACAATCCGGGCGGACCCGCCCGGGAGCCTGACCAGTTCGGACCCAAGCAAGAGGACGCGACCTGGCCCACCTGGCCGACAACGATCGAGATCTCCTGGTCTCGTCGCTCACGGAGAGTGGATCGGGAGCGCAGGTCCCGGGATCATGGACCTGCTGAAGACGGCCCTACGGGATCCCGGGCAGCTGCCTGCCGAGTGTCCGAGCGGGGATGTGCCTGATGAACGGCATCCGATCGGCGGCGACGACGTCCACCCCGTGCTGACGCTGTAAACCGGTGAGTATCGTCGGGAGGGAAGCCGCGACGGAGATGGCCTCCGTCGCCGATGAGGAGGGTTCTATGGGTATCGGCGACAAGATCAGCAACAAGGCGGAAGAGCTTGCCGGCAAGGCCAAGGAGGCGGCTGGTGACGCCACCGACAACCGCAGCCTCGAGGCCGAGGGCAAGAGCGATCAGGCTCAGGCCCACGGCAAGCAGGCCGGCGAGAACGTCAAGGACGCCCTCCGGGAGGCCAGCCAGGCCGTCAAGGGTGACGATCCTCGCTGACCGCTGGTTCAGCCGCCCGGAACACGTTCTCCGGGCGGCGCGGCCAGGCCGAGCACGCGTCCGCGGGCACCGAACCGAACGATGACGAACTGGATGAGAGCGATCCGCTGCACCGTCGCAGGTCAGCAGGATGGATGATCTGCCCGGCTGCGGCGCCGCAATCGCGGTGGGACGCCGGGGCACGACCGCCGGCGATCAATCTTCTGGCACATCCGTACCAACGGAACGCGTCGCCCGCAGGATCTGATCAGATTCATCTCACCCTCTGGGGTGTGACATCTCGAGCGGCCGACGCCTAACGTCGTGTCATGGCCGAACCCGTACGCGCCGGCACCGATGTCACCGCCGGGACTTACACCTGCTCGTGTTGCGGATACCCGGTGGCTGTCGGCTGGAACCAGCCCATTCCCGTGTGTCCGTCCTGTCACAACGAGTACTGGACGCGTCACGACGAAGATGATCGCGAGCGCGACCTTCGACCAGACCGGTCTGGATTGAACTGAGAACGACGTCAGGACGGCTTGGGCAGGGTCGTCTTCCTTGTGGTCGATCATGACTGCGAGGACGGAGCCGCCCGCGGCAGGATCCGTTTGGTGTTGGCGTCGCCGGACTGCCAGCCAGCCGGCGAATGTTCGATCGACGGACTCCGGTTCTCGGGGCTTGCTGGGTAGTCTCGCGATCTGCCGGATGACTGGAGGCGCGCGTGGCGATCCGCACCTGCAGCCGGTCCCGGATCGTGCCCGAGCTGCTCGCCGCAATCCTGGTCGGCCTGCTCATGGTTCTGGCTGGCTGTTCCGACAGCGATGGCCTGTCCGACCATCAGGTCCCACCGGCAGCCGGTACCTACCCCCTGGAGACGGCGGCGCCTACTCCGGAGGGGTCCGTTCCGCGGCGCTCTCAACAACCACGGCCTCCCCGGGCCTCGACCACGGTGACACTGTCCTTCGGCGGAGACGTCATGTTCGAGGGGAACCTGCAGGAGCTGCTCGACGAGCCGATGACCAGCTTGAACTCGATCAAGTCCGCAACTGCCGCCGCGGACTTCACCATGGTGAACCTGGAAGCAGCCCTCACGACCAGGGGAACCCGTGACCCGAAAGGGCTGGAACGGGAGGACAACCGCTACCACTTCCGTACCGGACCGGCAGCGCTCACAGCACTGCGAGCGGCAGGCGTGGATGCGGTGTCCGTGGCCAACAACCATGGCGTCGACTTCGGCGACAAAGGACTGTCCGACACGTTGGCCCTCAAGCAGAGCGGCCCGTTGCCCATCCTCGGCGTCGGCCGCAACCGGGCCGAGGCGTTCACCCCTCACCGGGTGACGCTCAAGGGGCAACCTTTCGCCTTCTTCGCCGCCGACGCGTCGTTCTTGGAGAGCGAGGCCCCGTACTGGCAGGCGGGAGCGAGAACCCCGGGCCTGGCCGCCGCCCGCGGACCTGGCCGGGCCGCTCTGTTGGCGGCGGTGACCCGAGCGGCGTCCGACGGTGCTGCGGTCGTGGTCTATCTCCACTGGGGCAAGGAGAACTCCGCCACGGTCACCGATGATCAACGGGCGTTGGCGTTGAAGCTGTCCCGCGCCGGGGCGGCCGCGATCGTCGGCACCCACACCCACCGATTGCAGGGCGCAGGCTGGCTCGGACCCACCTACGTCGCCTACGGCTTGGGCAACTTCATCTGGTACCACGGCGTCAAGGGCGCAGACACCGGGCTGCTCGATCTCTCGATCAGAGACCGCCGAGTCGTCGCCGACGGCTGGCGGCCGGCGGTGATCCCGCGAGAGGGCGGTCTTCCACGCTTCCAGAACGGCACGACCGCCAGCCGGGCGACAAAGGCCTGGAGAGGACTGCGCAGAGGGGCGGGGCTGTCGAGTAGCCCGACGCTGCGCGCACCCTCACCGCCGGCGTTCACCTCCTCCGTCGGCCCGCTCCCGGCGGCGATCCGGAAGAGGATGGCCAGCGGCTACCCAGTCGACTGTCCTGTCCGACTTCAAGATCTTCAGTATGTGCGCCTCAGCCACTGGGACTTCGAGGGCCGGGTGAGACAGGGCGAGCTCGTGGTCGCCGCGAAGCACGCCGACACCATGGTCACGGTGTTCCGCAAGCTCTACGAAGCGAAGTTCCCGGTGCAGCGGATGGTGCTCGTGAGCGACTACGGAGGTGACGACGAGAGATCCATGAGCGCCAACAACTCCTCGGGCTTCAACTGCCGCACTGTGGCCGGGACGGATCGCTGGTCGCAGCACTCCTACGGTGCCGCCATCGACCTGAACCCGGTTCAAAACCCTTATGTGACTGCATCAGGGGTCTCGCCGGCGGCGGGTGAGGCGTACGCGGATCCCCGCAACCGTCGAGCCTCAACGACAGGGCTCATCACTGCCGACTCGGTCGTCGTGGAGGCTTTCCAGGAGGTCGGCTGGGAATGGGGCGGCGACTGGAACGGCCCCAAGGACTATCAACACTTCTCGGCGGCCGGGTCCTGATCGACCAGAAGCGGAGGTCGACGTCAGCCCAACGCCTTTCGCCACGACTTGCCAGAACGCGCTGCCTCCACCAAGCCCGAGCCAGCGCCAGTGCGCTTCGGATCGTTCGCCGAGTCCGTGTGCTCGTCGGTCGTCGAGCCTTGGGGCCGTGCTCGAGTGACCGGAAGCGAGGGCTGGAAGCTCGCGGCTGGTCAGCCGTGTCCGAGGGTTGTGAGCAGTAACGTCATGCGGGGCTCGTTGTAGGCGTAAACCTCACGCCACTTGGCGATCAACGGGTGTCGTCGGTGTCCGAAGATCGGCTCGACCACCGGATCATAGGCGGTGTCCAGTGCGAAGGTGAGGATCGGGCTGACGGCGCCCACCATGAAGCGGAGGACCATCGAGGTCTGGTAACCCGTGACGACGTCGTCATGGTCGCCATCCCAGCCGGCGGTTCTGAGACCTTCGAGGTAGGCGTCCAGGCACACGTGTTCCAGTTCGTCGGCCTCGTTCCACTCGATCTCGAAGAAGTTCAGGGAGGCCCCGATCAGGGGCGCCAGGTCGGCACCGAAGGCCGCCCAACCACAGAACGCCCAATCGATCGCGACAGTCTGCTCAATGCCGCTCGCGACGCGGACGAAGCCGTTTCGCGGAAAGAGGTCTTGGTGGCAGATGGTCTGCGGTAGGGCCTCGAGGAGCTGATACCCCTCGTGACGATGCTCCCAGACGCGCAGCAACAGATTGACGGTGGATGGCGTGAAGAGCTCTTGGACGGCTGGATGATCAGGGACTGCGGAGAGTCGTGCCACCATCGGCGCTGCCCGCTCCGTCCAGCCCTGGATCCAATCGCGGCTCAGCCACGGGTCGGTGGGCGGGTTCTGCAGGGAGGAGCCATTGAACTCACCGAGATGGCGTGCCGCCGAGACGAACTGGGCAGGTGACCACGGGCGTCGATCTGCCGAGCTGAGGTCTTCCATCGCCACCCACGCGGCGGGCCCGCCGAGTTCACCGGCCCCGAAGCAGCGCGGTGCCACCAAGCCTCCCTGGAGTGCGCGCAACCAGGGAGCCCGATACACCGACCATTCCCGCTTCCAGTAATCCCAAGCGAGTTGCTCGGTGCTGCTCTCCTGCTCCCCCTCGGGAGTGAACATCTTGACGATGAGCGTCCAGGGCACGACTGATCCGTCGGAGGTTGCTTCCCCCCACACCTTGTAGAGCTCAGATCCTGATGCGCCGCCGCCCATCGCTTCTTCCTGCCAAGAGATCAGCCGGGCCTGCCGGTCCTGCAGAGCGTTTCGCACGAGTTCGGTACGGGTGCCGTCGTCGATCCCGTCAACATACGATTCCTGCTGGAGAGGCGACATGGAACTCCTTCCGGGACACATGTAGGGAGCCACCCGAAGCTGCGTGATCGGACAGTGTCAGGGTAACGAAAAGCTCAAATGTTGGAGAAATACCCTGAGAAGATATTCTGAGCTCTCGTTGAGAGCACTTCGAAGCCGGCTGGATCGATGACCTCGATCATTCGCTCAGGGTCATCGTCGGAATTCCACCTGGCGTGCAACTCGTACGCGGCCTGATGATCGAGCCGCCAGCACTCAGAGTGCTGCCCTATTGCCGGACCTGAATCCGATCACGGTAGCAACAACAAGCTCGCAGTCGAGCGACTGCTTGCTCGACCGAAGACGACGACACGTGTCGGCCCTGCAACGGACCGCCGGAGGCCGTGGTACCACGGAGCTCGCGTCGCGAGGAGGAGGCGTCCGGTGCAGCAGTTACCGAGGGCCGAGTCCGGTGCGTCCGTCCAGGAGCTCACGAGCAATGTCCAGGTGCCCGGCGTGCCGGGCGATTTCCTCGATGGCGTGCAGCAGCACTCCGCGAACGGTGGTGACTTCGCCGACCAGCTCGTCCGGTTGGAGGGTCAGCGGATCATCGAGCCGGAACCGGGCGAGGATCCGGTCGGATCTGCGGCACTCGGCGCGGTAGGACTCGATGGCCTCGGCCAGCGTCGTGGGCTCGCCGGGTCGAGCCGGTGCATCGGTCACATCGCCGGCCAGCGTGAAGGCGAACCAATGTCGCTCGACTCCGCCGAGGTGAACCAGCAGGTCTAGCGGGCTCCACCC